>DASZEJ010000116.1:0-10720 GCA_035940955.1 Solirubrobacteraceae bacterium
CAGCGTGCGCGCGCAGGCGCTCGACCAGCTCGGCCGCGCCGACCCACCGCACGCCGCGGAGCGCCGCGATGCGCTCGAGGTCGCGGCGGCGGGCCAGGCGCGCGAGCGCGACCGCGTCGCGCGCCGCGCGCAGCCGCGGCAGCCGGTCGTCGAGCATCCGGCCGTGGAAGACGACCGTCGGCGGCAGGCCCGCCTCGGCCAGCCGCACGAGCGGCGCGTACCGCACGCCGATCAGCCCGGGGACCCCGTCATGCAGCGTCTCGCGCAGCAGGTGGCCGTCGAGCAGCGGGCCGGGGCGGGGCGGCATCCACGTCGTCAGGCCGCGCTCCGCGGCCGCGGCGAGCGCGCCGTCGCTGTAGCCCCAGGCCGGGGCGATGAAGCTCCGCGCCGGGCCGAGGCGCGCGCGCATCCACGCGAGCGCCTCGTCCAGCCGCCGGCCCGCCTCGTCGCGGTCGAGGCGCAGGAACTCGCGCGGCGCGACGCGGCCCGCGGCGTGCTCGGCGGGATCGAGGTGCAGCAGGCCGTGGCTCGCGGGCTCCATCAGGCCGCGCTCGACGGACTCGGCGATGAGGGCGATCGACGCCGGCCAGACCTCGTCGATCGGGACGACGTCGCCGTCGCGCAGCGCCCGCGCCGCGACCGCCGCGACGAGCCGGCTGCCCGAGGACTCGAGCGCGCGCGCCATCGCCCGCAGCCGCCGGCGCTCGCGCTCGTCGGGCTTCGCGCGGTCGAGCAGCTGCAGCTCGGCGGTGCCGGGCGCGTCGTCCAGGCGCAGGCAGCCGAGCGGGGGCAGCGCGACGAGCGGGCGGTCGAGGATGCCCGGGAGGAAGTCCGCGAGCGCGGGCAGCAGCCACGCCGCCGCGAGGTCGCCCCAGCGCTCCGGCCCGGCGCCCGCGACGAGCACGCGCTCGTCGCGCACCGCGTGGACGCCGAGCGACGAGCGCACCGCCGGCTGCCCGCCGCCGAGCAGCACGTGCTCGCCGTCCAGCGCGCCTGCGCCGCGCAGCCGCGCGACGCCGCGCACCACCCTCCGCGCGGGCAGCCCGTCGCGCTCCTCCCCCGCCTCGCCGGCCAGGATCACCGCCCCGGCCAGCCGCCGCTCGCCCACGAGCGCGCGCAGCTCGGCCGCGCCGGCCGCGCCGCCGACCGCGACGGCGTCCGGCGCGGGACCGTCCCGCACCGGCCCGAGGCGCCACAGCCACGCCAGCAGCTCGGCCACGCCCCGCTCGGCCGAGCCCGGGGCCGCGACGAGACGGCCCGGGACGGCGGTCATGCCCGCGTATCCTTGCCGCCGCCCATGTGCGGACCCGAACCTAGACGATGACGCGGGGGCGCGACCGGGGGCCGTCGATCGTCCACGTCATGGGCTGGCGCTCGCAGCAGTACGGCAGCTTCGAGCGATTCCTCGTCGCCCTCTCGCGCGAGTGCGCCGCCGCCGGGGCGCGCACGCACCTGGTCTTCCCGGAGCCGCCGGCCGCGGACGCCTTCGTGCGCGACGTGGGCGCGCCGGTCCACCTCGTCCCGCTCGCGCGCCACCCGGCCGACCCGCGCGCGCTGCGCGGGCTGGCGCGCGTCCTGCGCCGGACGGGCGCCACGCACCTGCACGCCCACTTCGGCCTCGACGCCTACCTGGCCCTCGCGGTGGCGCGGGCGCTCGGCGTCGAGCGGCGCTTCACCACCAAGCACGCGACGCCGGGCACGTCCCGCGCGACGCTCGCGGCCGCGCGCCACCGCTGGCTCGCGCGCCAGGTCGAGGTGTTCTTCGCCGTCTCGGACCGCGCGCGCCGCGACCTCGTCGCGCTCGGCGTCCCGCCGGAGACGGTCGCGGTCTCGTACCTCGGCGTCGACGTCGACGCCTACCGGCCCGACCCGGCGCGGCGCGCCGCCGCGCGCGCCGGGCTCGGGATCTCCGACGGCGAGCGGCTCGTGCTCGCCACGTCGCACCTGCGCCCCGGCAAGGGCGTCGAGCTGCTGCCCGGGCTCGCCGACGAGCTGGCCCGCGACCCGGGCGCCACCGTCGTCCTCGCCGCGGGCGACGGGCCGCTGCGCGCCGACCTCGAGCGCTCGCCGGCGGCGCGCGAGGGCCGGCTGCGCCTCGCGGGCGTCCGCCAGGACGTCCCCGAGCTGCTCGCCGCCGCCGACGCGTTCGTGTTCCCGACCACCGGCGCCGAGGGCCTGCCGCTCGGGCCGATGGAGGCGCTCGCGAGCGCCACGCCGGTCGTCGCGACCTCGGTCTCCGACCTCGCGACGCTGGCGGCCGACGCGGCCCTCGTCGTCCCGCCGGGCGACGCGGGCGCGCTGGTCGCCGCGTGCCGCCGGGTGCTCGCGGACCCGGCGTTCGCGGCGCAGCTCGGCGCCCGGGGGCGCGCGCTCGTGGGTGAGCGGCTCGACGTCCACTCCGCCGTGCGGCTGCATATTGAGAGGTATTTGTCTTAACCTCCGGCCGCGATGGACGTGCGCGAGCGGCTCGCGGCCTTCCCGCCGGCGCGGCTCGCCTACCGGGTCCGCGTCGGGTGGCACGAGCGCGCCGCCATGCGCCGGCGCCCGCACGAGGCGCTGCGCTGGCTGGCCACCGGCCGCGAGCTGGCGAACTTCAGCTACGAGCTGGCGAACGTCGACGAGCTGGCCGCGTTCACCGCGCGCACGGCGGGAGCACCCGGGGAGGACGTGCGCCGGCTGTTCGCCGAGCTGGACGGCGACGAGGAGCTGCGCGAGGCGCTGCGCCGGCGGCTGCGGACGCGCGCCGCGACGCGCGACAGCGAGCCCCGCTACGCCGGGCGGCGGATGTGGTACGCGCTCGTGCGGCTCCAGCGGCCGGCGGCGATCGGCGAGCTGGGCGTGCACGACGGCCTCGGCACCGCGGTGCTGCTGCGCGCGGTCGAGCGCAACGCGGCCGAGGGCTTCCCCGGGCGCGTGCTCGGCTTCGACGTCGCGCCCCGCGCCGGCTGGCTCGTCGGCCCGGAGCAGGCGCACCTCCTCACCCACCACGCCGGCGACGTGCGCGAGACCCTGCCGCGCGCGCTGGCCGAGACGCCCGTGCAGCTGACGATCCACGACACGATCAAGGACTACGAGCACGAGACGTTCGAGCTCGAGACCGTGCTGCGGCACGCCACCGCGCCGGTCACCGTCATCTCGCGCGACGCGTCGACGAGCGGCGCGCTGCGGGCGCTGTGCGAGCGCCGCGGCGAGCGGTACGCGACGTTCGAGGAGCGCACGCGCGACCACTGGTGGCCGGGCGGCGAGTACGGCGTCGCGGTCCTGGAGCCCTAGGCGGCCACGGTCGCGGCCGCGCGGTCGCGCAGCGCCGGCAGCTCGAGCAGCGCCGCCTCCACCTTCTCGGCGACGACGTCCCAGCTCGCGGCCTGCACGACGCGCTCGTGGCCGCGCGCGCCCATCCGCTCCGCGAGCTCGGCGTCGGCGACGACCCGCCCCAGCGCGTCCGCGAGCGCCGCCGGGTCCTCGGGCGGCACGACGAGCCCGGTCTCGCCCTCGCGGACCACCGCGCTCAGGTCCCCGACGTCCGCGGTCACCACGGCGCGCGCCATCGACATCGCGAGGTGGATCACGCCGCTCTGGTAGCCGACGCGGTACGGCGTCACCACGACCCGCGCGCGGGCGAACACGCCGCGCACGTCCTCGACCGGGACGTACCTGTCGATCACCTCGACGCGCTCGCCGTGCCCGGCGGCCCACGCCCGCACCGGCTCGGGGTCGAGGTCGGCGGGGAACGGCGCCCCGGCGATCGTCAGCCGCACGCTCGGCCGCCGCTCGACCAGCAGGTCGAAGGCGTCCATCAGGATCGGCAGCCCCTTGACCTTGCGCCAGTCGCCGAAGAACAGGATCCGCTCCTCCTGCGCAGGCGGCGGCGCGTCGCCGAACATCCGCTCGTCGCCGTGCGGGATCACCGCGAGCCGCGTCGGCGGCCAGTGCTCCAGGAACTCCTTGCGGCTGCGCTCGCCGTGGACGAACACGAGGTCGTAGCTCGACAGCAGCCGCCCCAGCAGCCGCTGCGAGCCCTGCGCCGCGCCGAACATCTCCTCGCCGCGGAAGCGGTTGTAGACGCGCACGTTGTGGGCGACCCCCGCCACCACCGGCCCCCTGCTCCCCGCGGTGATCGAGAGGCCGGCGAGCGTGGCCGGCAACAGGCTCATGTCGCCGTTGAGGATCACGACGTCGTAGCCGCCCCGGCGGGCCTCGTACGCCGCGCGCGCCCACTCCGCCGTGACCCGCACGCCGACCTCCGCCTGCCGGGCGATGATGCCGGGCAGCGAGTCGGGCTGGCGCAGCCCGCGGATCGGCGGCGTGAGGACGTCGCGCATGGTCGCCCGCGTCGCGCGCCCCGCCAGCTCGTTCCCGCGCGCGGCGAGCACGTCGACGTCGTGCCCGCGCCCGGCGAGGCCGTCGGCGAGCTGGACGGCGTAGTGCAGGAGCCCGCCCAGCATCGACGGCTCGATGACGGCGAGTCGCATCGGCGCGACATCATAAGGCGCCTTGGCTTCGGCGACCGAGCACGGAATCGCGACGCGCACCCTGCGCGGGATGGCCTGGGCGTACGGCTCCTACGTCGGCGGCCGCGTGCTCGTCCTCGCCTCGACCGCGGTCCTCGCGCGCCTGCTCACGCCCGAGGACTTCGGGCTCGTGGCGCTCGCGCTGACCGTCATGGCGCTCCTGGAGGCGGTCGCCGACCTCGGCGTCGGGCAGGCGCTGATCGTCGACACCGGGGACGCCGTCGAGGACCGCGCCGAGACCGCGTTCGTCCTCAGCATCGGCGTCGGGCTCGCGTTCACCCTGCTCGTCATCGCCCTGAGCCCGGTCGCCGCGGCGGTGTTCGACGAGCCCGACCTGCTGGCGATCACCGCCGTGCTCGGGCTCAACTTCTTCCTGCGCTCCTTCCGCACGACGCACGAGGCGCTGGCGCGCAAGGCGATGACCTTCCGCTCGATCACCGTGGCCGACTTCGCCGACGCGGCCGTGCGCGGCGTCACCGGGATCGCGCTGGCGGTCGCCGGCATGGGCGTGTGGGCGCTGGTGATCGGCTACCTCGTCGGGACGGTCGCGCGGACCGTGGCGATCTGGACCGTGGTCCCGTGGCGCCCGCGGCGGCGGCCGCGGCGGGCGCACGTCCGCCAGCTGCTCGCGTTCGGCGGCGGCCTGAGCCTCGTCTCGCTGCTCAACGCGTTCATCGGCACGTTCGACGACCTCGTCGTCGGCAAGGTCCTCGGCCCGGCCGCGCTCGGCCTCTACGTGCTCGGCTTCCGGCTGCCGGAGCTGCTGATCATCAACATGTCGAACGTCGCGTCGGAGGTCCTCTTCCCCGCGTTCGCGTCGGTGTCGCGCGACGCGCTGGCGGGCGCCTACCTGACCGCGCTGCGGTACACGCTGATGGTCGGCCTGCCGCTCGCCGCGGGGCTCGCGGTGCTGGCCGAGCCGGTGGTGCTCGCGCTGTTCGGCGAGAAGTGGCGGGACACGGCGACCGTCACCCAGATCCTCACGCTGTACGCGCTCGGGGTGACGATCGGGATCCCGGCCGGGACGGTCTACAAGGCGACGGGGCGCGCCGGGGTGCTCGTGCGGCTGGCGGTGTTCCGGGCGGCGCTGCTGGCCGCGGGCGTGCTGCTGCTGGTGGACCGGGGGATCGACGCGGTCGCGGCGTCGCAGGCCGCGGTCGCCGGGCTGTTCTCGCTGATCGGCCTCGCGCTGGCGTCGCGGCTGCTCGCCGTGCGCCCGCGGCAGATGGCGGCGGCCGTGTGGCCCGCGGTCGTGCCGACGGCGGGGATGGCGCTGGTCATGCTCGCGGTCGAGCGGGCGCTCGACTCGCCGTGGGCGGCGCTCGCGGCGGGCGCGGGCGCCGGGGCGGCCGTGTACCTCGCGCTGGTCGCGCTGGTCGCGCCGGCGTCGCTGCGCTACATCAGGCTCCGGATCGTCGGGCGCACGGCGCCCGAGGGGCCGTGACCGAGCCCGCCGCCGCACCGCACTCGGCCGCCCTGCGCCTGCTCGCCGCGCGCGGGTGCGTGCGGACCGGCCGCGCGCAGATCGTCGCCCGCGGGCTCGTGCGGCGCGCGCGCGGCGGCTCGGCGTGGGCGCTGTGGCCCGACGCGGCCCACCCGCTGCAGGGGACGGACGTGACCGCGCCGGAGGCGGCGCTGTACATGCGCACGCGGTTCGCCGACGCGTCGGCGCCCCGCCGGCCGCTGCTCGGGCGTGTGCGCGCGCACGCCGAGCCGCTCAGCTGGGAGCTCGCGCGCGCGGGCGCGCTGCTCGAGCCGGCGGCCGACGGGCTCGCGGCGCGCGCGATCCGCGAGGTGCTCGGCGACGACCTCCCGGATCCGCGCATCGTCCTGTTCTCGCCCTCGGGCTCGCAGCTCGCCAAGGCGGTCTGCTTCGCCTTCGCCCCCGGCCGCGAGGAGCCCGACGCCGTCGTGCTCGCGATGGCCGACCCGCGCTGGTCGGACCGGCTGCGCCACGAGACCGACCTCGTCGAGGAGCTGCGCCGCCGGCTCGCGCGGGCGCCCGGCGCGGCGCGCGCCCTCCCCCTCCCGCCGCTGGGGCGCCTGTCGCCGCCGGGCGACTTCGCGGTCGTCGCGCGGCCCGACCCGCTCGCCGGCAGCACCGGCGACCTCGTCTCGCCGGACCGCGAGCGCGCGTGGCGCTGGCTGCGCGAGCTGCACGCGGCGACGACCGTCCGGTCCGCCCCGCTCGGCCCCGGCGGCGTCGAGGCCGCGCTGGGCGACGTGCGCGAGGCGTGGTCGCTGCTCGGCGACGGCGCCGCCGACCGTGCGCTGGCGCTCGCCCGCCCCGCGCTGGAGGCGGTGGCCGAGGCGCCGCTGCCGGTCGGCGCCGTCCACGGCGACTTCTGGCGCGGCAACGTGTCCCACGACGACGCGTCGCTGCGCGTGTTCGACTGGGAGTGGGGCCGGCTCGAGGGCTGGCCCGCGTTCGACCTGTGGACGTACGAGCTGTCCGACGCGCAGCTGCGGACGCGGCTGCGGCCGGACGCGGCCGTGCCCTCCCTGCGTGAGGGGCTCGGCCGCGTGCGCGCCGAGCTCGACGCGCGCGGCCTCCCGGCCGCGCTGGCGGCCGCCGCGCTGGCGCCCGCCGCCGCCGAGATGATCCTGCGCATCCGTCGCGCGACCGGCCGCCCCGGGCCGGGCGAGCCGTCGCTGCTGGCGCTGCTCGAGCCCATCGAGCGGGTGCTCGCAGCCGAACGCGCCGGATAGCCGGGTACGACCGCGACTCAGGAGCAGGTACCGTGATCCGATTGACGTGAAGGTGGCGATGAACGACACCCTCGTCCTCTGCTATCACGCCCTGAGCCCCACCTGGCCGGCGTCGCTGTCGGTCATGCCCGACCGGTTCCGCGGCCAGCTGGGCATGCTCGCCGAGCGCGGCTACCGCGGGGTCACGTTCTCCGACGCGGTCACCGGCCGCGCGCGCGGTCGCCGCGTCGCCGTCACGTTCGACGACGGCTACCGCTCCGTGCTGACGCGAGCGCGCCCGATTCTCGACGAGCTGGGCTGGCCGGGCACCGTGTTCGTCCCCACCGACTTCCCGGCGCGCGGCGAGCCGATGCAGTGGCCCGGCGTGTCGGAGTGGATCGGCACGCCGCACGAGCACGAGCTGATCCCGATGTCGTGGGACGAGCTGCGCGAGCTGCGCGGCGCCGGATGGGAGATCGGCTCGCACTCGCGCACCCACCCGCACCTCACCGCGCTGCCCGACGACGCGCTGGCCGAGGAGCTGGCCGGCGCCAAGCGCGCCTGCGAGCGCGAGCTCGGCCACTGCTCCTCGATCGCCTACCCCTACGGCGACGTGGACCAGCGCGTCATGGCCGCCGCGCGCGACGCCGGCTACGAGACCGGTGCCGGACTGCCCGCGGGGCGCCACGTGCGGTCCCAGCTGGCATGGCCCCGCGTCGGCGTCTACCACGGCGACGACCGCCGGTTCCGCCACAAGGCCTCCCGCGTCGCCCGCGGGATCCAGACGACGCGCGCCGCGACCGCGGTGCGCAGCCTCGCCCAGCGGGCCCCGCGCCAGACGAGCGTCAGGTGATCGACCTCCATGCGCACGTGCTGTGCGCGATAGACGACGGGCCGGCCGACCTCGTCGGCAGCATCGCGATGGTCGAGGTCGCCGCGGCCGAGGGCGTGCGCACCATCGTCGCGACGCCCCACGTCCGCCACGACTTCCCGCGCTCGGTGCCGTCGCTGATCGTCGCCCGCGTCGAGGAGCTGCAGGCGGCGCTGGACCGGTACGAGGTGCCCGTGCGCGTGCTGCCCGGCGGCGAGGTCGCGATCGGCAGCGCGCTCGAGCTGCCCGACGACGAGCTGCGCGCGGTCACGCTCGGGGGCAACGGCACGATGCTGCTGCTCGAGACGCCGCACGGCCCGCTGCCGCCGCGCTTCGAGGAGCTGGTCGACGCCGTCGCCGACCGCGGCGTCGTCGTCGTGCTCGCCCACCCGGAGCTGAACCCGGACCTGCAGGTCGACCACGACCGCCTCGGCGACCTCGTCGCCCGCGGCGCGCTCGTGCAGCTCACGGCGCGGTCGCTGCGCGAGCCGCGCCGCTCGCGCGCCCGCTCGCTGGCCGCCCGCGCGCTCGAGCGCGGCTGGGCCCACGCGCTCGCGACCGACGCGCACTCGGCCGAGTGGCGCAGCCCGCGGCTGGCCTCGCAGCTCCAGGACGCGCGCCGCGCGCACCCCCGCTTCGCGGACGGCCTCGCCTGGCTGGTGACCGCCGGCCCGGCGGCGATCCTGCGCGGCGAGCGACCGGGGCCGCCTCCGGAGCGCGCGGAGCGCTTGCGCCGCCGCCTCCTGCGCGGACGCTGAATCCACTTCGTTCAAACGTCCATGGCCGCGTACCGTGCTGGGCTGAGCCGCGGCGGCCGCCGATTGGGTAGCCGACCGTTGCCATAAGGAGGCTCTCCCGACAAAGGCACCCCCGTCGCGAGGCGGGCTCGCAAAGCCACGGGACTTCGTTCGCCAGCGAAAGTCAGCCGGGCCGCCGAAGGAGCGGGGGGGTTCTGTCCAACCCGGAGGATCCCCATGTTTGTGCATCTCTCGCTGCGGCGTGCCGTCGCGGCGTGCGCCTGTGCGCTGTTCGTCGTCCTGATCACCACCGCCGCGGCCCCGACCGCGGCGCCCGCCGAGGCGGCCCCGGCCGCCTCGGCACCGTCCCTGTCCTTCGACCTCAGCCGGCTGCGCGGCCGCAACATCCGCGGCGTCGTGCTGCGGCTGGATCGCCGCGGCTTCCGCCTCGGCACCGCGCGCGCCCGGCTCGCCGCCCGCGGCAGCGGCCGCATGCGGGTCCGCCTCGCGCGGCCGATCCCCGCCGCGAGCGCCCGCCGTGCCCGGCTGGTCATCAGCTACCGCCTGCGGCGGGTCCGCACGCTCGCCCGCCGGGCCCGCGCCGCCGCGCGCAGGCCCGGGAAGCTGAAGCACGCGATCGTCGAGCCGGTGCCGACCGAGCCGGCCCCGACCGAGCCCGCGCCGACCGAGCCGGCGCCCGCCCCGGCGCCGACGGCCCCCGCGCCGGCGCCCGCGCCGTCCACGCCGGCGGGCCCCGCCAGCTGGACGTGCGGCTTCGGCACCTTCAGCGTCGGCTCGTGGCCGTCGGGCTGCTGGCGCCCGTACTCGGACGACAGCCCGTTCAACCGCCCGATCCCGAGCGGGGCGCCCGCGCACCCGAACTCGTCGGCGATCGTCCGGCGCGTCCTCGGCTTCGGCCTCCCCGGCCACCTCGTCGCCGGCGACGCCGACACGCCCGACGACTGGAGCCACCCGACGTACTACTCGAGCCCGACCGACCCGGTCTTCACGCTGCACTGCTACGAGGACTGGGGGACGTGCGACATCGAGGGCATGAAGGTCCGCATCCCCGACAAGGCGCGCCCGGCCGCGGGCGGGGACGCCCACCTGACGGTCGTCGACCAGGCGAGCGGCTGGGAGTACGACCTCTACAAGGTGCGCTCCAAGCCGGCCGGCGGCGGCGTGCTCGAGTTCCGCTGGGGCGGGCGCACGCGCATCGACGGCGACGGGCGCGACTCGGACGCCACGGCCGCGCGGTTCGGCAACCTCGCCGGCATGATCCGGGCGCAGGAGATGGACACCGCGCGGATCGCGCACGCGCTGTTCATGAACGCGACCTGCGACTCGGGCACCTACGTCTACCCGGCGCAGAAGACCGGCCGCCCGTGCTCGGCCATCGGCCTGCCGAACACCGACGCGCCGCCGATGGGCGCCCGGCTGCAGCTCACGCTGACGCCGGAGCAGATCAACGCCCTGCCGGTCCCGCAGTGGAAGAAGACGATCCTGCGCGCGATGTCCGAGTACGGCATGTACATGGGCGACACCGGCGGGCAGTTCGGCATCTCGTTCGAGTCGGGCTCGACCTACACCTCGTTCGGGTTGGAGGACCAGATGGTGAGGTTCGCTCGCGAGAACGACGTCCCGACGTACAACGGGCACTACGTGTTCAACATCCGCGACGGGGTCGACTGGGGGCGCTACCTGCGCGTCGTCGACCCGTGCGTCGCGCAGGGCACCTGCTGACCTGAGGCGCTCAGGCCGCCCGCCGGGTGATGAGCCCGCGCGGGCGGTCGGGCAGCCTCGCCGCGGCCCGCAGCGCGGCCGCCGCGAGCGCGGCGACGCGAGGGCGGCCGACGGCGACGGTCACCAGGCCGCGGTCGGCCTCGGCGAACCGGTCCTTGTACGGCTCGTCG
>DASZEJ010000117.1:0-18982 GCA_035940955.1 Solirubrobacteraceae bacterium
GTCGATGGCGAACGCGATGTCGGCCGCGACGATCGCCGCGAGGCAGACGAAGAGCGGCGTGGCGTGGGTCCGGTGCGCGACGCGCACGAACCACGCGTTGCCCTCGTACTCGCGCGTCACCGGGAACACCCGCCGGACGAGCCGGACGACGAGGTTGCGGTCGGGGTCGACGTTCTCCGCGACCCCGCGCCAGATCCGGTAGGCGAGCAGGATCAGCAGCACGCCGAGGACGTAGAGGACGAAGTGGAACTGCTCGATCAGCGCGACGCCGCCGAGGATCGCCAGGCCGCGCAGCACGAGCGCGAAGACGATCCCGAAGAACAGCAGGCGCGCGCGCAGCTCGACCGGCGTGCCGAAGTACGCGAACAGCAGCAGGAAGACGAAGAGGTTGTCGAGCGACAGCGACCGCTCGATGAGGTAGACGGTCGTGTACTCGAGCGCCCGCTCGGACCCGTCAGTCGCCAGCAGCACGACCGCCGCCAGCAGGCTGACGACGAGCCAGCCGATGCTCCACACCGCCCCCTCGCGGAACGACGGCTCGCGCCCGCGCGAGAAGAAGTGCAGGTCGAGCCAGAGGAAGACGATCAGGGCGGCGCCGAGGACCGCCCAGTGGAGCATCTCCACGGCTCAGCCGGCGTAGAAGAAGACGGCGCCCATGAGGGCATACAGAGCTAGCAGCTGAACCCCCTCGAACCACGTCGACTCGCCCTCGTTGACGACGAAGTTGGCGACGAGGATGGCCAGCAGCACCGCGACCAGCTCGAACCCGTTGAACACGAGCGACATCGGGTGCGGGCCGATGGCGAACGACAGCAGCACGAGGACCGGCGCGACGAACAGCGCGATCTGGGCGCTCGAGCCGATCGAGATGTTCACCGCCAGGTCCATCTTGTCCTTCGCCGCGAAGTAGATGGCGACCCAGTGCTCGGCCGCGTTGCCGACGATCGCGACGACGATCAGGCCGACGAAGAACTCGCTCAGGTGGAAGGTCTCGGCGGCCTCCTCCAGCGACCCGACGAGGATCTCGGACATGAGGCCGACCGCCACGCCGGCGATCGCGAGCGTGAGCACCGAGCGGCGGATCGACCAGGCGCCGCCCGCGTGGTCGTCCTCGCCGTGCGGCGGGTTGAACAGCGCGCGGTGCGTCTTCATCGAGAAGAGCAGCCCGAGGAGGTACGTCGCCAGGAGGATCGCCGCGACGATCGCCGACATCTCCTCGATGTCGTTCGGGTAGTTGACATCGCGCTCGCCGACCGCCGGCAGCCGCCCGCCGTCGATCAGCTCGAAGACCGACGGCAGCAGCAGCGCCGCCGCGGCGAGCAGCAGCATGATGACCTGCACCATCGCCGCGGTGCGGTCGAAGAACTGGCGCTCGCGGCTCAGCCCGCCGACGAGCATCGCGGCGCCCATGACGAGCAGGACGTTCCCGAGGATCGAGCCGATGAGCGACGCCTTGACGACCTCCTGCAGCCCCTTCTCCAGCGCGAAGAAGGCGATGATCAGCTCGGGCGCGTTGCCGAACGTCACGTTGAGGAAGCCGCCGATGCCCGGCCCGGTGCGCGCGGCCAGCTCCTCGGTGGAGCGGCCCATCAGCGCGGCGGTCGGGATGACGCCGGCGGCCGCGGCGGCGAACACGAGCGTCGCCTCGGCGTGGCCCAGCTCGAGGGCGACGGCGGCGGGGATGAACGGGACGAGGAGGTACGGCCAGCCGGACCCGCTCAGGAAGAAGCTGCGAAGCCGCCGCACGGGCCGGAAGTGAATCAGCCCGACCGCGCGAGCTGCCGCGCGGGGTCGATGCGCCAGCGCCGCGCGACGGCCTCGAGCTCGCCGGTGAGCGGCCACGCGTCGGCGCGCGGCTCGCCGGCGAAGTCGGGCGAGCCGCCCTTGAGCGTCATGCAGCCCGTGTTGTCGCCGATCCGGCGGATCTCGGCGACCTCCTCGGCGGTGAGGACGACCTCGGCCGGCACCGCGGCCAGCTCGGCGCGCTTGGACTCGATCGGCTTCGCGCCGCCGGGCTCCTCGATCAGCGTCGGCACGGCGCAGCGGACCGGCTCGTGCGCGAGGTTCCACTGGCAGGCCAGCTGCAGCGGCGTCAGCCCGTGGCGCTCGGCGACCGGCCGCATCGCGTCGAGCCGCTCGCGGCCCGCCTCGACCCAGCCCGCGGGGCGGAACGTGCGGTGGTCGCGCTCGGCGAACTCGTGCCCGGGGAGCACGTCGTCGTGGAACAGCCCGCCGTAGTCGACGACGCGGGTGATGACGTCCACGCCGTGGCGCGCCGCGGCCTCGAGCGCCAGCTCGCCCGGCCACGGCTCGAGCGGGTTGAGGATCAGCATCGCCCAGTCGATCTCGGCCCCGAAGCGCTCCAGGCAGGCGATGACGTCGAGCGTGAACCCGTTGGCGGGGCCTGGGGCGACGCCGAGCGCGGCGGTCAGGCCGGCGTCGCGCAGCGCGGCCATCCCCTCCCACACCGCCTCGCTCGTGTAGCCCGTGCGGTCGGGGTTGTGGAGGAGCAGGACGTCGAAGCGGTCGGCGCCGATGCGCTCGAGGCTGCGCTCGGCGGCCATCCGCAGGTAGCCGGCGTAGGCGTCCGGGCCGCGCAGCCGCGGGTCGGTGAAGCGCGGGAAGCCCTTCGCGCCCTCGCGCTCGCCCTCGTAGAAGTCGTGGCCGACCGCGCCGACGAGCGAGTACGCGTCGCGGTCGAGCCCCTGCAGCGCGCGGCCGAGCAGGCGGTCGGCCTCGCCCGCGCCGTAGGCGTCGGCGGTGATGACGGTGCGGACGCGCTCGTCGGGGCGCAGCAGCGCGACGAGCCGCTCGTCGTCGAGCGGGACGCCGAAGTGCATGAAGCGCCCGCCGCTCCACGTGCCGAGGGCGGTGTGCGTCGGGGCGGGCATCAGCCGGCCAGCGCGGCGCACTTCTGCAGCTCGGAGACGTCGCTCCCCGCCTGCTGGACGCACCGCTCGTACTCGCTCGCGCCGCCCCCGCCCCCGCCGGCCGGCTGGGCGTTCTCGGGCGCGCGGATCTCCTGCTCCTCGTTGATCGCGCCGAACGCGAGGTCGAAGCTGATCGTGCCGCTGGTCAGGCCGTTCGCCCGCTGCCGGGCCGACTCGGGCAGCTCGAACCCCAGCTTCACGTTGATCCGGCGCAGGATCCGGTCCTCCTCCCCGGTCCACAGCTCCAGGCGGGCGTTCTCGATCGCCTCGCCGAGCTGCCTGCGCTCCTCCTCGGTGAGCTGCCGGGCGCGGTCGCCCTCGACCTGCTCGGCGCGCGCGAGCACGCGGTTGACGTCGTCGAGCAGCCGCTCCACGTCGATCCCGGCGCGGATGTGGATCGTCTCGGCGCCGCCGACCTCCTCCTTGCCGGCGTACTCGGGGCTGCGCAGCCAGCGCTGCGGGTCGATGCCGAGCGACTTGAAGCTGACGCCCCCCTCGTCGCCGGCCGACGCGTCCTGCGCGAGCAGCTCGCGGTAGCGCTGGAACTGCTCGTCGGGGATCGCGACCGTCTGCCCCTGGATCTCGATGAAGCCCTTGTCGCCGGTCGACACGGCGCCCGCGGTGAACGTGTCGCCGCCCGCGTCGACCTTCGCGTCGAAGTCGAACTTCGGCACCGCGTCGCGGCCCGCGGTCTCGAACGGGCCGGAGAGGCTGAAGCGCACCGGGCCGCGCAGCTGCGCGAGCCCGGAGAGGTCGAGGCGCAGGCCGGCGTCGAGCCGGCCGCTCTTGATGCCCTTCTTCCCCCCGAAGGTCTCGCGCAGGACCTGCTGCACGTCGACGTCGTCGTCGCCGCCGCACGCGGCCAGGCCGAGCGCGCACGCGAGCATGGTGAGGAGCAGCACAGACCAGCGAGGCATGGCGGCCCAGCGTACACTCGCGCACCGGCATGGCCTCCCGCACGATCCTCTACACGGGCAAGGGCGGCGTGGGCAAGACGTCGGTCGCCGCGGCGACCGCGCGGCGCTGCGCGGAGGCCGGCGCGCGGACGATCGTCCTCTCCACCGACCCGGCGCACTCGCTGGCCGACGCGCTGGAGGAGGAGGTCGGGACGCAGGCGACACGGCTCGGCGACCGGCTGTGGGCGCAGCAGGTCTCGGCGCAGGAGCAGCTCGAGCGCAACTGGGCCGCGGTCCAGGAGTGGATGGGCGACATGCTCGTCGAGCGCGGCGTCGACCGGATCAGCGCCGAGGAGCTGACGGTGCCGCCCGGCGCCGACGAGCTGTTCAGCCTGCTCGCGCTGCGCGGGCACCACGAGAGCGGCGAGTACGACGTGGTCGTCGTCGACTGCGCGCCGACCGGCGAGACGCTGCGGCTGCTGTCGTTCCCCGACGTCGCGCGCTGGTGGCTGGAGAAGGTCTTCCCCCAGCAGGGGCGGATACTCGACGCCGCGCGGCCGTTCGCGCGCGCGGTGCTCGACCTGCAGCTGCCCGGCGAGGAGGTGCTCGGCGACGTGCAGCGGTTCGTCGAGTCGCTGATCGCCATGCACGAGATCCTCCGCGACCGCGAGCGCGTCACGCTGCGGCTCGTGATGAACCCCGACCGCATGGTCATGGACGAGGCGCGGCGGACGTTCACCTACCTGAACCTCTACGGCTTTTTGACCGACGCGGTCGTCGTCAACCGCGTCTTCCCGGACGGGGTCGGCGACTACTTCGCGGGCTGGCGCGAGACGCAGCGGCGCGCGCTCGACGAGGTCGAGTCGTCGTTCGCGCCCGTGCCGGTCCTCACCGCGCCGTACTTCGACCGCGAGGTCCGCGGGGCGGACATGCTCGACCAGCTCGGCGAGGCGCTGTTCGCGGGGCGGGCGGCCGGCGACGTGCTGCACTCCACGTTCGCGCAGGGGCTGGTCGTCGGGCGCGACGGCGCGTCGCTGCGCCTGCCGCTGCCGTTCGCCGACCGGGGCGAGCTGGGGCTGAAGAAGGTCGGCGACGAGCTGGTCGTCCGGGTCGGCGGGCAGAAGCGCACGATCCTGCTGCCGCCCGCGCTGAACGGGTACCGACCGTCCGGTGCCAGCTTCGACGACGGCCACCTGACGATCACGTTCGATGCCGCGGCAGTCGCGGACCCCGCCTGAGGCGCTCGACGCGCTGCGCGAGCGCCTGCGCGCGACGCAGGAGGCCGCGCAGCGGCTCGCCGACGAGGCGGCGGCCGGCGCCGGGCGCGTGCCGCCGGCGGGCTGGGACGTCCCGGGCCGCGCCGACGACGCGAACGCCGAGCTGGAGGCGCTGGTGCGGATGCTCGCGATGCTGCGCGACGTCGTGCCGCCGGAGCTGCGCGCGCAGCTCGCCGAGCTGGTCCGTCAGCTGCTGATCTTCGTCCGCGCGGTGCTCGACTGGTGGATCGAGCGGACGGAGCCCGGCCCGCGCGGCGACGACCGGCCGGTCGAGGACATCCCGATCACGTGATCCGCCGGCGCGTCGGGTCGACGCGCTCGTGCTCGCCCGCCTCGACCAGGTCGCGCGTGCGCTGGGCGACGTCGACCACGTCGACGAACCGCGTGTAGAGGGCAGGGAACGCGAACCGGATGACGTCCGGGTCGCGGAAGTCGGGCACGACGTTCGCGCGCTCGATCAGCGCGCGGGTGATCGGCCACGCCTGGGGGTGGCGCAGCGCGACGTGGCCGCCGCGCGCGCGGGCGCCGCGCGGCGAGGCGAGCACGAAGCCGAGCGGCGCGAGCCACTGGTCGTGCAGGTAGGTGAAGAGCTCGGTCAGCGCGCGGGTCTTGGCGGCGATCACCGGCATGCTCGCCTGGGCGATCAGCCTGACGGCGGCCTCGACGGCGACCAGCCCGAGGATCGGCGGCGTGCCGGCGAGGAAGCGCTCGACGCCGTCGGCCGGGTCGTAGCCGCGCCCCATCGCGAACTGGTCGCGCTGGCCGAACCAGCCCTGGATCGGGCTGCGCAGCCGCTCCTGGTGCTCCTCCCGGACGTAGAGGTACGCGGGCGCGCCCGGCCCGCCGTTGAGGAACTTGTAGGTGCAGCCGACGGCGAGGTCGGCGCCGCTGCCTTCGAGGTCGATCTCGACGGCGCCCGCCGAGTGGCTGAGGTCCCACAGGACGAGCCCGCCCTTCGCGGGGCGCAGCGCGTCGAGCTCGGCGATCTCGCCGCTGCGGTAGTCGACGTGCGAGAGGCAGACGAGCCGCGCGTCGCGCGCCGCGTACGGGAGCTGGGCGCGCGAGACGAGCCGCAGCTCGACGCCGTGCCGGGCCGCGAGCCCCTGCAGGACGTACCGGTCGGTCGGGAAGTCGTCCGAGAGCGCGGCGATCGGGCCGGGCTGGGCCTCGAGCACGGCGCCGGCGAGCTTGTAGAGGTTGACCGTCGTCGAGTCGCACGCCACGACCTCGCCGGGCCTGGCGCCGAGGACGTGCTCGGCGAGCAGGTCGCCGACGCGCCGCGGCAGGTCGATCCAGTCCTCCCACCCGCCGACGAGCCGCGTGCCCCACTCGTCGAGCGCCGCGGCGACCGCCTCCTGCGCGGCGTGGCTGGCGCGGCCGAGCGAGTTGCCGTCGGCGTACAGCGGCCCGGTCTCGTCGATCGCGAAGCGGCCGCGGAAGCCGGCGAGCGGGTCCTCGGCGTCGAGCGCGGCGGCCTGCTCGCGGACGAGCGCGCCGCTCACGGCGGCGCCCCCGCTCCCGGCTCGGGCGCCACGAGGTCGTCGGCCAGCGCCGCCATCAGGCCGCGACGGTACCGGTTGCGCCAGAACCCGCCGTGCGCGAGCACCGCGGGGTGCGCCAGGCCGGCCGCCTGCTCGGGATGGGTCCCGTACCGGCGCAGGTAGGATCGGCGGCCCATGACCACGTGGATCCTGACCGGCTCGCCCGACAACTTCGCCGCGACGCGGGAGCAGGGGTTCCGGGTGATCGGCCTGAAGGAGCGCAACCGCAACCGCGCGCTGGAGGTTGAGCGCGGCGACCGGATCGTCTTCTGGCTCACGCAGGTGCAGCGCTTCGCCGGCTCGGTGACCGTCACCGGCGACCTCTACGAGGACCGCGAGAAGATCTGGCCGGGCAAGCCCGGCAAGGCCGACGCCTATCCGTGGCGGTTCGAGACCGAGCCCGAGATCGTCCTCGCCGACGGCGAGCAGGTCCCCGGCGAGGAGCTCGCGCCGCAGCTCGAGCACGTGCAGAAGTGGCCCGCCGAGCACTGGAAGCTCGCGTTCCAGGGCCAGATCCGCCCGGTGTCCGAGCACGACGCCGCGCTGCTCGTCGAGCGGCTGCGCGCGGCGGCCGGAGCGCTGGCGTGAGCCCCGCGGCCCCCGCCGACCGCATCCGCACGCTGCTGCTGCGCGCCGACAACGTCGTCAAGAACGAGGGCGACGACGGCGACCGGCGGCGCCGCGCGATCCAGGCGCTCGAGGAGGCGCGCGAGCTGGCGCGCGACCCCGCGGTCGACCCGAGGATCCGCGAGCTCGTCGAGCGCCGGCTGGAGGCGCTGGGCGCCTAGCGATGCCTGCACGGGTGCAGGCGGCCTGGCGCGAGCTCGACCGCGACCAGCGCCTCGCGGCCCTCGCCGCGCTGGCGCTGCTCGTCACGCTCTTCCTGCCGTGGTACCAGGCCACGGTCATCGACCGCGGGCGCGCGACGAGCCCGACGTTCACCGCGTTCGGCGTGTTCTCGTTCGTCGAGGCCGCGATCCTGCTCGTCGCGCTGGGCGTCTTCGCCCTGCTCTTCGCCCGCGGGGAGCGGCGGGCCTTCCACCTGCCGGGAGGGGACGGGACGGTGATCTTCGCGGCGGGCGCGTGGGCCGCGGTGCTGCTGCTGTGGCGCGTGTTCGACCGCCCGGACGTCGAGCGCGCGGTGTCCGACGGCATCACCTGGGGCTTCTTCTTCGCGTTCCTCGCCGCGGCGGCGCTCGCCGGAGCCGGCTGGAGGATCCGCGCCGCGGGCCGCCCGGAGCCGCCGCTGCTGCGCGACGACCGCGACGCCGACCCCCCGGCCCGCGCCGGCGCCGACCGCGACGCCCCGACGGCCGCCACCGAGGTCGCGCCGCGCACCCGCCGCCCGCCGGAGCCGCGCCAGCTCACGCTCGACGACGCCGACCCGGCCGACCCGGCCGACGCGCCGACCCGCCGCGTCCCGCCCTCGGACGCCGGTCCGCCGCGGCGCGACCGCTAGGGGTTCTGCGACGGCGGGCGGGACGGCGCCTCGGGGGCGCCGCCGCCGAACGCCTCGCCCGCGTGCGGCTCGCGCGACCCGCCGAACGGCGACTCCGGCTCCGCCGCGCCCAGCTCGCCGCCCGCCGGCGGCTGCGACCCCTCCTTGAGCTTGCGCAGCTCGAGGTAGATCAGCGCCGCCGCGATCGCCGAGATCGGCCCGACGAGCGCGCCCGAGATGAGCGACGCCAGCGACTGCCCGACGAAGCTGTCGTTGCCCCCGAAGATCGCGCTCAGCAGCGCGTTCGCGACGAACTGGATCACGAAGACGACGACGATCACGCCGAAGACCTGCCAGCCGCTGCCGCGCACCAGGCCGCGCGAGCGCCCCCACGCGTCGGTGCCCCGGCGCTCGATCACGACCGCCGGCCCGACGACCGCCCACCACGTCATCAGGATCAGGCCCGGCACGATGAGCAGCACCAGCCCGATCGCGATGCCGATGCCGGTGAGGACGCCGATGCCGATGAGCTTCGGCAGGACCGGCATCACCGACCGGAAGAGCCCCCCGAGCGAGAAGTCGCGCCGCCCGTCCTGCATGTCCCGGACCGCCTCGATCACCATCCCCTGCAGCCAGAAGGTGGCGACGAGCGACAGCAGCAGACCGACGAGCGCCAGGCCCGCGCCGCCTCCGGCGACCAACGCGCCGTTGACCAGCGCGACCGGCAGGAAGACGAGGATCGCCGCGGGGACGATGAGGGTGAACTGCGCCCGGTACACCTCGAAGAGGCGTTCGAACAGGCGTGCGGTGTCGAGCTTGGTCGGCATGGCGAGACGCTACACCCGTCCGAGACGCCTTGCTAGGGCACGTTCGCAAAGTCAGCGCAGGTCCCACCATCCGGCTTTCCTCGCGGACGGCCGCGGAGCGCGGATCGCAAGGTTCGCCTCGCGGGTACGTTGGAGAGGTGATGCGCTGCCTTCTGGTGTCCCTCCTCGCCGCCGTGCTCACCTTCCCCGCGACCGCGTCCGCCGTCGTCGGGGGCCAGGACGCGACGCGGCCCTACCCGTACATGGTCGCGTTCGAGTACGACGACGCGCCGAGCCCGTCGACCTACTACCAGGTGTGCGGCGCGAGCCTGATCGGCGCCGACAAGGTGCTCACCGCGGCGCACTGCGTCTACGACGACCGCGACGGGGACTTCTCGAGCGAGGTCGTCCCGCCGTCGTCGGTCCGCATCCTCGTCGGCACGCAGGACCTCGGGAACCGCACGGGCGCCGAGACGATCGGAGCCTCGAAGATCGAGGTCTTCCCCGAGTACGACTCGGACTTCAAGGGCGACGTCGCGATCGTGACCCTGCAGCGCGCCGCGACCAGGGGCGCACCGCTCCGCCTCGCCAACCCGGCCACCGAGAAGCCGCTGTGGGCCGCCGGCAAGCAGGCGATCGTCACCGGCTGGGGGACGTCGATCTTCATGGACCCGGGCCTCGCGTACCAGGACCAGCTGCAGGAGGTCCAGCTGCCGATGGTCAGCGACGCCGACTGCGACCTCGCCTACTTCACCGACGACCCCATCCACGGCGACTTCTACGCCGACGTCGACGTGTGCGCCGGCGAGCGCACCGGGATGAAGGACTCCTGCCAGGGCGACTCGGGCGGCCCGCTCGTCGTGCCCGACGCGACCGGCGCGCTCGTGCAGGTCGGCGTCGTGTCGCGCGGCTTCGGCTGCGGCTACCCGAACTCGTACGGCGTCTACGCCCGCGTCGCCGACACGAAGCTGTGGAGCTGGATCGACGCCCGCGCGCCGCAGACCGCGGCGCCCGCGGCGACGACGTCGACCGGCGGCTCGACCGGCGGCGACGCCGGCGGCACCGGCACCGCGAGCGAGCCCGAGCGCACGGGCGACGCCGGCGCTACGTCGCAGACCACCGGCTCGACGTCCGGCACGCGCGGCTCGACGGCGTTCCAGGCGTGCATGCGCCGCGCCGACCGCGTCCGCGGCCACACGGCCCGGCGCCGCGCGGTGCGCCGCTGCCAGCTCGCCGAGCAGCGCCGCGCGGCCTACCGGCGCTGCACGCAGCGCGCCGCGAAGCTCGGCTCGCGCTCGCGCCGCGCCCGCGCGGTCCAGCGCTGCCGCGCCCAGCGCCGCGCCGCCGCGCGCCGGCACGCGCGGCTCGTGCGCGCGATGCGCTAGGCCGTACGCTCCCCCGGCGCGCCGAGCGCTTCCCGTACCGCCCGTCGCGGATCGTCGAGCCGGTCGCGTCGCTCGTCGGCGGGCTCTAGGGCTGGAACCCGGGGTCGCCCTTCTTCGGGCACCGCTTGACCGTCTCGTCGCACCGCGGGCGGGGGTCGGGCTCGTCGCCCTGGAACGCGGCGAACGCGCCGACGAACATCGCTCCCGTCGCCATGAAGAGGATCAGCAGGCCGGCCACGACGAACGTGCGCGAGCGCGAAGCGTGGCCGATGATCGCGATGATCACGCCGAACGCCATGAGCGTCACGACCGGTGCGGCGGGGATGTCGGTGGCGGCGAGGGGCATCTCCAGGACCCGTCCTATCATCCGTCGCCCATGTCCGGTCCCACCACCGTCGCCGACGTCGACCGCGGGCTGCGCTCCGCGGGCTACCTCCCGACCGGCTCGGCGGCGCTCGTCGGGTTCCTCGCGACCAAGCTCGGCAAGCCCGTGCTGGTCGAGGGGCCGGCCGGAGTGGGCAAGACCGAGCTGGCCAAGGCGCTGAGCCGCTACCTCGGCCGCGAGCTCGTGCGCCTGCAGTGCTACGAGGGGCTCGACGAGGCCAAGGCGCTGTACGAGTGGAACTACCGCAAGCAGCTGTTGCGCATCCAGGCCGAGGCGCAGGGCACCGGCTGGCAGGAGGTCCAGGACGACATCTTCGGCGCCGAGTTCCTGCTCGAGCGCCCGCTCATGACCGCGATCGCGTCCGAGCAGCCGGTCGTCCTGCTGATCGACGAGATCGACAAGACCGACCAGGAGTTCGAGGCGCTGCTGCTCGAGGTCCTGTCCGACTTCCAGATCTCGATCCCGGAGCTGGGGCGCGTCGAGGCGCGCACGCAGCCGGTCGTGCTCCTCACCTCGAACAACACCCGCGAGCTGACCGAGGCGCTCAAGCGCCGCTGCCTGTACCTGTGGCTCGACTACCCCGACGTCGAGCACGAGCTGGCGATCGTGCGGCTGCACACGCCCGAGCTGCCGGAGACCGTCGCGCGCAAGCTCGTCGAGGTCATCGGCATGGTCCGCGACCTCGACCTGAAGAAGCCGCCCTCGATCGCCGAGTCGATCGACTGGGCGCGCGCGCTGCTGCTGCTCGGCGCCAGCGACATCGACGACGAGACGTTCCGCAGCACGATGTCGGTGATCGTCAAGCACCGCACCGACCTGGACCTGGTGGCCGAGCGCGTCGGCGTGCGGCTCCAGGCGCCGCTCGGTGCCTGACGGCGGCTTCGCCGCGCGGGTCGTCGAGCTCGGCGAGGAGCTTCGCGCCGAGGGGGTGCAGGTCGGGACGAGCGCGCTGCTCGACGCGTTCGCGGCGCTCGAGCACGTCGGCTGGACCGACCCCGAGCTGTTCCGCGAGGCGCTGGCGGCGACGCTCGCCAAGTCGCCGGAGGACCGGCGCGTCTTCGAGCTGGTGTTCGAGCGCTTCTTCTTCCGCGCCGCCGAGGCGGCCGCGGTCGAGGAGGGCGTCCGCGAGGAGGACCCGGCGAACGCCGGCCAGCAGCTCGGCGACGCGGCCGGCGGCGTGGACCTCGACACGCTGCGCCAGCAGATCGCCGCGGCGCTGCGCGACGGCGGCGAGAGCCAGATGCGCGACCTCGCCCGGCTGGCGATCGCGGCCTTTGGCCGGCAGGGCGAGGGCTCGGGCGTGATCGGCGTCGACGTGCAGCGGATCCGGCGGGCGCTCGGCCTGCGCGCCGAGCCGCAGCCGGACCTGCCGCCCGACGACCCGCGCCGCGACGGCGTGCCGCGCGACCGGCTGCGGCGCTTCGAGCAGCTGCTGCGGCGCGAGCTGGAGCGGCGGCAGATCGAGCGCCAGGAGGCGCTTCCCGCGAAGCGGCCCCTGAACGAGCTCGACCGCGCGCTGCCCACCGGGCCGCTCCAGGACCTCGCGTCGGTCCACCGCGTCGTGGCGCAGCTCAAGCGGCGGCTGAAGACGCAGGGCCAGGAGCACCGCGGCCGGCGGCGGCGGATGCACGTCGACGTGCGGCGCACGATGCGCGCGTCGCTGGAGACCGGCGGCGTGCCCGTGGTGGTGAAGGAGAAGCCGGTGCGCCCGCGGCGGCCGGAGATCTTCGTGCTGTGCGACGTGTCGACGTCGGTGACGAGCGCGTCGGTGTTCTTCCTCTCCGTGCTGCACGCCCTGCACGACGCGTTCCGCAAGATGCGGTCGTTCGTGTTCATCGAGCGGGTCAGCGAGGTCACCGACGTGTTCGCGCGCGAGCGGGACTTCAGCGCGGTGAGCGAGGCGATCGCCCGCGACGCGGGCGTGGCGGACGTCTCCGGCTACACCGACTACGGCCGCGTGTGGTCGGAGTTCCGCGCGCTGGTCGAGGACGAGCTGCACCCGCGCGCGACGATCATCGTGCTCGGCGACGCGCGCACGAACGGGCGCGACCCGCGGGCCGACACGTTCGCGCAGATCGCGGCGCGCGCGGGGCGCACGTTCTGGCTCAACCCCGAGCCGCGGCTGTACTGGAACTACGGCGACTCGGTGATCTCGGCGTACGAGGAGTTCTGCGAGGCGTTCGAGTGCTGGACGACCCAGCAGCTGGAGGACTTCGTGAAGGCGCTGACGCGGCCGGTGCACGCGCCGTAGTGGACGAGCCGGCGCAGCGGCTGCCGGTCGCGGCCCGCGGGTACTGGCGGGCGGCCGGCACGCTGCAGGGGCTCGGCGTCCTGGTGGCCGCGCTGGTCGCCGGCGGCGGCCTCGGCGGCCCGGGGTGGCTGGCGCCGGCGGTGGGCGCGGCGGCGGTCGCCGTGCTGGGCGGCGTCGTGCCGGCGCTGCGCTGGCGGCGCTGGCGCTACGAGGTGCGCGAGGACGAGATCGACCTGCTCCGCGGCGCGTTCGTCGTGCGCCGGACGCTCATCCCGATCCGGCGCGTGCAGCACGTCGACACGGAGTCCGGGCCGCTGCAGGACTCGTTCGGGCTGGCCACCGTCACGTTCCACACGGCGGCGGGCGGCGTCTCGATCCCGGCGCTGCGCAAGGGCCAGGCGGAGACGGTCCGCACGCGGGTCGCGGCGCTGGCCCGCACGCGCGATGACACCTGAGCGCCGGCGGCTGCACCCGGCGGCGATCCTCGCGGAGGGGCTCGACCAGCTGCGCGCGCTGGCCGTGCCGGTCGTCGTCCTGGTCTTCGTCGGCAGCGGCGGCGGGCTCGGCGATCTGCTGCTGATCGGGGCGATCGGCACGGTGGTGGCGCTGGCCGCCGCCGTGACGTCGTGGGCGCGCACCGAGTGGTGGGTCGACGGCGCCTCGATCCGCCTGCGCCAGGGCGTCCTCACCGAGCGGATCACGTCGGTGCCGCTCGAGCGCGTGCAGGCGGTCGACAGCGTGCGGGGGCCGGCGCAGCGGCTGCTCGGGGCGGTCGAGGTGCACGTGCAGACGGCGGGCGGCGGTGCGCGCGGCGAGATCGTGCTCAAGGCGGTCGCGCCGGAGGTCGCCGAGGAGCTGCGGTCGCTCGCGCGCGGGGCGGCGGCCGTCGCGGAGCCCTCCGGCGCCGCGCCGTCGTGGCGGCTCGGCCCGCGCCGGCTGCTCGCCGCGGCGCTGACGTCGGGATCGCTCGGGGTGCTCGTGCCGGTGGTGGCGGGCGGCTCGCAGGTGCTCGACGAGGTGCTCAGCCCCGAGGACGCCGAGCGCCTCCTGCTGACCACCCCGCGCGACTGGCTGCTCGCGCTCGCCGCGGTGCTCGCGGTCGCGTGGGTGCTGTCGGTGCTCGGGACGATCGTCGCGTTCTCGGGCTTCACGGTGACCCGCGACGGCGACCGGCTGCGGATCGCGCGCGGCATCGTCGAGCGGCGCGAGGCCTCGGTCCCCGTCGCGCGGATCGGGGCGATCAGGATCGTCGAGTCGCCGCTGCGCGAGCCGTTCGGCCTCGCGCAGGTGCGGATCGAGAGCGCCGGCTACGCGAACGAGCCCGCGACCGCCCAGGCGCTCCTCCCGCTCGTGCGCCGCGGCGAGGTGGACGCGATCGTGCGCGAGCTGCTGCCGGAGCTGGCGGGAGGGGCGGCCGCCCCCCTCGCGGGCCCGCCCCGCCGCGCGCTGGGGGCCGGCGCCGTCGCGGGCCCTCTCGGGCGCGCGCCGGGGACCGCGCCTCTAGCGAGCCCGCCCCGCCGCGCGCTGCGCCGCTACGTCCTCCCGCCGGTCGCCGCGGCGGCGCTCCTGGCCCTCGCGCTCCTGCCCCTGCTCGGCCCGGCCGCCCTCGCGGCGCTCGCGCTCGCCGCGCCCGCCGCCGCGTTCGGCGCCGCCGCGTTCCGCACCGCGGGCTGGCGGCTCGACGGGGGCCGCGTGGTCCTGCGCCGCCGGGGGCTGCAGCGCACGACGCTCGTCGCCGACGCGCGGCGGCTGCCGGAGGTGTTCACCCGGACGTCTGCCCTGCAGCGCCGGGCGGGCCTCACGACGCTCGGCGTCGCGGTCGCCTCCGGCCGGCGGCTCGCCGTCGCGCACCTCGACGCCGCGACCGCCGCGGACCTGCTCGGCCGGCTGACGCGGACCGCGACGGCCGCCAGGGCCTAGCTCACCCGCGTCCGCTCGACGTCGTCCTTCGGCACCCACATCGGCGCCGGCTGGCTGCCGTCGGCGACGAGGAAGTACGTCGTCCCCCAGCCGCCGAGGCCCTCGGGCTTGGACGGCTGGGCGTCGCCCTCCCCGGAGCCCATGTCCGCCACCGGGTCCCCGACCGGGTCGCCGCCGCGGAACGCGACCGCGATCACGCGACCCGAGAACTGGCCGACGGCCTCGCGCTCGCTGCGGCCCTCGACCTCGATGCGCTGCGACACCGGGATGATCTGGAAATCCATGCTTCGCACTCTTCACGCGACCGGCGGCCGCGAAACGTCGCGCGGTAGCATCAGGGGCGAGCGATACCAGGGGGGCTGGCAGGAGACGGCCGGCTGAGATAGCGCGATCGCCCGCGCTGACCCTTCGAACCTGTGGGGTAATGCCCGCGGAGGGAGCGATCACGACACCCGACGCCGGAACGCGCGCGCACGCCGCGCCCGCCGTCGCGCTGCACGGCGTGACGCACCGCTTCGGCGACGTCGTCGCGCTGGAGGGGCTGTCGCTCGGCGCGCGGCGGGACGAGGTGGTGGCCGTCGTCGGGCCGAGCGGCTGCGGGAAGACGACGCTGCTCGAGCTGGTGTGCGGGCTGGTCGCGCCGTCGGCGGGCGTCGTGGAGTCGGCGCCCGCGGTGCTCATGCCGCAGCGCGACCTGCTGCTGCCGTGGCTGAGCGCGCTCGACAACGCGGCGCTGCCGCTGCGGGTGCAGGGCCGGTCGCGCGAGGCGGCCCGCGCCGCCGCGGCCCCGCTGTTCGCGCAGCTCGGGCTGGGCGGCTTCGAGGCGGCGCGGCCGTACGAGCTGAGCGGCGGGATGCGCCAGCGCGTGGCGTTCCTGCGGACGCTGCTCGCCGGCAAGCCGGTGCTGTGCCTCGACGAGCCGTTCGCGGCGCTCGACGCGATCACCCGCGCGGACGTGCAGGCCTGGCTCGCGGGGGCGCTCGCGCGCGAGCCGAGGACCGTGCTGCTCGTGACCCACGACGTCGAGGAGGCGCTCGTCGTCGCCGACCGCGTCGTCGTCCTCTCCCCCCGCCCGGGCCGCGTCGTCGCCGAGCTGCGCCCCCTGTCCCCCCGCCCGCGCGCCGCGACCGACGCCGAGGTCGTCGAGCTGCGAGCGCAGGCCCTAGCCGCACTGCTGAGGGGTCAGACCCCTTGAGTCGGGTCCACTCAAGGGGTCTGACCCCATGAGCCGGGGGCGCGCAGGGGGTCTGACCCCTCGGCTGGGCGCGGCGGGGCTCGCGCTCGCGCTGCTCGGCGCGTGGGAGCTGTACGCACACGCCGGCGGCGTCGACGAGCTGATCCTCCCCGCGCCGACCGCGATCCTCGAGGCGGCGCGCGACGACCGCGCGCTGCTGTGGGACAACTTCTGGGTGACGGCGCTGGAGGTCGCGGCCGGGATCGCGGCATCGGTCGTCGCCGGCTTCGCGCTCGCCGTGGCGCTGCACTTCAGCCGCACGGCGCGCGGCGCGATCTTCCCGCTGCTCGTCGCCTCGCAGGCCGTCCCGATCGTGATCGTCGCGCCGCTGCTCGTCGTGTGGTGGGGGTTCGGCCTGACGCCGAAGGTCGCGATCGTCGCGCTCGTCTCGTTCTTCCCGATCGTCGTCGCGACGCTGGACGCGCTGCGCCGCGTCGACCCCGACGAGCTCAAGCTCATGCGCACGCTCGACGCCACGCGCTGGCAGGCGTTCCGCTGGGCCGAGGCCCCGGCCGCGCTGCCCGGCGCGCTCAGCGGCGCGAAGATCGCCGTCGCGGTCGCCGTGATCGGCGCGGTCTTCGCCGAGTACGCCGGCTCGAGCGAGGGCCTCGGGCACCTGATCCTGCAGTCGCTGCCGCAGCTCGAGATCGCCCGCGCGTGGGCGGCCGTGGCGATCCTCGCCGCGTTCGCCGTCGCCCTCTTCTACGCCCTGCACCTGGCCGAGCGGCGGATCGCGCCGTGGGCCCACCGACCCGGAGGACCGAAGTGAACCGACCCTGGCTGATCGCGCTGGCCCTGCTCGCCCTCCTCGCCGGCTGCGGCGAGCGGGAGGAACCCGTGCCCGGCGCGCGCCAGGTCGAGCGCGTCGACCTGCTGCTCGACTTCTTCCCCACCGCCGACCACGCGGGCATCTACGCCGCGATGGGGACCGGCGCGTTCGAGGACGCCGCGCTCGACGTCCGCCCCGCGACCCCGAGCGACCCGGCGGCGCCGCTGCGGCTGCTCGCCGCGGGCAAGGCCGACCTGGCGATCTCGTACGAGCCGGAGGTGCTGCTCGCCCGCGACCGCGGCCTGCGGGTCGTCGCGATCGGCGCCCTCGTGCAGAAGCCGCTCACGTCGCTCATGTCGGTGGGCGACCGCGCGATCCGCGACCCCGCGCAGCTGCGCGGCAGGAAGGTCGGCACGGCCGGCATCCCGTACCAGTCGGCGTACCTGAAGGCGGTCCTCGACCAGGCGGGCGTCGACCCGGCGACGGTCGACGAGGTCAACGTCGGCTTCAACCTCGCCACGGCGATGATCTCCAAGCGGGTCGACGCGACGCTCGGCGCGTTCTGGAACTACGAGGGCGTCAAGCTGCAGCGCGAGCGGCGGCGGCCGACGATCCTGCGCATCGAGGAGCTCGGCGTGCCGACGTACAACGAGCTGGTCGTCGTCGCGCGCGAGGAGGACGCCCGCACGCGCGGCAACGTCCTGCGCCGCTTCCTGCTCGCGCTCGGGCGGGGGCACGAGGCGCTGCGCGGCGACGTCCGCGCCGGCGTCGACCCGCTGCTGAAGGCCAACCGCGACCTCGAGCGCGGGCTGCAGGAGGCGAGCGTCCGCGCCACGCTGCCGGTCTTCTTCCCCGAGGACCCGGAGCGGGCGTTCGGCTACATGGAGGAGGCCGAGTGGGTCGCCTACGCGCGCTGGATGGCCGACAACGGGCTGCTCAAGCGGCGAGAGGACCCGCGACGCGCGCTGACGAACGAGTTCGTCCCCGGCGAGGGTCCGCAGGCCGCGGAGGGGCCGTGACGTCGAGCGCCCGCAGCGCGTAGACGGACGCCAGCCCGCCCCACGGCGCGTACGGCGCGAAGAACTCCCGCACGTCGGCCTCGGTCGCGCGGGCGCGCGGGTCGCCGGTGCGCAGGCGGGCGACGAGCTTGATGAGGTTGAGGTCGCCGGCCGGGACCTGGTCGTGGCGGCCCTGCCCGTGGAGCGCGAGGATCTCGAGCGTCCACGAGCCGATGCCGGGGATGCGCCGCAGCCGCCGCCAGCCGGCCTCGTGGTCGGGCGCGCGCAGGTCGACGCGGCCGGCGGCGACCTCGCGGGCGCACCGGACCATCGCGAGCGACCGGCCCGCGGAGAGGTCCAGCGACTGGAGGAAGGCGGGAGCCTGGGCGGCGAGCGTGCGGACCGACGGCAGGTCGCGCAGCCCGGTCCGCGGGCAGCGCCGCCCCAGCCGGACGACGATCCGCCGCTGGATCGCCGCCGCGCGCGGGAAGTCGATGAGCTGCTCGGTGATCGCCCACGCGAGCGCCTCGAACGGCTCGGGGCGCCGCGGCGCCCGCAGCCACGGCTGGGAGCGCACGACGCGGCCGATGACCGGGTCGTCGCGGAAGCGGGCGTGGAACTCGCGCAGGTCGTCGTCGACGCCGAGCCAGAACCGCACCCGCTCGACGGCCGCGTCGCACGCCGCCCGGTCCGGCCCCTCGGCGCCGATCGTCACCCGGTCGCGCGCGGTCTGCGCCGCCCGCACGACGACCGGCTCGTCGCCGACGTGGACGAGCCGCATCAGCACCCCGTTCCGCCGCCGCGCGACCGCGTCGCGCCCGACCATCGCCGGCATCCGGAACGCCCACCTGGGCTGGACCTCGACGCGCCGCTCGACCACGGCGCCGGACCCTACGCCGCGCGGCGGCGGAGCGGCGCGCGGGGGCGGGGGCGGCCCGGCGACCGCGAAGCGAGGGCGCGCGGCGGCGGAGCGGCGCGCCGCCCTCCCGGGCCCTACCGCCGCGGGTCGAGCACGTGGACGTCGACCAGGAAGGACCGGCTGGCGACGATCGGCAGGTCCTTCCGGCGGCGCCGCAGGTGGCGCGGCAGCCGGCGGGAGCGGCGGCCGCGGACGATCGCCGCGAGGCCCGCGCCCGCGACGAACGTCGTCGC
>DASZEJ010000118.1:0-1655 GCA_035940955.1 Solirubrobacteraceae bacterium
GCGCCCGCCCCGCCGCCGCGCGGCGAGCGGTCGATGCGCAGCGGGGTGCCGGGCGCGACGACGTTCCGGGTGCGCAGGTTGCGGACCGAGACGCGCACGTCCTGGACCCACCGGCGGCGCGGGTGCTCGGCCTCCGGGTCGTCCTCGATGCCCTGCGGGGACACCTCCCGCCAGCGCACGCCGTCGAACTCGACGAGCGTCGTCGCCTTCCAGTACGAGCCGATCTTGGAGCTGATCCGGAGCAGCTCGCGCCCGTCGCGCGGCCAGTCGAGCGGGCCGTAGCCGTGGTTCCACGCGAACGTGCTCGTCCCCCGCTCGCCCAGCGACTGCGCCAGCGCCTCGTAGTCGAGCCACGGCTCGGGCCGGTCCAGGCGCGGGGCGAGCGTGAGCGCGAGCAGCGCCGCGGCCAGCACCGCGACGCCGGCGAGCGGCGCCTCGCGCGGGGCCAGGCGCTCGGACCACAGCGCCGCGCCGAGCAGCACCGCGAAGACCACGCCCTCCAGCCACGGCTGCTCGGCGTCGAGCTGGACCGCGGGGACCGCGTAGAGGATCGCGAGGACGACGAGCCCGAGCAGCGGGCGGCCGTAGCGACCGCCGCCGAGCGGCCAGCACGCGACGACGACGCCGACGATCGCCGCGAACGTCCCGCCGAGGAGCATCGCCACGCGGTTCCACTCGTCGACGCCGCGGTAGGGCACGTTCAGCCCGGGCAGCGCCTGGATCCCCTGCCCCAGCCCGCTCGCGAGCTCGCCCCAGCTCTCGAGGTCGAGCAGGTGGAGCGGCACGCCGGCGAGCAGGATCGCGAGCGCGACGCCGACGAGCGGGACGGCGGCGAGCGCTGCGAGCCGGGCGAGCCGCGGGAGCCGCTCCGCCGCCAGCGCCACCGCGGCGAGCGCCACGCCGGCCGCCGCCGCGCCGAGCAGGCGACCGTCGGCGCCCGGGCGGACCATCCCGCCCCACGCCTGCGCGCCGAACGCGGCCAGCACGCCGAAGGCCATGAGGCGAACCGGGACGCGCGCCGCCTCGTTCACGCCGCCCTCCGCGCGGCGCGCGGCTCGATCGCGTACCCCGTGCAGCCGGCGACCGTGAACGACGGGCGGCGCCCCGGGAGGGAGCCGGGGACGACCAGCACGCGGCCCGCCGCGGGCGCGTGCTCGAGCGCCTGCGGCGTGCGGCCGGGGACCTGCGCGGCGACGTAGAGCACGAGGCCGGCGCGGCCGGCGACGCCGCTCATCGGCGGGCGCCCGCCGCGCTGCACGAGCGCCAGGCGCGCGTGGACGTGCGGCCAGCCGCTGAGCGTCTGGTCGAGCGCGGTCGCGCGCCGGTCGCCGGGGAGCAGCACCGAGCAGCCGCCCGCGCGCGCCAGCTCGACGGCCAGCGACGCGCACGCCCGGACTGCGGCGTCGAGCGCCGCGTCGGACGTGCCCCGGGCGTCGAGGAGGATGAGCGGCGTGGTGTCGGACTCGGCGCGCAGCCGGCGCTCCATCAGCCCGGCGCCGCGCGCGAGCGCGGGCCAGTAGATGCGCGAGGCCGGCGTGCCCTGGCGGTGCTCGCGCACGCCGTCGAGCTCGACCTCGGCGGCGATGGCCGGGCGCCCGCGACGGCGTCGCCCCTCCTCGTCGCCTCCGCCGACGGGCAGGACGGGCTCGACGCGC
>DASZEJ010000119.1:0-14761 GCA_035940955.1 Solirubrobacteraceae bacterium
TGTGCCCCGGATGCCTGCGCGAGCTGCAGGCGCCAACCGCCGCCACCGGGCCGCGGCTGCATTAGCCTCAGACTCCATGTCCACCACCGCCGACGACGCGCAGACCGACAGCGCGCAGGCCAGCTTCTCGCTCGAGCTCTCCGAGGACCAGCGCGACGTGCGCGACTGGGTCCACGGCTTCGCCGCGGGCGTCGTGCGCCCGGCCGCCTCGGAGTGGGACGAGCGCGAGCAGACGCCGTGGCCGATCATCCAGGAGGCCGCGAAGATCGGCCTCTACGGCTTCGAGGGCTTCGCCCAGTTCTGGGCCGACCCGAGCGGCCTGACGATGCCGATCGTCAACGAGGAGCTGTTCTGGGGCGACGCCGGCATCGGCATGTCGATCATGGGGACCGCGCTGGCGGCGGCGAGCATCTTCGGCTCGGGCACGCCCGAGCAGATGGGCGAGTGGATCCCGCAGTGCTTCGGCACGGCCGACGACCCGAAGGTCGCGGCCTTCTGCGTCTCCGAGCCCGACGCCGGCTCCGACGTCTCATCCCTGCGCACCCGCGCGGTCTACGACGAGGCCAAGGACGAGTGGGTCCTCAACGGCCAGAAGGCGTGGGCGACCAACGGCGGCATCGCCAACGTGCACGTCGTCGTCGCGTCGGTCGACCCCGAGCTGGGCGCCCGCGGGCAGGCGGCGTTCGTCATCCCGCCCGGCACGCCGGGGCTGGAGATGGGGACGAAGGTCAAGAAGCACGGCCTGCGCGCCTCGCACACCGCCGACGTCTTCTTCGACGACTGCCGGGTCCCCGGCCGCTGCCTGCTGGGCGGCAAGGAGAAGCTCGACGAGCGCCTCGCGCGCGCCCGCGAGGGCGCCAGCGCGCGCAAGCAGGCCGCGATGCAGACGTTCGAGGCCAGCCGCCCGACCGTCGGCGCGCAGGCGATCGGCATCGCCCGCGCGGCGTACGAGTACGCGCTCGCGTACGCGAAGGAGCGCGTCCAGTTCGGCCGCCCGATCGTCGAGAACCAGGCGATCGCGTTCGCGCTCGCGGACATGAAGATGGAGATCGACGCGGCGCGGCTGCTCGTCTGGCGCGCGTCGTGGATGGGCCGCAACAACAAGACGTTCACCGCGGCCGAGGGGTCGATGTCGAAGCTGAAGGCCGGCGAGGTCGCCGTGTGGGCGACCGAGCGGGCGATCCAGATCCTCGGCGGCAACGGCTACACCCGCGAGTACCCGGTCGAGCGCTGGCACCGCGACGCCAAGATCTACACGATCTTCGAGGGCACCTCGGAGATCCAGCGCCTCGTGGTCGCCCGCGCGATCTCCGGCATGAAGATCCCGTGAGCGACGCCCCGTGAGCGACGTTCCGCTGCTGCGCGGGGTCCTCCACGCCTGGACGTTCTGGTTCGCGCTGGTCGCGAGCGTCGTGCTCGTCGCGCTGGCGCCGACCGCCCAGGCGCGCGCGGCGGCGGTCGTCTACGGGGTCGGCCTGTGCGCGCTGTTCGCCGGCAGCGCCCTGTACCACCGCTGGCGCTGGGACCCGCGCTGGCGCCCCCTCCTGCGCCGCGTCGACCACTCGACGATCTTCGTGTTCATCGCGGCGTCCTACACGCCGATCGCGGTGCTCGTGCTCGACGGGACGCTGCGGTCGGTCGTGCTCGTCGGCGTGTGGGCCGGCGCGGCGGCGGGCGTCGTGTTCAGCGTCGCGTGGATCACCGCCCCGCGCGTCCTCACCGCCGCGACGTACCTCGCGCTCGGCTGGTTCGCGATCGCCACCGTCCCCCAGCTCGTCGACCGGCTCGACGCGGCGCCGCTCGCGCTGCTGGCGGCCGGCGGCGTCCTCTACACCGCGGGCGCGATCGTGTACGCCGGCCAGCGCCCGAACCCGTGGCCGCGCACGTTCGGGTTCCACGAGGTCTTCCACGCGTGCGTCGTCGCCGCGGCGGCGGCGCACTTCGCGGCGATGGCCGGGTGGGTCATCCCGGGCGCGGCGTAGCCAGCCCCGCCTGGAGCGGCCCGGCGCGACGCGCGACCACCTCGACGATCCGGTCGAGCACCGGCCGGTGCAGCCCTTCCCCGCGCAGCTCCTCGACCGTGTCGCGCGCGGCATCGGGCAGCACCGCCGCGAGCCGTGCCGCCCGCCGGCGGAGCGCCGCCGGGCCCAGCTGCGCCCGCTCGGCGAAGCGATCGACGTGACGAGCTCGGACCCAGTCGCCGCGATACTCGCCGCCCACCGCCATCGCCAGCCTCCTGCTGAGGTGGCGGTACGCGGCCGTCGAGACGAGGTCGTAGAGCGGGGCGAGCGCGGTGCCCTCGGGACGGTAGAGCACCGAGTAGTTCTTGCCGTGGGCGTCGTGGTTGCCGACGAGGAGGTTGAACACCAGCGCGTCGGCGAAGCGCAGCACGTCACGCGCCGGCTGTGCTGACGCGCGGCGCAGCAGCTCGACCGACTGGGCCGCGCCCGGCCCTCCCTCGGCCTCGTACTTGGCCTCCGGCGGGACGGCGAGCGCCTGGCAGAAGTCCTCCTGGTGCAGCCGGCGGACGGTGTCCGCGGAGCGGTCGCGGTCGTAGCGCTCGACGAGCAGGACGTCCTGGTCGCCGACGCGCAGCACCTCAGCGGCGGCCGCTTCGAGGCGCAGACTGCGCGCCAGGCGCAGGCAGAACGCCTCGTTCACGACCGTGTCGTCGAGCCCGGCGATCGGCACCTTGAGGATGTGCGTGCTCGGCGCACCACCGGTCGGCACGCCCACGCGCCCGCCGGCGACGACGACCGGCAGCTTGTCCTGGGCGCCGGCGAGCGAGAGCCGGATGCCCTCGTCGGGGTCGGCCATCAGCGGCCGCCGCGGCAGGTCGGCGACGACGTCCGCGAGCTCCGCGTCGTCGAGCCAGCGCACCCTGCCGCGCTCGTCCGGGCGCGGCCTGCCGTCGCGGGCCGTCAGCGACACGGCGCCCGCGCAGTCCCCGCCGATCGCGGCCAGCAGCTCGAAGTCGTTGCCGACGCTCACCCCGAAGCGTCGCGCGACGTGCCGGCGCACGTCGCCCTCGGGGAGCAGGTTCGCGAAGAACGCGTGCACGGGCTCGCCGGTGAAGGGCTCCCCCCGAACCGGAAGCGACTGCGAGAGCGGCGGCATCCGCTCGTCGACCCACGCCGGCTCGTACGCGTAGGTCAGCGCGCCGTGCCGCGCCTCGAGCCGGCCCGCGCGGCGCTCGTACAGCCAGACGTCAAGCGCGCGCGTCGCCATCGGGCCTGCGGACGTCGACGGTCAGCCCGAGCGCCGCGACGACGCTCAGCACGTCCTCGAGGCGGGCCGTCGCCTTGCCGTTCTCGAGCTCGCTGACGAACCGGCGACCGGTGCCGGCGGCGAGCGCGAGCTCGTCCTGCCGGAGGCCCTGCGCCCTGCGCTCGGTGCGGACGAGCGCTCCGAGCTCTGCGGGTGTGCGGATCGGAGTCATCGGTTCGTGTTCCCGTTCGGGAACAATACGCGGCGTGGGCGCTCGCACCTGCACGAATGTTCCCGATCGGGAACACGCCGGCTGGTGGCGGCGTCAGGCGGTGCGATGTTCCCGCTCGGGAGCACGGCGCCGCCCGCCGCCGCGAAGCCTCGTAGGCTCCCGCCCCGTGAAGCCGACCGTGGAGCTGTGGACCGACGGCGCGTGCTCGGGGAACCCGGGGCCGGGCGGGTGGGCGGCCGTGCTGAAGCTGGGCGACCGGGAGCGGGAGCTGGTCGGGCACGACCCGCAGACGACGAACAACCGGATGGAGCTGCATGCGGTGGTCGAGGGGCTTCGGGCGCTGACGCGGCCGTGCCGGGTGCTCGTGCACACCGACTCGGCGTACGTGCGCAACGCCGTGCGCAACCGGTGGATCGACGGCTGGCAGCGCAACGGCTGGCGGACGAAGGCGAAGACCGCGGTCGCCAACCGCGACCTGTGGGAGGCGCTGCTGGAGGCGATGCGCGAGCACGACGTCGAGTGGGTGCCGGTCAAGGGGCACGCGGGGGTCGAGCTGAACGAGCGCTGCGACCGGCTGGCCGTCGAGGCGTGCCGGGGCGTGGCGGCGTGAAGCGCGGGATCTTCGTCGCGCCGTTCGGCGAGCTGTTCGACCCGCGGGTGCTCGCCGACCTGGCGGCGAGCGCCGAGGACGCCGGCTGGGACGGCTTCTTCCTCTGGGACCACATCCGGTACACGCCGCCGGACCTGCCGGTCGCCGACCCGTGGGTCGCGCTGACGGCGATCGCGCTGGCGACCGAGCGCGTGCGGATCGGGCCGCTCGTCACGCCGGTCTCGCGCCGCCGGCCGCACAAGCTCGCGCGCGAGACGATCACGCTCGACCGCCTCAGCGGGGGACGGCTCGTGCTCGGCGTCGGGCTCGGGAGCGACAGGGCCGGCGAGTTCGAGGACTTCGAGGACGTCGTCGCCCCGCGCGAGCGCGCGCGGCTGCTCGACGACGGGCTCGAGCGGCTCGTCGCGCACTGGCGCGACTTCGCGCCCGGCCCCGTCCAGCGGCCGCGCATCCCGGTCTGGGTCGCCGCGCGCTACCCGAACCGCCGCCCGGTGCGCCGCGCCGCGCGGTGGGACGGCCTCTTCCCCATCGACCTGCCCGGGCCCGAGGCGCTCGCCGAGCTGCGCGGTGAGGTCGCCGGCGCCGACCTGGTGGTGACGATCGGGCCGGACGAGGACCCCGCGCCGTGGCAGGCGGCCGGGGCGACGTGGTGCCTGACCGGGTTCGGGCCCCAGCCGGCGCGCTCCGGCGTCGCCGCGGCGATCGCGGCGCGCTAGGCGCGCTCGGCCGGCACCGTGACCGGCGCGCCGCCGCGGTCCCGGCCCGCCCGCGGGGCGGCGGCCTCCCGCAGCGCCGCGCGCATCAGCCGCCGCCGGCGCGCGAACGGCGTGCCCGCGAGGTGCACGATCCGCGGCTGCGGGTCGGGGTCGGGGACGATCGAGTTCCACGCCTTCGGCAGCCAGCGGGTGCGGCGGTACAGCGGCGTCGGCGCGACCAGCCGGCACACCGGGTCGGTCTCGTACCCGAGCAGCCGGCACACGGCAGCGTTCTCCCACCAGCGGTGCTCGACGGCGTCCTCGCAGTCCCAGACCAGGCCGAGCAGCTCGCGCGCCTCGGCCCCGCCGCGCAGGAGCCAGACCCCGGTGTTCGGCACCTCCCCCTCGTCGGTGCGGTGGCGCACCAGCGCGTGGACGTGCTCGTCGCCGAGGCAGCCGGCCACGTCGCACTCGCCGTCCACGACGACGCAGTCGGCGTCGAGCCAGAGCACCACCTCGTACCGGTCGGCGAGCCGCCGCAGCAGCGGGACCTTCGCCCACGCGAGCGGGCGGCCGGCCGCGTCCTCCTCGGTCCCGAGCCGCAGCTCGTAGGCGTGGCGCGACGCGTAGTCGCGGAACGTCGGCAGGGCGACGTCCAGCAGCGCCGCGAAGCGACCCGAGCCGAGCGTGGCCAGCGCCTTGCGCATCGCGCTACCGCCGCGCGGCGGGCACCGGCGTCCCGGCCGCGGCGGCCAGGACGGAGACGAACTGCATTTCTGAGCGAAACGCTAACGATCAGACGCCGAGGAAGCGGCGGACGTCCGCGGCGTCGTCGTCGAGCGCCGCGGCGTCGGCTGGAGCGATCGGCTCGAGCGGCTCGATCGCGAGGTCGCCGCCGTCGAGGCGCCACGTCGCGACCGCGCGCCCGCCGACCATCGCGAACGAGCGGAAGAGGCCCTCGACGGTGATCCGGTCGCGGTGCGGGCCCACGACGTCGTCGCGCGAGGCCCAGCCGAGGAGGACCGGCTCGAAGGCGCCCAGGAGGCGCGGCGGAGGGAGCGGCGGGTCGGCGCCGCGGGACGGCGCCCCGGCGGCGCGGGACGTCGCCCGGGCGCCGCGGGGCCTCGCCCCGGCGGCGCTCGGCCCCGCCGTGGCCGGGTCGTGCGCCGCGTCCCGCCGCGCCAGGTCGACCAGCCCGCCGCCCCGCTCGACCAGTGCGCCGGCGATCGCCCGCAGCCCGGCGCCGGCGTCGCGCAGCGTCACCCCCGCCCACTTCGCGAGGTCGCGGTCGCCGGCCGGGCCGTGGCCGGCGAGGTAGCGCCGCGCCAGCTCGGCCAGCGCCGCGTCGCCGTCCAGGCGCGGCTGCTCGCCGAGCCAGTCGCGGACGAGCGCGTAGAGGTGCTGCCTTCCGTCCGTCGGCCCGCGCACGACGAGGCCGCGCAGCGACGCCAGCGCGAGCAGGTGGATGAGGGCCTGCCCCTCGCTCCGCTGCCCCGCGGCGGCGACCCGCTCGCGCAGCTCCTCGCGCGGCAGCGGCCCGTCCGCGGCGAGGGCGCGCTCGATCGCCGCGACGCCGCGGTCGGGGTCCGCGACTCCCTCCTGCGCGAGCCGCCGCATGATCGCCGTCCGGTGGCGCGGCGCGGTCAGCGCGTGCAGCCACGGGTAGTCCTCGGCGCGGACGAGGTGGAGCGTCCCGCGGTTCAGCCACGTCACGAGGAGCGCCCGCTCGTCCAGCGCCCGGTCGACGTCGGCCGCCGTCAGGCCCTCGCTCCGCGCCCGCACCGCGAGCCGGAAGCCGCGCGGGTCCTGGCCCTGGACGGCCAGCAGCCGCTCGCACACCGCGACCGGAGCGCGCGCCCGCGGGCCGGACAGCATCTGGGCGGCGAGACGCTGCGCGAGCACCCCTACGATGGTGCCATGCCGAGCTGCAGCCACCTCGACTGGGTCGAGGTCCTGGAGCCGCCCGGCGAGATCGCGGGGTGCGAGGAGTGCCTGGCCGCCGGCGGCCGGTGGGTGCACCTGCGGATGTGCCAGACGTGCGGCCACGTCGGCTGCTGCGACAACTCCCCCGGCCGCCACGCGACGGCGCACCATGCGGAGACCGGCCACCCGATCATCCGCTCCGTCGAGCCCGGCGAGGACTGGAGCTGGTGCTACGTGGACGAGGTGATGTTCCGGATGCGCGCGGCGTGAGCCCGGTCCGGGCGACGGTGACCGTCGTCGGCCGGCGCCTGGGCGCGGAGGACCACCGGCTGCGCGACTTCCTCACCCGCATCGCCCAGCCGTTCGAGTGGGTCGAGGCCGAGCCGGACGACGCCGACGTGCCGCGCGTGATCGAGCAGGACGGGACGGTCACCGCGCCGGCGACCGTCGAGCGGCTGGCCGAGGCGTGGCTGATGAGCGTCGCGCCGTCGAAGGGCGACTACGACCTGGCGATCGTCGGCGCCGGCCCGGCGGGCCTGGCCGCGGCGGTGTACGCCGCGTCGGACGGGCTGAGCACGCTCGTCCTCGAGCGCGACGTCCCCGGCGGCCAGGCCTCGCACACGTCGCTGATCGAGAACTTCTTCGGCTTCCCCGACGGGATCGGCGGGGCGGAGCTGGCCCGGCTCGCGGGCCGCCAGGCCGAGCGCTTCGGGGCCGAGCTGCTGATCATGCGCGGCGTCACCGGCAGCAGCCGCGGCCCGGACGGGCCGTTCACGCTCGAGGTCGCCGGCGGCCATTCGGTCGACGCCCGCGCGGTGATCGCCGCGCCCGGGATGGAGTGGCGGCGGCTGCGAGTCGACGGCGTCGAGGAGCTGCTGGAGCGCGGCGTGTACTACGGCGCGGGGCGCAGCGAGGCGGCGCAGTGCGGCGGCGACCCGGTCGTCGTGGTCGGCGCCGGCAACTCGGCGGGCCAGGCGGTCATGCACCTCGGCAACGCGGGCGCGCGGGTGACGATGCTCGTCCGCGGCGACCGCCTCGGCGCGTCGATGTCCGCCTACCTCGTCGACCGCATCGCGAGCCACCCGCTGATCGACGTGCGCTTCCGCACCGAGGTCGGCGCCGTCGAGGCGCGCGACGGCCGCCTCGACGCCGTCGTGACGGCCGCCGGCGAGCGGATCGAGGCGGCGGCGCTCTTCCTCTGCCTCGGCGGCGTGCCCCGCACCGGCTGGGCGGCGGAGACCGGCGTGCGCCTGGACCCCGCCGGCTTCGTCCTCACCGGCCCCGACCTGCTCGACCGCGGCCGGCGCCCCGCCGACTGGCCGCTCGCCCGCGACCCGCTCGCGCTGGAGACGAGCGTCCCGGGCCTGTTCGCCGCCGGCGACGTCCGGCACGGCTCGACGAAGCGCGTGGCGGGAGCGGTCGGCGACGGCGCGATGGCGACGGCGCTCGTGCACCGCCGGCTCGAGGAGCTGTACGCGACGGGCTAGCCGAGCGCCGCGACGAGCGCCTCGAGCTCGGCCACCACGTCGCCGCCGAGCCGCACGTCGGCGCGCGCGTCGAACGGCGTCTCGCCCTGGGTGACGATCGCCACCGCGCCGCCGGACTGGCGGGTCAGCGCCGGGAGCTGGGCGATCGGGTAGACCTCGAGCGACGAGCCGATGCAGAGCAGGACGTCCGCGGTCGACGCGAGCGAGAACGCGCGGTCCAGGGCGCCCTCGGGCAGCAGCTCGCCGAACAGCACGACGTCGGGCTTGAGCGGCTGCCAGCAGTCGCACCGCGGGACGCCGTCGGCGGCGACCTCCAGCCGCTCGCGCACGACCTCCAGCGGGAACCGGCGCCCGCAGGCCAGGCACGACGAGTGGTCGATCGTGCCGTGCACCTCGACGAGCGAGCGCGCGCCCGCCTTGCGGTGCAGCCGGTCGATGTTCTGCGTGACGACCGCGTCGAGCAGCCCGCGCCGCTCCAGCTCGACGAGCGCCCGGTGCGCGCCGTTGGGCTCCTTGTCGTCGAGCGTGTCGAAGCGGCTGCCGTAGAACCGCCAGAAGCGGACGGGGTCGGCGCGGAACGCGTCGATGTGCGCGACCTCCATCGGGTCGACGTTCTCCCACAGCCCGGTCCCGGGGGAGCGGAAGTCGGGGATCCCGGACGGCACCGAGATCCCCGCGCCGGTGAGGGCGACGACCGAGCGGGCGCCGCGGACCAGGTCCGCCAGGCGCCCCACCTCGGCCGGCGTCGTCACCTCCCCTGCCACCTCGGCGATCGCTTGCCGAGGAAGGCGGAGATGCCCTCGCGGGCGTCCTCGCTCTGGAACACCGCGGCGAAGCCCTGCTTCTCGGCCTCGATCCCCTCGTCGAGGTCGCCCGCGGCCGACACGCGCTTGATCTGCTCGACCGCCAGCGGCGCCTGGCCGCCGGCCTTGCGCGCCCACGCCACCGCGGTGTCGAGCAGCTCGTGGTCGGGGACGACCTCGCTGACGAGCCCGAACGCGTACGCGTCGTCGGCCAGGATCGCGTCGCCGGTCAGGTTCATCTCGAGCGCCTTGCTCTGGCCGACCAGCCGCGGCAGCCGCTGCGTGCCGCCGAAGCCGGGGATGATCCCGAGGTTGACCTCGGGCTGGGCGAACAGCGCCGACTCGGCGGCGATCCGCACGTCGCACGCCATCGCCAGCTCGCAGCCGCCGCCGTAGGCGATCGCGTTGACCGCGGCGATCGTCACGGTCGACGAGCGCTCGAAGGCGCGCAGCGTCCCGTGGCCCAGCTCGAGCAGCTCGCGCCCGCCGGCCTCGTCCATCTTCGTGAACGCCTTGATGTCCGCGCCGGCGCAGAACAGCAGCGGGTTGGCCGAGGCGAAGATCAGCGCGCGGATCGCGTCGTCGCCGTCCACGCGCTCCCACACCTTCGCGATCGCGCGGATCACGTCGGGCGACAGCGAGTTGGCGGGCGGGTTGTTCAGCCACGCGATCGCGTAGCCGTCGCGCAGCTCGAGCTGCACCGGCGGGTCGCCGAAGCCCTCGGACGGGCGCGGCCACGGGAAGAAGCCCTGGCCCGACTTCTGCCCGAGCCGGCCCTGCGCGACGAGCCGCCTGAGGATCGCCGGCGGCTCGAAGCGGTCGCTGTGGTCCGCGTACGCGCGCTCCATCCGCTCGAGCACGGTGTCGAGCCCCTCGACGTCGCAGCGCATGAGCGGCGGGAGGATCCCGCGCCGCGGGTCCATGCCGGCGCCGGCCATCATGCCGAGGTCGATCGAGCGGGTCGACGCGATGCCCTCCTCGAGCACGAGGCACGCCTCGCGGACCGCCTTGACGCCCATCAGCTCGGGCAGCTCCTCCGGCGGGGCGGCGTCGCCCTCGACCTGCGGCTGGCCGTCCCTGTAGAAGCCGCTGCCGCCGGTCTTCGCCCCGAGCTGCTTGTCGGCGACGAGACGCTGCATCCCCTGGTGGACGTAGAAGCGGTCGCCGAGGCGCTCGTTCAGGTACTCGGCGACGTGCAGGACGGTGTCGAGCCCGAGCAGGTCGACGAGGAAGAACGGCCCCATCGGCGCGAGGTTCGCGCCCTGGATCTGCTGGTCGACCTGCTGGATCGACAGCCCCTGCTCCTCCTGCGCGCGCCACACCTCGGACACCGACGAGTTGAGGATCCGGTTGACGACGAACCCGGGCTCGTCGGCGCACGTGATCGGCTGCTTGCGGATCTTCTGCGCGAAGTTGACGGCGGCCGCGACGGTCTCGGGCGAGGTCTCGTCGCCGAGCACGATCTCCAGCAACGGCATGACCGACGCCGGGTAGAAGAAGTGGAAGCCGAGGACCTTGTCGGGCCGGCCGGTCGCCTCGGCGATGGTGGTCACCGACAGCGAGGACGTGTTCGAGGCGAGGATCGCGTGGCCGGGCGTGACGTCGTCGAGCTCGGCGAAGACGGCCTCCTTGAGCTCCATCCGCTCGGGCACGGCCTCGATCACGAAGTCGACGTCGCCGAAGCCGTCGTAGGAGGTCGTGCCGTGGATGCGGCCGAGCGTCTCCTCGAGCTGCCGGTCGGCGTCCTGCTGGGTGATCTTCTCCTTCTTGACCAGCCGGCCGAGCTGGCCCCGGGTCACCTCGCGGGCCTTCTCCAGCCCGACGTCGACGAACTTCTGGTCGACGTCCTTGAGCATCACATCGATGTCAGCGGCGGCGATGGCCTGGGCGATCTCGCCGCCCATGGTGCCGGCGCCGACGACCGCAGCCTTGAACACGAACATTCGATTGAACCTAGCGATCAGGCGCCCAGCTCGCGGTCCGCCCGCAGCTCGCGGGCGAAGCGGCTGAGCGTGCGCCGCAGCGCGTCGCGGACCGCGCGGCGGACGAAGAGGGCGTCGACGACCGGGGCGAGCGGCCCGGCCTGCTTGAGCCGGTAGCGGAGCTCGAGCGTCACGCTGCAGCGGCCGTCGCCGGCGGCCGCGAAGCTCACGGTCTGCGTCCCCGTCATCCGCGGGTCCTCGACGTCGACGGTCTGCGCGACGCGCACCTCGTAGGCGGTCACGCGCTCGGACACGCGGCCGCGCCCGTTGGGCACCGACTCCCATACGACGCGGGCCCCGGCCTTCGGCCAGTCGCCCTCGCGCTTGGCGACGTGGCCGAACCCGTCGACGAACGACGGCCATCGGTCGAGGTCGTACCACAGCCGCTCGGCCTCGCTGATCTGGCCGTCGACCTCGATGCGGGCGCTCGCGCTAGCCATCGATCGCGCTCCTGATCAGGTCGACCGAGCGCGCGACCGCGTCGAGGTGCGGGGCGATCTCGGCCGCCAGCCGCTCCCGCTCCTCCTCCCCCGCGGGGGTCAGGCGGTAGAAGCGCCGCGAGCGCCGCTCGGGGTGCTCCCACTCCCCGGCGACGAGGCCGCGCGCCTCGAGCGAGCGCAGCAGCGGGTACATCGTGTTCGGGTTGACGGCGACCAGCCCGCCGGTCACCTCGGAGACGCGCTCCATCAGCTGGTTGCCGTACGACGGCCCCTCGGCGAGGAAGTGCAGGACGAGCGCCGGCAGCAGCCCCGCGCGGCGCAGCTCGCCGAGCAGCGGGTCCCCCTTGGCGGCCGCGGCCCGCCCGCCGGCCGCCTCGCGCGCGACGTCGAGCGACGCGGCCTCCGCGACCGCCCGCTCGGTCTCCTTCGCTCGCCGGGCCACGCCTACCATCTTCCCCGCTGCCGGCCGTCCACGCGCCTGACCGCGGGCGCCGGCCGAGGCCGCCCCGCGAGCGCGCGGGACGGCCTCGAGCGGGTCTGACGAGCCGGCGCTACGCCGCCGCCGCCGTCGGCGCCTCGGCGCGCCGGGGCAGCAGCGTCTCGCGCGCGATGACCAGCCGCTGGATCTGCGAGGTGCCCTCGTAGAGCTGCATGATCTTCGCGTCGCGCATGAGCTTCTCGACCGGGTACTCCTTCATGAACCCGTAGCCGCCGTAGATCTGGACGGCGTCGGTCGTGATCTCCATCGCCGAGTCGGCCGCGAAGCGCTTGGCGTGCGAGGACTCGAGCGTGTTGCGCCTGCCCTGGTCGAGCAGGACGGCGGCGTTCCACGTCATCAGGCGCGCGGCGTGGATCTTGGTCGCCATGTCGGCGATCATGAACTGGATCGCCTGGTGCATGGCGATCGGCACGCCGAACTGCACCCGCTCCTTCGAGTACTCCGTCGCGAACTCGAACGCGGCGCGCGCGATGCCGACGGCCATCGCCGCGACGCCCGGGCGCGTGAAGTCGAGCGTCTGCATGGCGACCTTGAAGCCGCGGTTCTCCTCGCCGAGCAGGTTCTCGACCGGGACCTCGGTCTCGTTGAACGTCACGGTCGCCGTGTTCGACGCCCGCTGGCCCATCTTGTCCTCCTTCTTGTCGATCACGACGGTGTCGTCGCGGTCGACCACGAAGGCGGAGATGCCGCGGTGGCCGGCGTCCGGGTCGGTCTTGGCGTAGACCGTGTACCAGTCGGCGTACTGGCCGTTGGTGATGAAGCACTTCTGGCCGGTGAGCACGTACTTGTCGCCCTTGCGGACCGCCCGCGTGCGCATTCCGGAGACGTCCGACCCGGCGCCCGGCTCGGTGAGGCAGAACGAGGCGAGCTTCGGCTCCTCCATGAGCATGCCGAGGTACTTGCGCTTCGTCTCCTCCGACCCGGCGATCGACACCGGCGCGGAGGCCAGGCCGTTGGCGCCGAGCGAGGTCTGGATGCCCGAGCAGCCCCAGGCCATCTCCTCCTCGATGAGCGCGCCGCTCAGGTGCGACAGGCCCGGGCCGCCGTACTCCTCGGGGACGTGGGTGTTCATGAGCCCGACCTCCCAGGCCTTCTGGAGGATCTCCTGGGGCCAGGTGCCGTCCCTGTCGTACTCCCAGGCGACGGGGCGGATCTCGTTCTCGGCGAACTCGTGGGCGAGGTCGCGCAGGTTCTTCTGCTCGTCGGTCAGCGTGAAGTCGACCATGTGAAGGGGTTGTCTCCTGTGGCGGACGGCCAGCCGGTTGACTGGCCAGTCAACTTTGCCCCGAGAAGGGTACTGAGCCACAATCGCGGTGGGATGGAGGAGGCGTTCGGCACCGTGCTCGTGATCGTCGTGGTCGCGGCCACCATCGCCGCGGTGCTCAGCATGCGCGGGTCGCGCTACGACCACGTCGGGCGCGGCGGGCTGTTCGAGGACGACCCGAAGGCGCGCCCCGAGCCGCCTCCCGCGGTCTCGGCCGCCGAGCGCGACGACGAGATCCGACAGATGCTGACCGCCCGCAACGCCCGCCGCCAGGCCCGCGGGCAGGCGCCCCTCGACGTCGAGGACGAGCTGCACCGCCTCACGCGCACCGGCCCGCCGAGCGCCGACCCGGCGCTCGAGGCGGAGGTCCGCCAGCTCGTCATCGCCCGCAACGAGCGCCGCGTCCGGGCCGGGAAGGCCCCGCTCGACGTGGACGCCGAAGTTGCGCGCCAGCTTCGCGAGCTGACGGGGTAGTACGCGCCGCATGGCCGATCCGAGAACCTTCGAGCTGGACGAGCTCGTCACCCGCCCCGGGACCTACTTCAACCCCCAGACCGACGTGCTCGTCGTCGTCGACGACAGCACCGACGTCGACACCGAGATCTTCAACATGGAGGACTTCGAGGGGGCGGAGTGGGTCCTCATCGCCGACGACGCGCCGATCGACGAGGCGCGGCGCGACGACCTCATCGAGCGCTTCCAGGTCACCCAGCGCCCGACCGCGGACGCCTACGACGAGGACGTCGAGGACGAGGTCGAGGAGCTGGAGCCCGACCCCGAGCCCGAGTGAGCCGCGGCCGCCTCGCGGCGGTCGCCGGCCACCGAGGCGAGCATGCCGACGGCGAACGCCGCCAGCACGATCAGCAGGCTGGCGACCGGCCCGACGTGGACCCACTCCTCGATCAGCAGCTTGACGCCCACCAGGCCCAGGACCACCGCGATCGTCTCGTCGAGGTAGCGGAACCGCCGCATCAGCCCCTCGACCAGCACGAACAGCGCGCGCAGCCCCAGCAGCGCGAACACGTTCCCCATCCAGATCACGAACTCGTCGCGGGTGATGCCGAACGCGGCGGGGATCGAGTCGATCGCGAACGCGATGTCGGCCGCCACGATCGCCGCCAGGCACAGGAACAGCGGCGTCGTGTGCGTGCGGCGGTCCTCGCGGACGAACCAGCGGTTGCCGCGGTAGTCGGCCGTCACCGGGAAGAAGCGCCGCACGATCCGCACGACGAGGTTGCGCGACGGGTCGACGTTCTCCGCGACCCCGCGCCAGATGCGGTAGGCGAGCAGGATGAGCAGGACGCCGAGGACGTAGAGGACGAACTCGAACTGCTCGATGAGCGCGACGCCGCCGACGATGGCCAGGCCGCGGAGCAGCAGCGCGAAGACGATCCCGAAGAAGAGCATCCGCGCCCGCAGCTCGACCGGCGTCCCGAAGTACGCGAAGAGCAGCAGGAAGACGAAGAGGTTGTCGAGCGAGAGCGAGCGCTCGATGAGGTAGACCGTCGTGTACTCGGTGGCCTGGGTCCCGCCCTCGGTGACCAGCAGGACGACGGCGGCCAGGAGGCTGAGCACGAGCCAGCCGATGCTCCAGACGACGCCCTCGCGGAACGTCGGCT
>DASZEJ010000120.1:0-13370 GCA_035940955.1 Solirubrobacteraceae bacterium
GAGGTCGCGGACCAGCCCGGTCTCCTCCGCGTCGGGGAGGAAGTCGGGGGGCTCGAGCAGCCCGCGGTCCGGGTCGTTCCAGCGCACGAGCGCCTCGGCGCTGACGAGCCGCAGGTCGTGCGGCGCGCGCACCGGCTGGAAGTGGAGCTCGAGCTCGTCGCGGTCGAGCCCGGCGCGCAGGCGCGCCGCGGCGGACAGCGGGCGGCGCGGGTCGGGCGCGCTCGCGGCCGCGAACACGGTGCCGCCGCCGCTGGCGCGCGCCTCGACGAGCGCGAGCGCAGCGGCCTTGAGCAGGTCGGCGCCGTTGTCGGCGTGCTCGGGCAGCAGCGCGACGCCGGCGCTCGGCGCGATCCGCAGCTCGAGCCCCGACTCGTCGGCGAGCGGCGCGGCGAACGCGTCGTGGATGGCGCGCGCGGCCACGCCGTCGGCGGCGAGCGCCCCGTCGTCGAGGTCGGTCAGCACGAGGACGAACTCGTCGCGCCCCGGCCGGGCGAGCAGGTCGCCCGCGCGGGTGGCGGTGCGCAGGCGCTGTGCGGCCTGGCGGATGAGCGGGTCGCGCTCGGACTCGGCGACCCCGCGCGCGTCCAGCCGCAGGTCGACCCAGACGACGGCCACGCCGGTCTGCAGCCGGCGGGCGCGGGCGACGGCGAGCCCGAGGTGCTCGTCGAGCAGCCCGCGGGTGGGAAGGCCGGTCAGCCGGTCGTGGTGGGCGAGGAAGCGCAGGCGGGCCTCGACCGTCCGGCGCTCGGTGACGTCCTCGCCGGTGAGGACCACGCCGCCGCCCGGGCCGGCGGTCGCGCGCCACCAGACGCTGCGCTCCTCGCCCGCGACGGTCCGCAGCGGCGCCTCGAAGCGCTCGACCTCCGGCTCGGGCGAGGCGGCCAGCCGCGCGAGCGCGCGGCGGGCCTCGGGCCGGGCGCGGACCGGCATCGCCAGCTCGACGAACTCCGCGCCGGCGAGCTCGCCGGCGCCGGCGCCGAGCAGGCCGCGCACGGCGGCGTTCGCATACTCGACCCGTCCGTCGGCGCTCAGCGCGACGACCAGCGCGGCGACCGCGTCGAGCCGGGCCGCCGCGGCGTCGCGCTCGGCCGCCCGCTCCCGCTCGCGCGCCGCGCGCTCGGTGACGTCGACGAGCGTGCAGGCCAGCTCGCGCCCGTTCCCGGCGGGCGCCCACGCCAGCTCGAGCGCCCGCTCGCCGAGGCGCACGACGAGCGGCATGCGCTCGCGGGCGAGCGCGGCCAGCGCCGCGGGGCGCAGCTCGGGCACAGGCGCGCCGCGCTCCCCGATCGCCCCGGCCGGGCCGGCGAACGGCGGGCGGGCGCCGGCGAGCGTCAGCGGCGTGCGGCCCAGCAGCGTCAGGGCGGCCGCGTTCCAGTCGCGGGCGCGGCCGTGCGCGTCCAGCACGACGACGCCGTGCGGCAGGGCTTCGAGGACGGCGGCGTGGTCGGCCATCGCAACGGCATCGGAAGCCGGTGCGGCCGGCTTCACCGCGGCGCGGGGGAGCGGACCGAGGTTCGATCCGGCCGTCGCGCCCACTACCGCAATCGGTGATCTCGCCGCGCGCGGCCGGGCGTAGGGGTAGTCGGTATTGGCACATGGCACTCACGACGGCCGACACCCTGCTCGCCTCCGGCCTCCTCGCGCGGCCCGACGACCCGGCCGCCGCCGCCGACGGCTTCGCGCGCCTGATCGAGCTGCGCGACGGCCGCATGGCCCGCCACGCCGAGCGCGTGACGCGGCTCGCGCTCGCGCTGGCCGGCCGGGTCGGGATCGCCTCCGAGGCGGTGCCGGTGCTGCGCACCGCCGCCCGGATGCACGACGTCGGGATGATCGGCGTGCCGGACCGGATCCTGCTCAAGGACGGCCCGCTCGACCGCGACGAGTGGTCGGTCATCCGCTGCCACCCCGAGTGGGGGACCGAGGCGCTCGCCGCGGTGCCCGGCCTGGAGGACGCGGCGAGCGTCGTGCTCTTCCACCACGAGCGCTGGGACGGGCGCGGCTACCCGGACGGGCTCGCCGGCGCCGACATCCCGCTCGAGAGCCGCATCCTCGCCGTCTGCGACGCGTACTGCGCGATGACCGCCCAGCGCCCGTACCGCACGGCGCTGTCGCCGGCGGACGCGAGCACGCTCGTCCGCAGCGCGGCCGGCCGGCAGTTCGACCCGGCGGTCGCGGGCGCGCTGCTGGCGGTGGTCGGCGGCCCCGGCGAGTTGGCGCAGCGCCGCCACGATCGATCGGTATAGACAGGCTTGATGATCGTTGGGGAAGGGAGTCCCGCGGCCGCGCGCGCGCACGCGCGCCGGCGGAGCGCCACGACGGTGATGGTGGTCGACGACCACGCCGCGGTCCGGCGCGGGACGGAGCTGCTGCTGCGCGAGGCCGGGTTCGCGGTCCTGCCGGGGGCGGGGGAGGTGGAGCTGGCGCGGGCGGCGGTCCGCGACGCCGCTCCCGCTGTCGTCGTGCTCGACCTGCGCCTCGGCGCGCGCAGCGGCCTGCACCTCGGCGAGATGCTCGGGCGCGAGCACGCCGGCCTGGGGATCCTGCTCTACACCGGCGCGGCCGACGCCGGGACGCTGCGCCGGGCGCTCGAGGCGCCGGTCGGCGGCGTGCTGCTGAAGGCGGCGCCGCCCGAGCACCTGGTGGCCGCCGTCGAGCGCGTCGCGGCCGGCGGCCGGTACGTCGACCCCGGCCTCACCGCGGTCGCGCCCCCGACGCCGCGCGGGCGGCTGACCGCGCGCGAGCGGGAGATCCTGCAGCTGATCGCCAGCGGGCGGTCGGGCGAGGCGGTGGCCGAGGAGCTGTTCCTGTCCGGCGAGACGGTCCGCACCCACGTCCGCAACGCGGTCGCCAAGCTCGGCGCCTCGTCGCGCGCGCACGCCGTCGCGATCGCGCTGCAGCGGGGCGAGATCGACTTCGACGCCTAGCCGCGGGGCGCCCGCGCCCGCGACGGCGCAGGCGCCGGCGGCGGCTCGGCGGTCAGCGCGCGGCCGACGGCGTCGAGCAGCTCGGCGTCGGTGAACGGCTTGCGCAGCAGCCGGTCGCGGGCGGCGACGCCGTGCTCCTCCAGCATCTCCTGCGGGTGGCCCGACACGTAGAGGACCCGCACGGCGGGGAGCCGGGCGCGCAGCTCGCCGGCGAGCGTCGCGCCCGACATGCGGGGCATGACCACGTCGGTGAGCACGAGGTCCGGCGCGCCGTCGCGCGCGCGGGCCAGCGCCTCGCGCCCGTCGGCCGCCTCGTCGACGCGGTAGCCGGCGCGCTCCAGGCAGCGGCGCGCGAGGGTGCGGATCGCGGCGTCGTCCTCGACCACGAGCACCGTCCCGCGGGCGGTGCCCTCGGCCGGCTCGTCCGCCGGCGGGGCCGGCTCGGGCGGGGCGCTCGTCGCCGGCAGCTTGATCGTGACGACCGTGCCCCGGCCGCGCCGCGAGCGCAGGTCGATGTCGCCGCCCGCGCGCATGACGATGCCGTGCACGGACGCGAGGCCGAGCCCGGTCCCCCGGCCGCGCGGCTTGGTCGTGTAGAACGGCTCGAAGGCGCGGGCGCGGACGTCGGGGGCCATGCCCTTCCCGGTGTCGGCCACGCTCAGCGTCACCGCGCCGTTGTGGCGCGCCGTGGCGATCCGCACCCGGCCGCCGGCGCCGAGCGCGTCGCGGGCGTTGATCGTGAGGTTCATGAGGATCTGCTCGAGCTGGCCGCGGTCGAGCCGGGCGACGCACGGCTGGCCGGCGAGGTCGAGCTCGAGGGCGACGTGCTCGCCGAGCGTGCGCTCGAGCAGGGTGGCGCGGGTGCGCACGACCTCGTTGACGTCGAGCGCCCGCGGCTCGCCGGGGTCGCGGCGGCTGAACGTGAGCAGCTGGCGGGTGAGCGCCGCGCCCTCGTCGGCGGCGTGGCGGATCTCGCCGATCGCCTCCGCGACGTCGGGGTCGGCGCCGAGCCGGCCCTGCAGGTGCGACGCGTAGCTGCGGATCACCGTGAGGAGGTTGTTGAAGTCGTGGGCGAGGCCGCCGGCGAGCCGGCCGATGCTGTCGAGGCGCTCGGCCTCCTGCAGGCGCCGCTCGAGGTCGACGCGGTCGCGCTCGGCGTCGAGGCGCTCGGTGATGTCGAGGCCGGTGCCGATCATCGCCACCCGCTGGCCGTCCTCGACGACGACCTCGCCGCGGCCCTGGAGCGTCCGGACCGTGCCGTCGTCGCGGACGATCCGGTGGACGAACTCGAACGGGCCGCTGGACTCGTAGGCGCGGCGGACGGTCGCGTCGACCATGTCGCGGTCCTCGGGGTGGACGCGGTCGATGAAGTCGCGGTAGGTCAGCGGGCGCTCGACCCCGGTCAGGCCGAAGATGCGCCGCATCTCCTCGGACCAGGTCAGCGTGTCGGCGACCGTGTCCCACTCCCACGTCCCCAGGCGGGCGATCCGCTGGACCTCGACGAGCCGCTGCGTCGTCCGCTCCCGCGCCCGGCGCTCGCGGCGGCGCTCGCTGAGGTCGCGGAGGACCGCCGCGTAGCCGTCGGCGCCGGCGGGGTCGGTCACCGGCGCGAGCGTCAGCTCGACGGGGAGCTCTGTGCCGTCGCCGCGCAGGGCGGCGGCCTCCCGCGGCTCGGGGCCGGTGCTGTTGCTGCGGGCGGCGGCGCGGGCGGGCGGCTGCTGCTGCTGCTGCTTCGGGATCATTTCCGACAGCGGCCGGCCGATCAGCTCCTCGCGCCCTCGGTCGAGCAGCTCCGCGGCGCGGGGGTTGGCGTAGGCGACGGTGCCGGCCGCGTCGCCGGTGACGATCGCGTCGGCGGCGGGGTCGGCGACGGCGCGGAAGCGGGCCTCGGCACGCAGGCCCTGGACGAGCGCGGCGACGTGGGCGGCGACCGTCGAGGCGAGGGCGAGGTCGCGCGGGTCGGGCGGCTGCGGCTCGTCGTTGAAGAACTCCAGCACCGCGAGCAGCTCGCCGCCGGGCGCGAGGACCGGTGCGGCCACGGCCGTGCGCAGGCCCAGCCGGCGCATGACGGCGGCCCGCGGGTGGCTCGGCCACGGCAGGTCGGGCGTCGCCTCGGCGCGGCCGGCGCGCCAGGCCTCGCCGGGGATGCCCTCGCCCGGCTTCAGCCGCAGCCGGCCGCTCAGCTCGTGCAGGGGCTCGAACTCGGGGCCGTCCGCGTGCCAGGCGGGCGCGAGCGCGAGCCGGCTCGCGTCCCGGTCGGGGCGCCAGGCCTGGCCGACCGGCCAGCCGGCCGCGCGGCAGAAGGCCTGGAGCGCGGCGTCCAGCAGCTCCGGCAGCGTCCGGGCGCGTCCGAGGGCGCCGAGCAGGTCGTCGATGCGCACGTCGCGGGCAGCGACCTGCGCCTTCTCCAGTCCCCTCACGCTCCGGACTCTGGCGCGACGCTACCGGCTGAACAAAGTGGAGCGCTTCCGACGTTCAGCGTCTAGTACGCGATGAACTCGAGCAGCGCGCCGTCGGGGTCGCGGAAGTAGACAGATTCGCCCTTACCGCGAGCGCCGCTTCTGGCGACCGGCCCCTCCTCGACCGTCACGCCGTGGCGCTCGAGGTGCGCGATCGCCTCCTCGACCGGCCCGTCCCACACGAAGCAGACGTCGGCCATGCCGGGCGCGGCGGGGATGCGCGCGACCGGGTCCGGGTCCATCCCCGGGCCGTGGACGTTGAGCTGCTGGTCCCCGAACCGGTAGCGCCACCGCGGCGGGTCGTCGAGCCCCACGAGCTCGGCCCCGACGACGTCGCGGTAGAACGCGTTCGACCGCTCCCAGTCGCTGACGGCGATGACGACGTGGTCGAGGCCGCGGACCGGCTTGCGCGGAAGCGGGACGGGAGGCTGCTCTGGCATGCGCGCGGTCCTACCCGAACCTGAAGGTGCCTGGCACCGGAATGTGAACGTGCCTGGCACCGCAATGTGAAGATGCCTGGCACCGCAATGTGAAGGTGCCTGGCACCGCAATGTGAACGTGCCTGGCACCGGGGGTCGGGGGGCCGGCGCGCGTCACACTGTCGGGATGCTCGGCGTGACCCTCGCCGCAGCCGCGCTCGGTGCGCTCGGGGCGCCCGGCGAGCCTCCGCCGGGCCGCAGCGTCGAGGGGCGCCCGCTCGTCGTGGAGAGCGCCGGGGCGCCGGACGCGCCGCGCCGCGTGCTCGTCGTCGGCGCGATCCACGGGGACGAGCCGGCCGGTCGCCGCGTGGCGGCGGCGGTCCTGCGCGCGACTCCGCCGCGCGGCGTTCGCGTCCACGTCATCCGCGACCTCAACCCCGACGGCTCGCGCCGCGGGAGGCGGCAGAACGCGCGCGGCGTCGACCTGAACCGCAACTTCCCGCACCGCTGGCGGCGCGCGCGCCGCGGGCGCTACTGGCCGGGCCGCCGCGCCGCGAGCGAGCCGGAGACGCGCTGGGCGATGCGGGCGATCCGGGCGATCCGGCCGCACGTCACCGTGTGGCTCCACCAGCCGTACGGCTTCGTGGTGCCGGCCGCGGGCGCCGACCGCCGCGTCGTCCGCCGCTACGCGCGGGCCGCGCGGCTCCCCGTCCGCCGGCTGCCGCGGTACCGGGGGACGGCCGCGGGATGGGAGAACGCGACGCTGCCGGGCGGCGGCGCGTTCGTCGTGGAGCTGCCGGCGGGGAGGCCGAGCCGCGCGGCGGTGCGGCGGCACGTGCGGGCGGTGTGGGCGGTGGCGCGGGGCGGGCCGGGGGCGCGGGCCGCGGCGGTCGCGGAGGCCGCCCGCCCCCGCATCCTCTGGGACGCCATCCCCTTCGGCGCCCGCCGCAAGCGCCAGACGCGCCGCTACGCCCGCCGCCACTACGGCATCGCCGCCCACCGCCTCCGCGAGCCGAAGACGATCGTGCAGCACTTCACCGCCGGCGACACGTACGCCTCCGCCCGCAGCCACTTCGCCGCGAACCGCCCGAACCTCGGCGAGCTGCCCGGCACCTGCGCGCACTTCGTCATCGACCGGCGCGGCACGATCCGCCAGCTCGTGCCGCTGCGCCTCATGTGCCGCCACACCGTCGGGCTGAACCACGTCGCGATCGGCGTGGAGCACGTCGGGCGCAGCGACGCCCAGGTGATGGGGAACCGGCGGCAGCTGAATGCGTCGCTCAGGCTCACCCGCTGGCTCCAGGACCGCTACGGGATCCCCACGAGACACGTCATCGGCCACGCGGAGTCGCTCGGCAGCCCCTTCCATCACGAGCGCGTCAGGGCCTGGCGCCGCCTCACCCACGGCGACTTCAAGCCCCGCGCGATGCGCCGCTACCGCCGCAGGCTCGCCCGCAGCGGCGCGTGATCCGACGGCTTCGAGCTGACGTTCCAGGTGACGAGACGCACCCGAGGGGGCAGGCTACGCGCCGATGGACGACACGATCCGCCACGTCCTGACCGCCTACCGGACCTGGGCGGTCGTCGGGTGCTCGCCGGACCCGCGCCGCGACTCGCACTCGATCGCGAACCTGCTCGAGCGCAGCGGCTACGACGTCGTGCGGGTCAACCCGGCGTGGGACGCCGCCTACCCGACGCTCGAGGCCGCGGCCGCCGACCACGACGTCGAAATCGTCGACGTCTTCCGCCGCGCCGACCAGGCCGGCGCGCACGTGGACGAGGCGATCGCGATCGGCGCCCGCGCGGTGTGGCTCCAGCTCGGGGTGATCGACCACGCGGCGGCGAGGCGCGCGCGCGAGGCCGGGCTACACGTCGTCATGGACCGCTGCCCGCGCATCGAGCTGCCGCAGCTCTAGCAGCGCCTCCAGCTCGCGCAGCACGGCGCCGACCGGCACCGGCGGCAGGTCCAGGTCGGGATCGCCGGGCCGCGGCGGCCCGGACGGCTCCGGGAGGACGCGGTGCAGCGAGCGGTCCAAAGGCGCCCAGCGCGCGCCGTCGGAGCTGACGAGCACGACGACGCTCGGGGCGCCGACCGCCGCCGCGAGGTGCGACGTGCCGGTGTCGTTCGTCACGACCGTCGACGCGCCCGCGAGCAGCGCGCCGAGGCCGCCGAGCGACGTCCGCCCGAGGGCGTCGAGCGGCTCGGCGCGCATGTGGGCCCGCACCGCGCCGGCCACGTCGCGCTCGGAGGCCGTCCCGGTCAGCACCGGCGTCACGCCGCGGTCCGCGAGCCAGTCCGCCACCTGAGCGAAGCGCTCGGCCGGCCAGCGGCGCTGCGGCCTGCTCGCGCCCGGGTGCAGGCAGGCGTACGGGCCGGCCGGGCGCAGCGCCGCCGCCTCGCGCTCGTCGCCGGCCGTCAGCGGCAGCTCCAGGTGCTCGCCCCGCGCCGGGATCCCCAGGTGCGCGAGCAGCCGCAGCCAGCGCCGCACCTCGTGCAGGTCGTCGGCCGGCGGCAGCCAGCCCTCCCCCCGCGGCGACGGCGCGAACCCCGCCGACCGCGCCGCGCCGAGCGCCTCCACGAACGACGCACTCGCGGCCCCGCTGCCATGGAGCTGCAGCGCGAGGTCGAAGCGCCCGCGGTGCTCGGCCAGGAACGCCTCCGTGCGCGCCGCGTCGTACGGCACCTCCGGGATCCCCGGCCAGCCCGGGAACGGCAGCAGCTCGTCCACGTACGCGCCGAGCCGCTCGACCAGCGGCCACACCGACTCCAGCCCGATCAGCGCCACGTGCGCGCCCGGGTGCGCCGCCCGCAGCGCGCGCAGCGCCGGCACCGCGCACAGCAGGTCGCCCAGGCCGGGCAGCGCGCGGACCGCCGCGATCCTCACGCCGCCACGCCACCGACCACCCGCGCCAGCAGCCGGTCCCAGTCGGCGAGGAACCGGTCGACCGAGTAGCGCGCGAGCGCCGCCCGCCGCGCCGCCGCCCCGCGCTCGGCGGCCTGCTCCGGGTCGCCCGCCAGCTCGCGCAGCCCGGCCTCCAGCACGTCGAGCCGGTTCGACACGAACCCGGCCGCGTCCGGGACCGCCTCGCGCACCTCTGTCGTCGCCAGCGCCACGACCGGCATCCCGAGGTGCATCGCCTCCAGCAGCGCCAGCCCGAGCGACGTCCAGCGGATCGGGTGCAGGTAGACCCGCCGCCGGGCCATCTCCGCGTGCAGGTCCGTCCACGGCAGGTCGGCGACGCCCCACGGCGTGGACGTGCTGTCGATCCCGAACAGGTCGAGGTCGATCGCGGCGGCGAAGCGGGGGAGGAGGTCGGTGCCGGTGACGCGCCCGCGGCGCGGCGCCTCGTTGACGACGACCGCCGCCCGCGCGAGCTCGCCGGTGTAGAGCGCGCCGGGGTCGACGATCCCGTGCTCGATCACGGTGGCCGGCGCCGCGCCCGTGTCCCAGAACAGCGCGTTGAAGTGCGTGACGTGCACGATGGGGACGTCGTCGCGCCGCGCGAGCGGGTGGACCATCTCGGCGATCCGCCCCTGCGGCGCGTTGTGCTCGACGAACACCGCCGGCAGGTCGACGCCGGGCCGCCGCCGGGTCCAGCGCTCGCACAGGTCGATCTCCTCCGGCCGCTGCAGGACGACCGCGTCGATCTCCGCGTCGCGGAGCTGCTCGGGCGTCATCTCGACCGCGTTGCCGGGCCACGGGTACGTCTGCGCCCGGCCGCGCCCGTACGGCCCGCGCTCGGGGAGGACCGGCAGCAGCACGGTGTGCCGGCCGTGGACGAACGAGGTGGTCCACGCGGCGTGCACGTGCCAGTGCAGGATCCGCATCACGCGCCGCCTACCCCGACGGGCGCCGCGCAACCACCACGACCGTCCCCGCCAGCGCGACCGGCCGCCGCCGGACGCCGACGTCGCGGAACCCGCGGCGCGCGAGCGGGAACGGCGGCGCGACGAACGCGGGCCGCCTACGCGTGCGCGACCCGCTCGAGCGCAGGCGCCCGGTTCACCGCCCCTGCCAGCGCGGGCGGCGCTTCTCGGCGAACGCGCGCACGCCCTCGCGCATGTCCTCCGAGGCGAAGCACCGCTCGCGCAGCGCGATCAGCTCGCGCTCGACCTCCTCGTCGAGCCGGACGTCCGCCGCCAGCAGCTCGCGGATCACCCGCTTGTTGCCGCGCACCGACAGCGGCGCGTTGCCCGCCAGCTCGGCGGCGAGCGCCAGCGACTCGCGCTCCACGTCCGCCGTCAGCCGGTTCACGAGGCCCCACGACAGCGCGGTCGCGGCGTCGACGTTGCGGCCGAGGAGGAACAGCTCGCGCGTGCGGGGCGCGCCGATCGCCTGGATGAAGCGCCGCAGCCCGGTGTGCGAGTAGACGAGCCCGAGCTTGGCCGGCGGCATGCCGAGCACGATGCCGTCGGCGGCGACGCGCAGGTCGCAGCACAGGGCCAGCTCCAGCCCGCCGCCGATCGTGTGGCCCGGCAGCGCCGCGACGATCGGCGTGTCGCTCGCCTCCAGCGCGTCGAGCGCGGCGGTGAACGGGTGCGCGACGAGCTTCTCGGCCTGCACCGCGAAGACGTCCTCCGGGATGTCGCCGATGTCGTAGCCCGCCGAGAACATCCCGTGCGCGCCGGTGAGCACGAGGCACCCGGCGCCCTGGTGGGCGGCGACCGCCTCGGTCAGGGCGTCGAGCAGCGCGTGGTCGAGCGCGTTGCGCTTCGCGGGATTCGAGATCGTGAGCCGGACGACCCCCTCGGCCGGCTCGTCGACGAGCAGCTCGCCGGGCAACGTGCGGCGGGCCTACTCCAGGACGACGAGCGTGTCGCCCTCGTTCACGGCCTGCCCCTCCTCGCACAGGATCTCCTTGACCGTGCCGGAGTCCTCGGCCTCGACCGGCATCTCCATCTTCATCGACTCGAGGATGACGACCGTGTCGCCCTCCTCGATCCGCTGCCCGACCTCGCACTCGATCTTCCACACGGTGCCCGTGATGTGGGCTTCGACGTCTGCCATGGGGCGGCACACTAGAGCCTCGACCGGCTGGGCCACGGCCCGTTAGCGTGCCGCGGCCATGATCCTCGCGATCGACCAGGGGACGACCGGGACGACGTGCCTGGTCTTCGACGACGACGGCGCGCTGGCGGGCCGCGCCTACCGGGAGTTCACCCAGCACTTCCCGCGGCCGGGCTGGGTCGAGCACGACGCGGACGAGATCTGGCGGGTGACCGAGGCGGTCGCGCGCGAGGCGCTCGACGACGCGGGCGTCGACCGGCCGGCCGCCATCGGGATCACCAACCAGCGCGAGACCGTCTGCGTGTGGGACCCGTCGACCGGCGAGCCGCTGCACCGCGCGCTCGTCTGGCAGGACCGCCGCACCGCCGCCCGCTGCGCGGAGCTGCGCGAGCAGGGCCACGAGCCGCTGGCGCGCGAGCGCACCGGCCTCGTGCTCGACCCGTACTTCAGCGCGACGAAGATCGAGTGGCTGCTGGGCGAGGTCGACGGGCTGGCGCAGCGCGCGCGGGAGGGCCGCGCGGTGTTCGGCACGGTCGACGCGTGGCTGGTCTTCAAGCTCACCGGCGAGCTGGTCACCGACGTGACCAACGCGTCGCGCACGCTGCTCTGCGACATCCGCCGCGGGCGGTGGGACCCCGACCTGCTCGAGCTGTTCGGCGTGCCCGAGCGCGCGCTGCCGGCGATCGTCCCGTCGATCGGCGAGGTCGGCCGCACGCCGGAGGGCGTCCCGGTCGCGGGCATCGCCGGCGACCAGCAGGCCGCGCTGTACGGCCAGGGCGCGCTCGACCCCGGGCAGGGCAAGAACACGTACGGCACCGGCTCGTTCGTGCTGCTCAACACCGGCGACGAGGCGCCCGACCCGCCGAAGGGGCTGCTGGGCACCGTGGCGTGGGGGATCGGGGAGCGGCGGGTGTACGCGCTCGAGGCGGCGATCTTCGTCACCGGCGCCGCGGTGCAGTGGCTGCGCGACGGCCTCGGGCTGATCGAGACCGCCGCCGAGACGGAGCAGATCGCGGGCTCGGTCGACTCGACCGAGGGCGTCGTGTTCGTCCCGGCGCTCACCGGGCTCGGCTCGCCGCACTGGGACCCGTACGCGCGGGGGACGATCGTCGGGCTGACCCGCGGCTCGACGCGCGCGCACCTCGTGCGGGCGACGCTCGAGTCGATCGCCTTCCAGACGGCCGACGCGGTCGACGCGATGGAGCAGGCCGGGCCGCCGCTGCGCGAGCTGCGCGCCGACGGCGGCGCCTCGGACAACGACTGGCTCATGCAGTTCCAGGCCGACGTGCTCGGCGTGCCGGTCGTCGTGGCCGAGGTGGCGGAGACGACGGCGCTCGGGGCCGCGTTCCTCGCGGGCGTCGGCACCGGCCGCTGGACGCAGGGCCGGGTGCGCGAGCTGTGGCGCTCGCGCGCCACGTTCGAGCCGCGGATGTCCGAGGACGAGCGGTCGGCCCGCCGCGCCGAGTGGTCGCGGGCGGTCGAGCGTGCCCTTCGGTGGGCCGAGGGGTAAGTTCTTTCGCCGTGCCCGACGAGCTCGTGCCGATGAAGGAGCAGGTCTACAAGGACCCGCGCCCCAAGGAGTACTTCGACCGCTTCCACGAGCGCTCGCGCACGACCGACCCGGACGCGATGTACGAGCTGGTCCGGCTCATCACGACGGTCTACTCGCTGACGTTCTTCCGGGCGCAGTGCATCTCGTCGGAGAAGGTGCCGCAGTCCGGCCCGGTGATCCTCGCGCCGAACCACTTCTCGTTCATGGACCACTTCTTCCTCGGCGTGTTCATTCGCCGGAAGGTGCGGTTCATGGCGAAGTCGCAGCTGTTCAAGCCGCCGCTGCAGTGGGTCGGCTACCACGGCGGCGTCTTCCCGGTGCGCCGCGGCGTGCGCGACGAGGAGGCGTTCATCACCGCGCACTCGATCCTGTCGCGCGGCGGGTGCGTCGCAATGTACCCGGAGGCGGGCCGGTCGCGCACCGGCAAGCTCGCCGAGAAGCCGAAGCCGGGGATCGGGCGGCTGGCGCTGGAGAGCGGGGCGCCGGTGGTGCCGGTCGCGATCTTCGGGTCCAGCCACGTGCGCAACTGGAAGAAGCTCCAGTTCCCCAAGGTGACCGTGCAGTACGGCGACCCGATCCGCTACGAGCAGGTCGCCGAGCCGACGCGCGACCAGCAGCAGGCGGTCGCGGAGGAGATCTTCGACGAGATCAAGCGGCTGTACGCGGGGCTCGAGACGCTCGGCCGGCGCGGCGTGATGGAGCGCGTGCGCGAGGAGCGCCGGGCGCTGCGGCGCGCGAAGCGCAAGCGCGTCGCGCGGGCGTAGCGGGCGGCGGGCGCCTAGCGCGTCAGCCCGACGCGGAGCGTGCGGCGGGTCGCGCCGCCGTCCCCGACGCGCGCCGCGCGGACCGAGAGCGCCGCGCGGACGCGGGCGCCGCGGCGCAGCGCGCGCCGGGCGGCGCGCAGGGCGCGGGGGCCGATGCGCACCCGCAGGAGGCGCCGCTCGCCCGCGGCCAGCGTCGTGCGGGCGGTGGGGAGCGTGAAGCGGGCGCGGCCGGCGAGCAGCCGG
>DASZEJ010000121.1:0-9508 GCA_035940955.1 Solirubrobacteraceae bacterium
CGTCGCCGCCACCGCGGCGGCCTGCGCCGCGACCTGGCCCGCCGGCCGCGCCGGCACGACCGAGCGGTCGGCCGCCGCGACGACGTCCGTCCCGACGGGCGGGCGCTCCTGCTCCGGGACGCCGCTCACTACGTCGTCGCCCTGCCCAGCAGCCGGTCGCCCGTGCCGACCATGTCGCCCAGCTTCGTGAACTGCATGTGGTCGAGGTAGTAGTGCTGCAGGAGCGTCGAGAGGATCACGATGTAGTACGCCGTCTGCAGCTCGACGCCGATGCCGAAGTGCACGACGAGCACGAGCAGCCCGGCGAGCGCCGTCAGCGCGACGTTGAGCGCGTAGAAGCGCGCCGGCCGGTCCGGGCCGTTCATCTCGGCGATGAAGTGGTTGTCGATCTCCCCGCGCTCCTTGCGCATCAGGTTCAGGTACCAGATCAGCGCCAGGTACTGGAACGAGTGCCAGCAGTTGAAGCCCTGGAACGCCACGTCGAGGTTCGGGAACAGCGGCAGCGTGAACCCGATGGCGATCGTCAGGCCGATCAGCAGCACGCTCGGCGCGAGCAGCTGCCCGCGCCGCCAGTCGCGCACGTTCTTGCCGATCCACAGCACGAGGAACGTGCCGAACAGCGCGAACGCGCCGAACACGTGCAGGTCGTACAGGAAGCCGTGCGTCACGAAGTCCGGCACGTAGATGTACTCGCCGCCGAGCTGGAACTCCTTGTCGAGGATCTGCGGCGTGGCCATCGGATACAGGCACGTGAACACCACGCCGTAGTCGACGACCTTGTCGCGCAGCGGCCGGTCGACGCCGCCCGGAGCGCCGCCGCGCTTGGCGTTGTAGGCGTCGTTGATGTACGTGATCTGGTGCAGCACGTGGATCGACGCCCACGTGAAGAACACCGTCAGCAGGATCTGCAGGTTCACGAACGCGAGCACGGTCACGAACACCGGCAGCAGCAGCGACCCGAGCATGAACCGCCGGTGGCGCTCGCGGTAGCCGCGCTGCATGAACGTGTACGTGAAGGTCGAGTACAGGTGCGGGCCGCCGATCAGCCCGGCCACGATGAGGTTGACCGCCGTCTGCGAGATCCCCAGGCCGTGGTACATGAGGAGCGGGATCGGGACCAGGGCGGCGCTGAGGATGAGGAAGGTGAGGTCCCACTGGCGGGACCTCAGCCAGACGCTCTCGGTCGAGGCGCCCAGCCTGCTGGCGGTCAGGCTCGCGGCTTCCATGGCGGTGATCCTAACCTCGCTCGCGGCGGCTGCGCGAGTTCTCCTACAGGTCCTGCTCGTACACGCGGTACCGCTTGACGATCCGCCCGTGCATCGCCTCCATGGCCCGGTTCATCGCCGTGTTCGTCTCGAGGATCCAGCCCGTCTCGCCCTCCGGCGGCCCGACCGTGGCGGCCAGGTCGAAGTGCTCGACGTACAGCCGCGCGGCGACCCCGGTGTGCTGGTACTCGCGCTTGACCCCGAGGAAGCCGACGCGCACGCGGTCGATGTACTTCCGCCGGCGCAGGAAGTGCCACCACCCGAGCGGCAGGAGCCGCCCCCGCATCCGCTGCAGCGCCTGGTTGACGTCGGGGATGGTGATCGCCGCGCCCACGGGCTCGCCGTCGATCTCCGCGACCATGAACCACTCCCGCGCGAACGCCAGGTGCAGCTCGTGCGCGTACCCGTCGAGGTCCTCCTTCGAGTACGGGACGAAGCCCCAGTTGCGCTTCCAGGCGTCGTTGTAAATCTCGGCGAAGACGTCGAGGTCGCGGCGCAGCGAGCGCCGGCTCATCTTGCGGATCCGCACCCCGTGGTCGCGCTCGGCCGCCTCGGCGAGGTCGAACATGATCGGCAGCATCTGCTCGCGGTCGGAGATGTGGAGGTGCCACATGAAGACGTCGACCTCCTTGCGCAGGCCGGCGCCCTCGCAGAGCCGCTGGTAGTACGGCGGGTGCCACGGCTGGCGCACCAGCGGCTCGAGCTCGAACCCCTCGATCAGCACCCCCAGCTCGTCGTTGGCGCTGAAGTCCATCGGCCCGACCATCCGGTCGCGCCCGCGGGAGCGCAGCCAGCCCGCGGCGGCGTCGCGGAGCGCCGCCATGACCTCGGGGTCGTCCTCCAGCTCCAGGAAGCCGAACATCCCCCAGCGGTTGCCGTGGTAGGCGTTGAACGCGTGGTCGACCTGGGCGGAGATCCGCCCCACGACCCGGTCCCCGCGCCGGGCGAGGAACAGCCGCCACTCGCCGCGGCGGGCGAACGCGTTGAGCCGCCGGCTCAGGAACGCGTGGCGCTCCAGGCGCAGCGGCGGGATCCACTGCGGAGAGGTAGAGTGCAGCCGGAACGGGAGCTCGACGAACTCCCGCAGCTCGCGCCGCGACACGACGGGACGAACCTCCACGGCCACGGCGGCGCACCCTAGTCCATGCCCACCACCGTCGACGTCTTCGCCAAGGTCCGGGGCCACGAGCGGGCCGAGCAGCTCGCCGCGGCCCGGGAGGGCGACCTGCTGCCGTACTTCCGCGTCGTCGAGTCGCCGGCGCTGCCCGTCATGGAGGTCGAGGGCCGCGAGCGGATCATGCTCGGCTCGAACAACTACCTGGGGCTCACCGGCGACGAGCGCGTCCGGCAGGGCGCCCGCGACGCGCTCGACCGCTACGGGACGGGCCTCACCGGGTCGCGCCTGCTCAACGGCACGACCCCGCTGCACCTGGCGCTCGAGCGCGAGATCGCCGAGTGGATGGGCGACGAGGACGCGCTCGTGTTCACCACCGGCCACCAGGCCAACGTGGGCACGCTGGGGACGATCCTCGCCCCCGGCGACACGGTGATCGCCGACTCGGCCGACCACGCGTCGATCCTCGACGGCTGCCTGCTGTCGCGCGCCAAGCTGCGCCCGTTCCGCCACGGCCGGCTCGACAAGCTCGAGCGCCAGCTCTCCCGGGCGGCCGAGGACGGCGGCGGCGTGCTCGTCGTCGTCGACGGCGTCTACTCGATGGAGGGCGACGTCGCCCCGCTGCAGGAGATCGCGGACCTGGCCGAGCGCCACGGCGCGCGGCTCATGGTCGACGAGGCCCACGGCGCGGGCGTGCTCGGCGAGCGCGGCGCGGGCGCCTCGGAGCTGCTCGGGGTCGAGGACCGCGTCGACCTGCGGATGGGCACGTTCTCGAAGTCGCTGGCCTCGTGCGGCGGCTTCGTCACCGGCCCGGCGGAGGTCGTCGACTACCTGCGGATCCAGTCGCGGGCGTTCCTCTTCACCGCCTCGAACGTGCCGGCCGCGCTGGGTGCCGCGCTGGCCGCGCTGCGGATCGTCCGCTCGCCCGAGGGCGCCGAGCTCATGGCCCGCGTGCTCGCCAACGCCGCCCGCCTGCGCGACGGCCTGCGGGCGCGCGGCTTCAAGGTCGTCGAGCACCCGATCGCGACGCCGATCGTGCCCGTGCTGGTCGAGGACGACTGGAAGGCCGTCCTGCTGTGGCGCGCGCTGTACGACGCCGGCGTCTACACGAACGTCGCGCTGCACCCGGCCGTCCCGCCCGGCGGAGCGCTCCTGCGCACGAGCGTCATGGCAACCCACGACGCCGCCACGCTCGACCGCGCGCTCCACGCCTTCGGAGCGGTCAAGGAGTCGTTCGAAAGCGAGCACGGGCCGCTCCCCAGCTGACCGACGGGCGACAACGAAAAGCCCGCTTCTTGCATACGGAACGTGAACGTGATGTTGCAAACCGGTGATTCGCGGGGCTACCGTCGCGAACGCGTCAGCGACGACCTTCCGGGACGGGGCTGAACGCCGGAATCCGGCCGCGAGAGGGGGCATCCCGCGGCAGGGCCGGCGACCGGTTCCCGGGGCGCCCCGGAGCGCGTCGTGCTGCGCGCACGCAAGGCAAACGACAGTGCCGGCCCGACCGGGGCCGGCGGGGAGGACAGGAATGACCGCGACAGCGACGATCGCCCCTGCGCGTCCACAGCACCTTCAGGCGCTCTCGCGCGCCAACGAGGTGCGGCTGGCGCGCGCGGAGCTCAAGCGCCGCGTGGCGTGCGGGGAGATCAGCGCAGCCGACGTCATCCTGGAGTCGCCGTGGGAGGCCGCGAGCATGACCGTGGCGGACCTGCTCATGAGCCAGCGGCGGTGGGGCATCACGCGCTGTCGCAAGATCCTGGGGCAGATCCCGGTGTCCGAGACGAAGACCGTCGGCTCGCTCACCGACCGCCAGCGGCGCGCGCTCGCCGTGCTGCTCGCCCCCTCGGAGGAGGCAGCCGCGGCGCCGGCGGCCGCGGGCGCCGACGTCGAGGCCCACCTGGCCCCGGCGGCCGCGGCCGTCTGAGGCAGCGGCTCTAGGAGGAGCGAGGAGCGCCGGGCTCCGCGAGGGGCCCGGCCGCCTCGCCGTCCGCGCCCCCCACGGGCGCGGGCCGCGTGGCGATCTCGACGATGTGCCCGTCGGGGTCGCGCAGGTAGATCGAGCGGAACCCGCCGCGCTCGAAGACGTCGGTCGCCTCGATCCCCTTCGACCGCAGGCGCTCGCGCCAGGCGTCCTGCTCCTCGGGGCCGTCGACGGCGAGCGCGAAGTGCTGGACGCTCCCGACGCCGACCACGCCGGGCTCGAGGCTCGGGTACTCGAGGAACGAGATCAGCGTGCCGTCGCCGGCGTCGAACCAGAAGTGGCGGGCGTCGGGGTCGTCGTCGCTCGCGCCCTCGCGCACGAGCGGCAGGCCGAGCACGTCGCGGTAGAACGCGGTCGTCCGGTCGAGGTCGCTGCAGATCGCGGTCAGGTGGTGCAGCCCGGCCAGCCGCAGCTGGCGCTCCTCGCTCATGCCCTCCACGACATCCCCTCCGCTCGACGCTCGAACACGGTCCGCAGCGCCCGGAAGGCCACGAGGCCTACCCCGAGCGCGACGACGAGGATGACAGGCTGCGGGACCGGCGTGAACCACAGCGGCACCGCGACGAGCATCGCCGCCGCCCCGGCCAGCAGCGTCGTGTGCGACCGGTAGCCGGCGAGGTGCTCGCGCACCGCCAGCTCGAGCGACGCGACGCTGATCAGCGCCAGGCCGCCGAACAGCAGCGTCGTGCGCGGCTCGCCCGGGTCGCTCGCCAGCGCGACGACGATCAGGACGAGCCCGGCGAAGATCGACAGCTCGACCAGCGGGAGCGGGTGCCAGGGCGCCTTCGGCGCCTCGTCCAGCCGCGCGTGGCGCCGCACGGGGCGGCGCTGGGCGGGTCGCGGCGGCGGCGCCGCGGCCGGCGGGGACGGCGCGCGCACCGGGTCGGCGTCGCGCTTGCGGCTGCGACGGCCCATCAGGCGCCCGCGGTCGCGCGGGGCTCGGGTGTCAGGCGGCTAACGGGCAGCCGGAGGAGAGCTTGACCTGCCACCAGCCCATCAGCATGCCGACGAGGCCGAGGCGGGGGCGGACCTGCCACGCGCCGCAGCCGCCCATGTCCACGTCGGCGCGGTGCATGCGGGCGAACTTGTAGCGCTTGGGCTCGAGCAGCATCCGCTCGAGCAGGATCCGGTTGCGCTCGACCTCCGCGCCGCGGCGCTCGAGCACGCCGCGCGCCTGGCGCAGCCGCTCCTGGAGCGCGTCGCGCTCGGCCTCGAGCTCGGCCAGGGAGAGCATCCGCGGCCCGCCGCCGCCGGCCCGCGGGCGCAGGTCGAGCCGCGTCTGCGGGAACGACGCGACCACGGCGTCGGCGAGCTGGCGCTCCAGCCGCGCGATCTGCTCGCGCAGCGACCGCCTCGCGGCCGCCTCGTCGACCTGCTCGTCGACGTACGGCGCAAGTGCGGGGAGCCTGCCGTCCAGGACGACCATCGCGCTGAGGGTATCGCGCGACTCAGCGACTGTCGAGCACCTCCGCGCACGTCCAGAACGCCTCCTCGACGTGGATCGCGGGCACGCCCGGGGCCTGCACCGAGAAGAGGCGCATCGCGGTCGTGGCTGGGCTCACGGCGCGGTCCGCGGCGATCTCGCCGAACAGCTCGGCGACCGGCCCGGCGTCGTCGGCGACGACCAGCCGGCCGGCCGCCACGTCGGGCGCGAGCTCCCCGCCGCCCAGCCGCTCGGCCGGCCCCGCGGGCCGCAGCGCGAGGTCGCCGTCGACGCGCTCGTCGTCCAGCGCCCACACCGGCACGCCGGTCTCCACCACCGCCAGCAGCAGCGCGTCGGCCGCCAGCCCGTCCGACCGGAACCCGCCGTGCTTGAGGCGCTCCAGGGCGGCCGCCTCGACCGGCGTGCGCTCGTCGTCGGGGTCGATGCCGATGTGGCGGAAGAAGACGCGGTAGGCGTGCGGGACCGGCTCGCGGCGCATGGCGATCGCGCGCGCGCCGTGGAAGCGGTCGGACAGCAGCCGCAGCCGCTCGCGCACCTCCGGCGGGCTCGGGCCGTCGCGCGCCTCCACGCGCTGCTGCCACAGCCGCAGCCTCGGGAACTCCTCGGCGAGCCGCGGGTCGATCCAGCCGAGCTCCGGCTCGCTCACCGCAGCTCGCGCACCCTGCGCTCGAGCTCGGCGTCGCTCAGCCCGCGCGGCGCCGAGCCGGCGACCTCCCCGCCGCGGTGCGCGAACGTCAGCTGCGGGCAGTCGACGGCGCCGTAGAGCGCGAGGACGCGCGCGTCGCGGTCCCAGCCGACCGGGAAGCCCCAGGTGCCGCGCAAATCGTCGCGGTCGCCCTTGCTGCCCACCGCCGCGAACCGCACGCGCGGGAAGCGGCCCTTCATGCGCGCGAGCTGCCGCAGCACGGCGCGGCAGCGCGGCGCGGCGGTCGGGAACACGGCGAGCACGACCGGCCCCAGCTCCCACTGCTCGCACACGTTCAGCACGTCCGGGCCGCGGACCTCGCACGCCGGGCGGTCGCCGAGCTGCCCCTGGCCGGGCTCGGTGGCCAGGTTCGCGTCCTTGTCGACGTCGCTGTCGGCCAGCGGGACGGCGAACGGCGGCATCCGCTTGCCCGGCTTCGGCCCGCCGCTGTTGACGCCCTCGGTCGTGATGCTGTTGAGCGTCACCACGACGAGCAGGACGAAGCCGGCCAGGCCGACGACCCATCCGTAGCGGCTCCTCGCCGGCCCGCCGCCGCCGGGCCCGAGCGTCCTGCTCACGCCGTGCGCGCGCGTCGCGGGCGCGGCAGCCGGGCCGGCAGCCGAACGCGCGCCCCGCGCTCGGCCAGCATCAGCACCGAAGGGAGCACGACGAGCACGCCGAGCAGCGACACGGTCAGGTCGACGACGGTCACGAAGCCGAAGTCGCGCAGCATCCGGATGTCGGACACCACGAGCACGGCGAACCCGGCGATCGCCGTCGCGCCCGACGCGAGCACCGCCGCGCCCGTCGAGCGGTACGTGCGCTGCAGGGCCGCCGCCGGCTCGTGGCCGGCCTCGCGCTCCTGCCGGTAGCGCTCCGACAGCAGGACGCTGAACTCGGTCGAGATCGCGATCACGAGCGCGCCGAGCGTCACCGACATCGGGTTGAGCGGGATCCGCAGCGCGAACAGCACGAGCGACGACCAGCCGGTCGCGAGCACGATCGGCACGAGCGGCACCGCCGCGCGGCGCCAGCGGCGCAGCGCGACGAGCAGCACGGCGAACACCGCGAGCAGGCCGGCGAGCATGGTCAGCAGCCGGCGCGCGTCGGAGGCGACGGCCGCGTTGGCCTCGGCGGCCAGCACCGGCAGCCCGGCGAGCTGCGCGCGCACGCCCTCCGGCGGGTCGAGCCGCGAGCGCATGGTGTCGATGACCGCCTTCTGGCGCTCGAGCGGCATCAGCCGGATCCCGAACGACAGCGTCGCCGTCCGCCGGTCGGCGGTGATGACGCTCTGCGAGAAGTACGGCGGCACGACGCTCAGCAGCTCGCGGATCTGGCGGGCGTCGCGCGGCTCGCGCCTGAACAGGTCGGGCAGCGAGAACGCCGGGCACAGCGCCGCGCGGCCGCACGGCCGCTCCTTCGAGTAGCCGTAGCGGTCGAGCAGGTCGCGCTGGTAGTCGCGCATCCACGTCACCACCTCGGGTCGCGCGTCGTCGTCGGCCTCGATCACGACGTCGAGCTGACCGCCGACGCCGGTCGCCCGCTGCAGGGCGTTCAGGTCCTTCAGCGCCCGCAGGTCCTGCGGGACGAGCCGCTGCACGTCGGACTCGACCTCGGTCTGGGTGTCGAGCCCCCAGCCGGCCAGCGCGAGCACCGCCGCCGCGCCGAGCACCCAGCGCGGCGAGCGTCGGCCGGCGGCGAGCACCGCCCCCGTCGCGGCGTCGACCGCCCGCCCCGCGCCCCGGCTCGCCGGCCGCAGCAGCTCCCCGGCGCCGCGCGTCGCGGGCGCCAGCAGCTCGCGCGCGCCGCGCACCGCGTCGCCGAGCCGCCCGTTCGCGCGGCGGCGGCGGTCGGCCAGCACCAGCGCCGCGGTCCCCGCGGTCAGCGCGACGAGGAACGCGAGCACAATCCCGACGACGAGCAGCAGGCCGAACCCGCGCACCATCGGCACCGGCGAGAGCACGAGCACGAGGAACCCGGCGATCGTCGCCGCGGCGGCCGTGGCGACCGTCGGCGCGCCGCGGACCGCCATGCGCCGCGCCGCCCGCCCCACGTCGCGCCCGGGCTCGAGCGTGCGCGACTGCAGCTGGATCGCGTAGTCGACGGCCAGCCCGATGAGCACCGGCAGCACGGCGATCGACGCCATCGTCAGCGACGCGCCCGCCAGCGACAGCGCGCCGAAGGTCAGCCCCGCCGCGGCGAGCGCGACGGCCAGCGGCAGCAGCCGCATGCGCGCGCGGAACACCAGCGCGAGGGTCGCCGCCATGATCAGCAGCGCGGCGAGCAGCAGCAGCTTGATCGAGTCGGTGACCTCGTCGGCCAGGTCGGTGAGCACCACCGGCGCGCCGGTGACCGTGAACGTCCCGCTGCGCAGCTTCCACTCCCCCATCCCGACCGCCTCGCGGACGTCGGCGATGGCCCGCGCCCGCTGGTCCTCCGACAGCCCCGACTTGAGCCGCACCTGGATCAGCGCCGCGTGCCGGGTCGGGAACAGGTAGGCGAAGCGCGCCTTCGGCGTCCCGGCCGGCTTGGCCGCGTCGAAGACGAGCTTGGAGACGAACGCCGGGTCGTCGATCCGCGGCTCGCGCATGATCCCGTAGTCGACCGCCACCTGGAGCAGGTCGCGGGTGAACCGCAGGCCGACCGCCTCGCGCGCCGCCTTCTCCGCGGCGGCGATCCGGTCCTCGTCCCAGCCGCGCGCCCTGCCCAGCTCGCGCGCCGCCCGCGCCGCCCGCTCGGCCTGCTGCTGCGCCGCGCGGCTGCGCTTGACGAGCTGGGCGACGAGCTGGCGGACCGACTCGTTGACGAACGTCGCCGGCCCGAACACCACCTTCGCCGGCTTGTCGCGGGCCAGGCGCGCGCACGGGCCCCCGGGCTCCCCGTACGGCTTGGCGCCCGCGGGGACGTTCCCGCCCAGGCAGCCCTCGAGCTTGAGCAGCCGCCCGAGGTCGTCGGTCAGCACGAGCTTGGTCAGCGGCCCGCGCACGAGCACGATCACCGCGTCGTCGCCGAAGCG
>DASZEJ010000122.1:0-4191 GCA_035940955.1 Solirubrobacteraceae bacterium
CGAGCTGGCGTGCCGCGCGCTGGCGGGCATGTCCTGCCGCGACGCCGCCGCGCTCGTCGCCGCGGCGCGCGAGGACCTGCCCGCGGGCGGCGCCGAGCGCGCGTACGAGCTGTGGCGCGCGCGGATCCGCAGCGCCGCGGCCGAGGCGCGCGGCGCGCGCGCCGGCAGCGTGCGGGGGCGCGCGTGATCCGCCGCCACGCCGCGCGCCTGGTCGCGCTGACCGCCTTCGGCGCCGTGCTGCTCGCGAGCGGGGCGCTCGGCACCGCGAGCGGCCCGGCCGACGTCGAGGGGCGGTTCGCGTTCGAGGAGGTCGCGCTGCCCGACGCCTCGCTCGCCGCTCCGCGCACGATCCGCGAGGTCAACCCCAGCCTGCGCGGGATCGACGCGTGGATCTCGGCGGTCGGCGCCGCCATCGCGCTCGCCGACCTCGACGGCAACGGCCGCGACGACGACGCCTGCCACGTCGACCCGCGGTTCGACTCGGTCACGGCGGCGCCGCTGCCCCGCACCGGCGACCGGTTCCCCGCCGCGGAGCTGTCGCCCGCGCCGCTGCCGTACGACCCGCGGACGACGGCGCCGATGGGCTGCCTGCCCGGCGACTTCGACGAGGACGGCGCGATCGACCTGCTCGTCTACTACTGGGGCCGCGCGCCGGTGCTCTTCCTGCGGGAGGCGGGCGGCGGGTTCCGGCCGCGCGAGCTCGTCGCCGGGCGGCACGTGTGGAACACGAACGCGGCGACGCTCGCCGACGTCGACGCGGACGGCCACGCCGACGTCGTGCTCGGCAACTACTTCCGCGACGGCGACCGCGTGCTCGACGCGCGGTCGCGCAGGCCGGTGTCGATGCAGCGGTCGATGTCGCGCGCGACGAACGGCGGCGTCAACCGGATCCTCCTGTGGGCCGGCCCCGGCCGGTTCCGCGAGGCGCGCGGCGCGCTGTCCGGGGAGGTCGCGCGCGGCTGGACGCTCGCGATCGGCGCGCAGGACCTCGACGGCGACCTGCGGCCCGAGCTGTACTTCGCCAACGACTTCGGCAACGACCGGCTGCTGCTCAACCGCTCGACCCCGGGGCGCGTGCGGCTGGCGACGGTCGAGGGGCGCAAGGGCTTCGGCGACCTCGGCTCCAAGGTCCTGGGCCACGACTCGTTCAAGGGCATGGGCGTCGACTTCGGCGACCTCAACGGCGACGCGCGGCCGGACATGCTCGTCAGCAACATCACGTCGCCGTTCGCGCTGCACGAGAGCAACTTCGCGTGGGTCAGCACCGGCGGCAGCGTCGGCGACGGGCCGGCGCCGTACGAGGACCGCGCCGAGCCGCTCGGCCTCGCCCGCACCGGCTGGAGCTGGGACGCGCGGCTCGACGACTTCGACGCCGACGGCACGCTCGAGGCGGTCGTCGCCACCGGCTTCCTCGCCGGCGAGACCGACCGGTGGGCCGAGCTGCAGGAGCTGGCGATCGCCAACGACGGCATCCTCGCCGACCCCGGCAACTGGCCGCGCTTCCGCGCGGGCGCCGACCTCAGCGGCCACGAGCCGAACGCGTTCCGCGCGCGCGGCGCGGACGGGAGCTTCCGCGACGTCGGCGCGCGCGCCGGGCTCGGGCGCGAGCAGGTCACGCGCGGCCTGGCGACGGCGGACGTCGACGCCGACGGGCGGCTCGATCTCGCGGTCGCCAACCAGTGGCAGCCGTCGTACCTGTACCTGAACCGGTGCACGCGGTGCGGGCGGTCGCTCGCGCTGCGGCTCCTGCTGCCGAGCGGCGGGCCGGCGATCGGCGCGGAAGCGGTCGTGCGGCGGGCCGACGGGCGCACGCTCGTCCGCCAGGTCGACGGCGGCAACGGCCACTCCGGCAAGCGCAGCTCCGAGCTGCACTTCGGCCTCGGGCGCGACGCCCGGCCGGCGCGCGTGCGCGTGCGCTGGCGTGACACGGCCGGGCGCGTCCGCTCGCTCTCCCGCGCGCTCGCGCCCGGCCGCCACGCGATCGTCCTGGGAGAGACGCGATGACCCCGCAGCAACGGCGCACCGCGGCGCTCCGCCGCTTCGCGATCGGCATCAGCACGCTGACCGTCGTCGGCCACGCCTGGCTCGGGATCGAGCAGTCGTGGCTGCAGGTCGTGGTGTCGCTGGCGACGTGCTACTCGCTCGAGCTGCTGCTCGAGTCGGCGGACGCGTGGAGCGCCGGGCGGCCGGCGCGGTTCCGCGGCGGGGTGCGGACGCTCGTCGACTTCCTGCTGCCCGCGCACATCACCGCGCTGGCGATCGCCCTCCTGCTCTTCCCCGGCGACCGGCTGTGGCCGATCGTGCTCGCGGGCGTCGTCGCGGTCGGGTCGAAGTCGGTGTTCCGCGCGCCGGTCGGGAAGGCGTCGCGCCACTTCCTCAACCCGTCGAACTTCGGCATGGCGTGCGTGCTGCTGATGTTCCCGTCGGTCGGGATCGCGCCGCCGTACCACTTCACCGAGAACGTGGCCGGCTGGGCGGACTGGGCGGTCCCGGCGGTGATCCTCTGCACCGGGACGTTCCTGAACTTCAAGCTCACCGGCAAGGTGCCGCTGATCTGCGCGTGGCTCGGCGCGTTCGCCGCTCAGGCGCTCGTGCGGCACGTCGCCTTCGGCGCGTCGCTGACCGCGGCGCTGCTGCCGATGACCGGCATGGCGTTCCTGCTGTTCACCTTCTACATGGTCACCGACCCGGGGACGACGCCGGTCGCGCGCCGGTCGCAGGTCGCGTTCGGGGCGAGCGTCGCGGCGGTCTACGGGGTGCTGACGTCGCTGCACGTCGTGTTCGGGCTGTTCTTCGCCCTGGCGCTCGTGTCGGCGTGCCGCGGGGTCGGCCTGCACGCGCTCGCGTGGGCGCGGGCGCGCCAGCGGGCGCGCGCCGACGCCGGCGCGCCGGTCCCGGCGTCGGTCGCGGCGGCGGGGGCCGGGCGCGCGCGATGATCGCGGTCGTCGGGCTGGCCTGCGAGCTGCCGGACGCCTCGACCCCGGAGCAGCTCTGGGAGAACGTGCTGGCGCGGCGGCGGGCGTTCCGGCGGCTGCCCCCGGAGCGGCTCGCGCTGGAGGACTACTTCAGCGCGGACCGGTCGGCGGAGGACCGGCTGTACGCGACCGAGGCGGCGCTGGTGGAGGGCTACGAGTTCGACCGGGTGCGCTTCCGCGTGCCGGGCGCGGCGTACCGCGCGGCCGACCTCACGCACTGGCTGGCGCTGGACGTCGCGTGCCGGGCGCTGGCGGACGCGGGCTTCTCCGGCGGGGACGGCCTGCCGCGCGAGACGACGGGCGTGGTGCTCGGCAACACGCTGACCGGCGAGATGTCGCGGGCGGCGCTGATGCGGCTGCGGTGGCCGTACGTGCGGCGGGTGGTGGAGTCGGCGCTGGACGGCCTCGGCCCGGCGGCGCGGCGGGAGCTGCTCGGGCGGATCGAGGCGACGTACAAGGCGCCGTTCGAACCCGTCGGGGACGAGTCGCTGGCGGGCGCGCTGTCGAACACGATCGCCGGGAGGGTGTGCAACCACCTCGACCTGGGCGGCGGCGGCTACACGGTCGACGGCGCGTGCTCGGCCTCGCTGCTGGCGGTCGCCACGGCGTGCCAGCGGCTCGTCGCCGGGGAGCTGGACGTCGCGGTCGCGGGCGGCGTCGACGTGAGCATCGACCCGTTCGAGCTGGTCGGGTTCGCGAAGACGGGGGCGCTCGCGCCGGAGGAGATGCGGGTGTACGACGCGCGGTCGCAGGGGTTCTGGCCGGGCGAGGGGTGCGGGTGCGTCGTGCTCATGCGGCTGGGGGACGCGCGCGCCGCGGGGGCGCCGATCCGCGCGGTGATCCGCGGCTGGGGGATCTCGTCGGACGGCAGCGGCGGGATCACGCGGCCCGAGGCGGCGGGGCAGCTGCGCGCCCTGCGCCGCGCGTACGCGCGGGCGGAGACCGACCCGTCGTCGGTGGCGTACTTCGAGGGCCACGGGACGGGGACGGCGGTCGGCGACCCGACGGAGATCCGGGCGCTCGCGGCGATCCGGTCGAGCGGCGGCGGCGGTTCGCTTCCGCCGGCGGTGCTGGGCTCGGTCAAGGCGAACATCGGCCACACGAAGGCGGCGGCGGGGGTCGCGGGGCTGATCAAGGCGACGATGGCGGTCGCGCGCGGCGTCGTGCCGCCGACGACGGGGTGCGACGACCCGCATCCCGTGCTGCGCGAGGCGTC
>DASZEJ010000123.1:0-8838 GCA_035940955.1 Solirubrobacteraceae bacterium
GCTGCGCCGCGTCCGCCTCCGCGCTGGCGCCCGCCGCGGCGACGCGCGCCCCGCGCCGGGCCTCCGGCAGCCGCGCGAGCCCGTCCGCCACCGCGGCGCGCGCGTCGTCGAAGCGGCCCTGGCGGGCGTACGCCTCGCCGAGCAGCGCGGCGACCGGCGAGTGCCACTGAGGCTCCAGCGAGCGGACGGTGAGCTCGCGCGCCTCCTCGGCCGCCTCCAGCGCGCCGTCGAGCTCGCCGCGGCCGAGCAGCAGCTCGGCGCGGCGCAGCAGGAAGTGCAGGCGCATGCGGACGGTGCCGGACGCCCGCGGGAGGTCGTCGGCCGACGCGTGCGCATCCGCCGCGTCCCAGTCGCCCAGGCAGAACTCGATCTCGGAGAGCGTGAACGACAGCCACTGCGAGGGGGAGAGCCGGCCCGGCTCGGCGAGCCCCTCGAGCGCGACGTCGCGCCCCTCGACGCTGCGGCCGGCGTTGTGCAGCGCGTCGGCGAGGTTCCCGTAGCCGCGGTCGACGCCCTCGAGCAGTCCGGCCTCGCGCGCCATCGCGATCGACGCGCGCAGCGCGGCCACTGCGCCGTCGACGTCGCCCCGCCGCACTCGCGCGACACCGAGCGTGTTGAGCGCGTGCTGCTCGACGTCGGGCGCCCCCGCGGCCCGTGCCGCCTCGATCGCCTCGCGGCTGCGCGGCTCGGCCTCGGCGCGGTCGGCGAGCATGAGCGCGGCGGCCTGCGACGCCAGCGCCTGCGCGCGCTCGCGCGACGGCTCACCGGCCGGCAGCAGCGCGAGCGCCCGGTCGTAGGCCTCGAGCGCCAGCGAGCCCTTGCCGAGATGCCATCGCGCCTGCCCCAGGCGCTCGAGCAGGGCGGCCGCGCGCGCCGGCTCGGCGGCGTGGTCGAGCTCGTCGAGCGCCTCGCAGAGCAGGGCCGCCGCCCGCTTCGGGTCGCCGGCGACCTCGTGCTGGTGGGCGGCGCGCCGCAGCAGCTCGACGTAGTCGAAGCCGGCGAGCGACTCGGGGTCGCCGAGCCGGCACCACAGCTCGAGCGCGCGCTCCAGCAGCGCCGCGGCCTCGCCGTTCGCGTGGACGTCGTCGGCGTAGCCGGCGGCGCGCAGCGCGGCGACGAACGCGCGCGGCCGGTCCCCGGCCTGGGCGTAGTGGTGCGCGACCTCGGCGGCGGCGTCGAGCGCGGCCGCGCCGCGCTCGCCCTCGCGGTCGCCGTCGCCGAGCCGCCGGCCGAGCGCCTCGGCGAGCGCGAGGTGCAGGTCCGTCCGCTCGCCCGGGAGGAGGTCGTCCTCGACCGCCTCGCGCAGCAGCGCGTGGCGGAACGCGTACCGGCCGCCGTCGTCCGGCACGAGCAGGCCGTGGGCGATGGTCTCGCGCAGCGCCTCGCGCAGCGGGCGGCCCTCGATGCCGCTGACGTCGCGCAGCACGTCGTGGTCGACGCGCTGGCCGGCGGCGACGACGCGCAGCAGCTCCTGCGCCGGCTCGGGCAGCGCCTCCACCCGCATGATCAGCGCGTCCCGGAGCGTCGGCGGCAGGTCGCCGCCCCCGTCCGGCCCGGCCGCCAGCAGCTCCTCGACGAAGAGGGGGTTGCCCTCGCTGCGCGCCAGCAGCCGGTCGAGCAGGACCACGTCGGGCTCCGCGCCGAGGATGTCGGTGAGCTGGGCGACCAGCTCCTCGCGCGTGAACGGGGTCAGCTCGATCCGGCGGGCGCGCTCGCCGCGCTCGAGCTCGGTCAGGACCGGGCGCAGCGGATGGCGCCGGTGCAGCTCGTCGGTGCGGTACGTGCAGACGACCAGCACGCGCTCGCGCCACAGCGCGCGGGCGAGGAAGACGAGGAAGTCCCGCGTCGAGCGGTCGGCCCAGTGCACGTCCTCGACGACCAGCACCACCGGCTGGTCGCGGCCCAGGCGCTCCAGCAGCGTCAGGAGCGCCTCGAAGATCCGCGCCTTGGGGGTGACCGTGCCGTCGCCGGGCGGCGGTGCTCCGCCGTCGCCCAGCTCGGGCAGCAGCCGGGCCAGCTCGGCGCGCGAGAGCCCGAGCGCGTCGAGCACCGGGTCGGCGCGCCGCGCCAGCGGCCTCAGCGCGGCGACGATCGGCGCGTACGGCAGCTCGCCCGCGCCCAGCTCGACGCACTCGCCGAACAGCACGCGCGCCCCCGCGGCGCTCGCCCGGGTCGACAGCTCGGCGACGAGCCGCGTCTTGCCCATGCCGGACTCCCCGGTGACGAACGCGATGCGCGGCCGGCCGGCGGCCGCGTCCTCGAGCAGGCTCTGCAGCTCGGCGAGCTGCGACTCGCGGCCGACGAACCGGGTGCTGCTGACACGCGCTGGCACGCTGGGGAGTATGCGTGGGGATCAGCCGGCGGCGCGGACCGCCCGCCGCGTGAGCGCACGGCGCACCCTGCGGCGGCGGCGGCACCGGGGCGGCGCCGCGGGCGCAGGGCCGCCCGCGCCGCGCCGGCGCTCGGCGGCCTCCCGCATGTCGGCGAGGCGGGCGAGGGCCACGGCGTGGTGCAGGTGGGGATACATGCCTAGTCACCGTGCAGCTAAGGGGCCCGCCTCACATCGGGCGGATGGAGCGGATTCGCGCCCCCGACCCCTTACGACGGCCGGCCGTGCCCGCCGCCGCCGGGCGTCTCGATCCGCAGGCGCTGGCCGGCGCGCAGCTCGCCCGTCGCCTTGGGCTCGAGCGCCTCGCCGTCGAGCAGGTTGCGGCCCTTCGCCCCCGGCTCGCCGCCGGCCGCGCCCGCGGGCGCGTGGCGGCGGCGCTCGGTGATGAGCGAGTACGTCATGTCCGCGAGCGCCTCGACCTCGCGGATCACGCCGTCGCCGCCGCGCCGCGCGCCCGCGCCGCCCGATCCGCGGCGGACGGCGTACTCGGTGACGCGCAGCGGGAACTCGAGCTCCAGCGCCTCGACCGGCGTGTTGAGCGTGTTGCTCATCGCGACGTGGACGCCGCTCGGGCCGTCGGCGTCCGGGCACGCGCCCTGCCCGCCGCCGAGCGTCTCGTAGTAGGTGAACGCGTCGCTGCCGAGCGTGAGGTTGTTCATCGTCCCCTGGCCCAGCGCGCGCCCGAACGCGCGCAGGACGAGGTCCGCGACGCGCGAGGAGGTCTCGACGTTCCCTCCCACCACGGCGGCGGGGGGACGGGCGTTGAGCAGCGAGCCCTCGGGCGCCGTGACGGTCAGGGGGCGCGCGGCCCCGGCGCTCGCGGGGATGTCCGGGTCGGTGAGGACGCGCAGCGCGAACAGGCAGGCGGACTCGGTGACCGCCAGCGGGCAGTTGAGGTTGCCCCGGTGCTGCGGCGCGCTGCCCGCGAAGTCGAGCAGCAGCTCGTCGCCCCGCACCTCGGCGCGCAGGCGCAGCTCGAGGTCGCCCTCGGCCGCCTCGAGGACGTCGACCGCCTCGCGCACCCCGTCCTCCATCGCGGCGAGCTGCGCGCGGGTGCGGCGCTCGGCGTAGTCGAGCACGGCCGCGGTCGCCTCGGCCAGCCGCTCGGGGCCGAGCCGGGCCGCCAGCTCGCCCAGCCGCCGCGCGCCGAGCGCGTTGGCGGCCGCCTGCGCGCGCAGGTCGGCGCGGCGCTGCTCGGGCTGGCGCATCCGGCCGGCCAGCTCGTCGACGAGCCCGGGCGTCAGCCGCTGCGGCGCGATCACCACGCCCTCCTCGTCGAGCGTGGTCGAGTCGGCCGGCATCGAGCCGGGGATGCGCCCGCCGACGTCGGCGTGGTGCGCGCGGCTGGCGGCGAAGCCGAGCAGGCGCCCGTCGCGCAGGACCGGCGTGACGACGGTGATGTCGGGCAGGTGGGTGCCGCCGGCGAACGGGTCGTTGAGGATCCACGGCGTGCCGGCGGCGTGGTCCTCGTGCAGGACGGCGCGGACGGCGGCCGGCATCGCCCCGAGGTGGACGGGGATGTGCTCGGCCTGCATGACCATCTCGCCGGAGGCGTCGAAGAGGGCGGTCGAGCAGTCCCGCCGCTCCTTGATGTTCGCCGAGTGGGCCGCGCGGACCAGCACGGCGCCCATCTCCTCGCACGCGGCGCGCAGCGCGCCGGTCGCGACCTGCAGCTCAACGGGATCGATCGAGCACCACCGTCCCGTGGTCGTCGACCGCGCCGGCCCAGCCGGCCGGCACCGCGAGCGTCGCCTCCGGCAGCGCGCAGATCGCCGGCCCCTCGACGCGCGTGCCGGGCGGCAGCTCGCCGCGCAGCACCGCCGTCCGGTCGCCCAGCACCGTCGCGCGCTCGCCCCGGTCGGGCGCCTCGCCCTCGGCGGCCAGCTCGACGTCGGCGCCCGGCGTCCGGGCCGTAGCGCGGACGGTCACGACCTCGACCTCGCCGTCCGGCTCGGTGAACCCGTACCGCTCCTCGTGCGCCTTCGGGAAGTCGCGCGGGTCGCTCACCGTCAGCTCGAACGACTGGCCCCGGAAGCGGCAGTCGTAGACGACCTCGGTGCGCGCGCGGCCGTCGCCGATGCGCTCCCGCGCGTCCGCGGCCAGCTCCTCGGCGTCGTAGTCGCGCCCGAGGACGGTCCGCTGGACGTCGACCCGCCGGTCGGCGGCCGCCAGCCCGAGCGCGCTCAGCACGCCGCTCGCGCGCGGGCAGACGATGCGGTCGATCCCCAGCTCGTCGGCGATCGCGGCGGCGTGCAGGCCGCCGGCCCCGCCGAAGGCCAGCAGCGCGAACCCGCGCGGGTCGACGCCGCGCTCGACGGTCATGACCCGCAGCGCGCGGACCATCTCCGCGTTGGCGACGCGGACGATGCCGCGCGCGGCCTCGCCGGCCTCCATCCCGAGCGTCTCCAGCGCGCGCTCGGCGGCGTCCGCGTCGAGCGCCACGCCGCCGGCGAGCGGGGTGTCGCGGTCGAGCAGGCCGAGGACGAGGTTCGCGTCGGTGACCGTCGGCTCGGTGCCGCCGCGGCCGTAGCACGCCGGCCCCGGGTCGGCGCCCGCGCTGCGCGGGCCGACGCGCAGGGCGCCACCCGGGTCGATCCAGCCGATCGAGCCGCCGCCCGCGCCGACCGTGTGGATGTCGACCATCGGCAGCGTCAGCGGCCGGCCGCCGACCTCGCGCCCCGCGGTCTCGCGCACGCGCCCGCCCTCCACGACGCACACGTCGCACGACGTTCCGCCCATGTCGAAGCACAGCAGGTCGGGGACGCCGGTCCGCTCGGCGATGAGCGCCGCCGCCGCGGCGCCGCCCGCCGGGCCGGACAGCACGCTCAGCGCGGCGTGCCGGGCGGCCAGCTCGGCGTCGGCCAGCCCGCCGCTCGACTGCATGATCGCCGGCTCGGGCAGCCCCTCCTCGCTCCCCGCCCGCACCAGCTCGCGCAGGTAGCGCGCCAGCAGCGGCGACAGCGCGGCGTCGACCTCGGTCGTCGCCGCGCGCTCGTACTCCCGGAACGTGCCCACGACGTCGTGCGACAGCGAGACGTGCACGCCGGGCGCGGCGGCGGCCAGCGCCTCGCCGAGCGCGCGCTCGTGCTCGGGGAAGCGGTCGGCGTGCAGCAGGCAGACGGCGACCGCCTCGGGCTCGTGGGCGAGGGCGGCGCGCGCCACGGCCGCCGGGTCGTCGAGCGCGCGCAGCACGCCCTCCGGCCCGGTGCGCTCGGGCGCGGCGACGCGCAGCTCCGGCGCCACGAGCGGCGGCGGGTGCGCCGCGCACAGCCGGTACAGGTCCCTGCGCCGCTGCCGGCCCAGCTCGACGACGTCGGTGAAGCCCTCGGTCGCGATCAGGACGGTGCGCGCCGCGCGGCCCTCGAGCAGCGCGTTCGTCGCGACCGTCATCCCGTGGGCGAACGCGGTCACCTCGCGCGCGTCGCGACCGGCGCGCTCCAGGGCGGCGCGGACCGCGTCGAGGACCCCGCGCGACTGGTCCTCGGGGGTCGACGGCGCCTTGGCCGTGATCGCCCGGCCGTCGACGACGAGCACGGCGTCGGTGAAGGTCCCGCCGACGTCCACCCCGAGCAGCACGCCCGGGAGCGTACGGGGCTAGGCCGCGACGACCAGCTCGGTCTCTTCGGTCTCCGCCAGGTGCTGGTGCGACGGGCAGTAGCCGTTGTGCGGCAGCGGCACGCGCTGGCACGCCGTGCCCTTGCGCGTCGTCGCGCGGCACTGCAGCGGGTTGCCGTGCACGTCGTAGCCCTGCTTCGGGATGCTGTCGAGGTACGTCTCGGCGGCCGCCACGTACGCGTGGATCACGCTCCACGCACGGGCCTGCGCGGTCATGGGGAAGCAGAAGCGGACGTCGTTGAACAGCGTCCGGGCCGGCCGCGCGAAGTAGTGCCGATCGGTGGACAGACGCTCCATGGTCGCCTCGCACGCCTTGAGCAGGTGCTCGTGGGCGCTGCGGCCGGGGCAGCCTGCGCGCGCATCGACGAGCGGCGCCAGCTCCCTGTAGATCCCCCGGCTGTACTGGAACATGGTGACCCTCGAACCCTCCTCTGGATCGCGCCCCCGGAGCGCGTGATCATCGCCCAGGGCTGTACAGGCGACAACGCTTACTTTGTTGATTTCGCGTTAAGGAGAGGCTTACGATCAGCGCCATGCCCTGAATTCGGGCGCGCCGAAGGACCCCACGACGGCGTGACGCTCGTCGAGGGCGGGGTCGCGCTCCGGGTGGTCGGCGCGGCGGTGCGCGCCGCGCGACTCGGTGCGGGCGAGCGCGCAGGCGGCGACGAGCCGGGCGAGCGGGTGGGCGTCAGCCGCCAGGCGCTCGAGCCCCTCGGGCGTGCGCTCCAGGCCCGCGTGGCGCCACATCGCCTCGCGGGTCTCCTGGGCCAGCGGGGGGACGGGCTCGGGCGCGGGCGGGTCCGGCGGCGGCGGGTCGGCCGGCTCGTCGAGCGCGGCGCGGGCCGCCCGGCCGCCGAAGACGAAGCACTCGCTGAGCGAGTTCGAGGCAAGCCGGTTCGCGCCGTGCAGCCCGGTGCAGGCCGACTCACCCACCGCGTACAGGCCCCCGACCGTCGACCGCCCGTGCAGGTCGGTGACGATGCCGCCCATCATGTAGTGGGCGGCCGGCGCGACCGGGACCAGCTCCCTCGCCGGGTCCAGCCCGTTGTCGCGCAGCGCCTTGACGACGTTGGGGAACAGGGCGGGGTCGATCCCGCGCATGTCGAGCCCGACGTGGGTGGCGCCGGTCTCCTGGAGCTTGCGGAAGATCGCCAGCGCGACCTCGTCCCGCGGCAGCAGCTCCTCCACGAACCGCTCGCCGTCGGGGCCGTGGAGCGTCGCGCCCTCGCCGCGGATGGCCTCGGTGATGAGGAAGCCCTCGCGGCGGGGGATCCCGGTCACCGCGGTCGGGTGGAACTGGAGGAACTCGAGGTCGGCCAGCTCGGCGCCCGCGCGGTGGGCGAGGACCATGCCGGTGCCGGTCGAGCCCGGCGGGTTGGTGGTGCGCGCCCACAGCGCCGCGGCGCCGCCGGCCGTCACGATCGTGGCGCGGGCGCCGACCGCCCGGCCGTCCCCCATGAGCACGCCGGCGACGCGGCCGTCGTGGCACCACAGGTCGGCGGCGCGGGCGGCGTCGAGGACGGTAATCTTCGGGTGCTCGACGGCGAGGGCGCTGAGCTGGCGGACGACGCGGCGGCCGGTCGCGCTTCCGCCCGCGTGGACGACGCGGCGCCGCGAGTGGCCGCCCTCGAGGCCGAGGGCCAGGTTGCCGTGGCGGTCGGCGTCGAAGTGGACGCCGAGGCGCTGGAGGGTGCGGACGGCGTCGGGGGCCTCGTTCACGAGCGCCTGCGCCGCGCTGAGGCGGGTGAGGCCGCGGCCGGCGGCGACGGTGTCCCTCAGGTGCTCCTCCGGGGAGTCGCCCTCGGCGAGCGCCGCGGCGATCCCGCCCTGAGCCCAGTAGCTGGCGGTCTGCGCGAGCGGCGTGGCGGAGATCAGCGCGACGCGCGCGCCCTCGTTCGCGGCGGCCAGCGCGGTGTAGAGGCCCGCGCCTCCGGCGCCGACCACGGCGACGTCGGCGTCGATCCTCGGCTCCGGCATGGGCGGGTACCGTAGCCCCATGCCGCCCGCGGTCCTGCTGTCGCACCCGTCCTCGCTCGAGCACGACACCGGCGCGCATCCCGAGCGCGCGGCGCGGCTGGTGGCGTTCGAGGACGAGCTGTCGGCGCGCGGCGGGCTGGGGCTCGCGCGGTCCTCGTCGCCGGCCGCGTCGCGGGAGCTGCTGGAGCTCGTCCACCCGGCCGCGTACGTGGACGGGATCGAGCGGTTCGTCGCGGCGGGAGGCGGCCCGCTGGACGTCGACACGGTGTGCTCTCCGGGGTCCTGGCGGGCGGCGCTGCACGCCGCGGGCGGGGCGGCGGCGGCCGTCGACCTGCTGCTCGGCGGGGAGGCGTCGTTCGCCGCGTCGGTCCACCGCCCGCCCGGTCATCACGCCGAGGCGGCGCGGGCGATGGGGTTCTGCCTGTTCAACAACGTGGCGGTGGCGGCCCGGCGGGCGCTGTCGGAGTTCGGCGTGGGCCGGGTCCTCATCCTCGACTGGGACGTCCACCACGGCAACGGGACGAACGACGTCTTCCACGACACCGACGAGGTGCTGTTCGTCTCGATCCACGAGTCGCCGCTGTACCCGGGGACCGGCCCGGCGTCGGACGTGGGGAGCGGCGCGGGGGAGGGGTACACGGTCAACGTGCCGGTGCCCGCGGGCTCCGGCGACGAGACGTTCGTGTCGCTCGTGTCGCACGTCGTGACGCCGCTGGCCCGCGCGTACGAGCCGGGCCTCGTGCTCGTGAGCGCCGGGTTCGACGCCCACTCCGACGACCCGCTCGCCGGCTGCCGGGTGAGCGAGGAGGGCTTCGCGGCGATGGCGGCGGAGGTCCGGGCGCTGGCGGCGGAGCTCG
>DASZEJ010000124.1:0-29393 GCA_035940955.1 Solirubrobacteraceae bacterium
GGCCGCACGAGGCCGTGCGAGTCAGCGGCCAGCAGCCACGTCCGGCGGACCGTCCGCGTCAGCGCGCCCTCGCGCGCGAGGTCGGCCAGCGCCAGCGACACCGTCGGGCGCTGCGCGCCGACGAGCCGCCCCACGGCCTCGTGCGTCAGCGGCAGGTCGACCTCGACGCCGAAGGGCGTCACCCGGCCCCACCGCTCCGACAGCTGCCACATGAGCGCGAGCACGCGGCGCTCGACGCGCGGAAGCTGCGCGATCGCGGCGTGCACGGCCGACCGGTGGGCCTGCTCGAGCAGCCGCCGGTGGAGGTTGACGGCGAGCGCCGGCCAGCGCTGGGCCGCCGACGTGAACCGCGCGTCGAGGACGATCGCCCCCGCGGGCTGCAGCGCCTTCCAGGCGACGGGCACCGGGAGGAGCGCGTCCTCCGGGACGCCGCCGAGGACGTCGCCCGGCCCGAGGAGCTCGGTGCAGACGCGCCCCGCAAGGTCCAGCTCGCGCACCACCGCGCCCTCCACGACCAGCAGCCCGAACGCACCCTCGCCGCTCAGGAGCGCCGCGGCGTCGACGCCGTCCTCCCCGACCGGGTGGACCGGCCGGGCGAGCGCGCGCCGCGCGAGCGGGTGGTCGGCCGCCGGGATGCCGTCGGCGAGATCGGGGTCGGCGTCGAGGATCGACAGGAACCCGCGGGGCTCGCCGGCGGGCGCTGGACGGGCGGTGCGGTCGATCGGAGTGGTGGCTGCCATCGCAAAGCTTCCTTCGGAGAGGAGGCACGTGGCGGAAGTCGCGCACCGCCCATCGCATGGCTCGCGCTCGCTCCGGTTCGACTCTGGCCGCGCGGCTCGCATGTCGGGCCCGAACCCGCGGCTGCCCGCAGCCTAGCGCGCCCGCGCGTGCTTGCTCCGGCGACTTGGCACGTTGGTTTGGAACACGCGGCGCTATGCTCGACGAGCGGTCACCGCGGCGTTCCCGGCGGTTCATCGCCTCGCCCCCCCAACGAGAGAGGCCCGCAGTGGCCGACAGTCACGCCCACGAGAGCACGTCGCCGCTCGCCGCGATCTCGAACGCCCTCGTCGCGCTCCACAAGGAGCAGTTCGGCCGCGGCCCGACGCGCGCCCGCACCGAGTACGCCGGGCCCGACGCGCTCGTGTGCATCATGGAGGACGCCCTCCTGCCCGCCGAGAAGGCGATGGTCGAGATGGGCGCGGCCCACCGCGTCCAGGAGTCGCGGCTCTTCTTCCAGAGCGCGACGGCGCAGCACTTCGTCGCGGCCGTCGAGCGCACGGTCGGGCGCAAGGTGCGCTCGTTCTCGAGCTCCCTCGACCCGCACGAGGGCGTCGTCGCCGAGATCTACGTGCTCTTCCCGCGCGACGGCGGGTAGCTACGCGACCTCCGGCGCATGCCGCGCGACGATCGCGCGGGCGCTGGCGCCGGCCGGCAGCGTGCCGTACTCCGCCCCGCCCGCGCCGTCCAGGCGCGCCGCGCAGAACGCGTCGGCCACGGCGCGCGGCGCGTGGCGCACGAGCAGCGAGGCCTGCAGCGCGAGCGCCATCCGCTCGGTGAGCCGCCGGGCGCGCCGCTCGAGCTCGTTCCCGTCGCGCAGCTCCGCGCGCAGCGCGTCCACGTAGGCGTCGAGCCGCCGGTCGGCGCCGGCGCTCTCGTCCAGCTCGGCGAGGAGCGCGTCGAGCGTGTGCGGCTCGCGGACGAGCGCCCGCAGGACGTCGAGGCAGATGACGTTGCCCGACCCCTCCCAGATCGAGGTGATCGGCTGCTCGCGGTAGCGGCGCGCGACCGGGAAGGTCTCGACGTAGCCGTTGCCGCCGAGGCACTCCATCGCCTCGAACGCGTGGCGCGGGCCGCGTTTGCAGACCCAGTACTTCGAGACCGCGGTGGCGAGGCGCCGGAACGCGCGCTCGCGGTCGTCCGCGTCGGCGTCGTAGGCGCGCGCGAGGCGCAGCGAGACGGCGGTCGCCGCCTCGGCCTCCAGGCACAGGTCGGCGAGGACGTTCTCCATCAGCGGCTGCTCGGCCAGGCGCCGGCCGAACGCGACGCGGTGGGCCGCGTACCAGGCCGCCTCCGCCACCGCGTGGCGCATCCCCGCGGTGGTGCCGAGGATGCAGTCCAGCCGCGCGTGGCTGACCATCTCGATGATCGTGGGGATGCCGCGCCCCGGCTCGCCGACCAGGCGCGCCCGGGCGGCCTCGAACACGACCTCGCTGGAGGCGTTCGAGCGGTTGCCGAGCTTGTCCTTCAGCCGCTCGACGCGAAAGCCGTTGCGGGTGCCGTCGGGCAGGACCCGGGGCAGCGCGAAGCACGAGATCCCCTCGTCGGTCCGCGCGAGCGTGAGGAACAGGTCGCACATCGGCGCCGAGCAGAACCACTTGTGCCCGGTCAGCTCGTACTCGCCGGCGCCTGCGTCGACCGGCCGCGCCGCCGTGGTCGTCTGGCGCAGGTCCGAGCCGCCCTGCTTCTCGGTCATCGCCATGCCGCACAGCGCCCCGGCCTTGTCCTGGGGCGGGGCGAGCACCGGGTCGTAGCGCGTCGACGTCAGCCGCGGCTCCCACTCGGCCGCGAGGCCCGGCTCGGCGCGCAGCGCGGGCACCGCGGAGTGCGTCATCGACGTAGGGCACGCGTGCCCGGGCTCGACCTGCGCGAAGAGCATGAACATCGCGGCGCGCGCGACGTGCGCCCCCGGCCGCGGGTCGGTCCACGCCAGCGAGTGCGCGCCGTGCTCGACCGCGCGCCCGATGACCGCGTGGTAGCTCGGGTGGTACTCGACCTCGTCGATCCTGCGCCCGGCGCGATCGTGGGTGACGAGGACCGGCGGGTGGCGGTCGGCGTCGGCCGACCAGCGCTGGAACGCCGCCTCGCCGACGAGCCGGCCGGCGGTGCGCAGCCGCTCGTCCGCCCAGCCGGCGTCGTGGCGCTCGACGGCCTCGACCAGCGGCGCGTTGGTGGCGTACTCGTCGAGGCCCTCGCGCGGCGGCGGCTGGTTGAGCGGGGTCGCGGTCGCCGGCGGGGTGGTGGTCGTGGCCATCAGGACGTCTCCTCGACGCGGGGGTCGGTGCGGGTCGACGCGGGCTCGGCGGCGCTGACGACGAGCGTCTGCTGCGCGCCGCCGACGCGGCCGTCGCGGTCGAACAGCCGCGTCTCGGTCACGCCGGTGCCGGTGGCGTCGAGCGTCGTGGCGGCGTCGACGCCGATCCACTCGCCGGCGGGCGGGCGGTGCACCCAGACGGTCAGGTCGGCGTTGACGTAGCGGTACGGGCCGAACGGCAGCTCCCAGCTCGTGCCGCTGGCGAAGTCGGCGGCCGCGACCGCGCGCACGAAGCCGGACGGCTCGGCGCCGGCGACGAGCGGGCAGCGCAGGCGCAGCCAGACCGCCGCGGGACCCGGCCGGGTGACGCTGCCCGAGGCCAGGCGGCCCTCCATCGCCGTGTAGTAGAAGGAGCGCACGTCGGGCATCCCGGGGATCCGCAGTGGCTCGGCGGCGTCGGGGAACGGGAGGCGCTCCTCGGCCGCGGGCGGCACGTCGAGCGGCGCCGTGCGGCAGCTGACCGCGGTGGCGCGGGCGACCGTCCGGCCGCCGGCGGCGAGCGACGCGCTCCAGCGGCCGACCGTGCGGCCTGCCTCGCCCGCGGCGTGCGCCGCGAGCGGCGCGAGCGGCACGGGCCGCAGCAGCTCGATCGTGATCCGGGTGAGCCGCTGCGGCTCCGCGCGGCGCTCGATCAGCGCGGCCAGCAGGCCGGCGGGCGCGCCGCCGTGGGCGGCGTCCGGACCCCACGGGCCGCGGGCCAGCTCGGTCGGCGTCGCGACGTCGCCGTCGAGCACGAAGACCGCGTCGTCCACGTCAGCCGGCCCCCGCCGCCACCGACTCCTCCGGCGTGGGAGCCTGCGCCGCCGGCGGCGGGGCCGCCGAGAACTGCGCCGCCCAGCGCCGGAACTTCATGATCGGCCCGTCGCCCTTGGCCAGCCGCGGCGGGTCCTTCACGATCTTGTGCTCCCAGATCGGGACGTCGTCGGTCACCTGGTCGATGACCTCCTGGATGAGCGCCGGCGCCATGTCCGGCACGTCGTCGCGCAGCCGCCGGCGCGCGAGGAAGCTGAAGCGGTTGTCGACCGTCGCCTCGTCGAGCGGCGTCAGCGTGACCATGAACAGGATCTCGACCAGGTCCTCGATGCCGAACCGCAGCCACGCGAACCCGGGGCCGTGGAAGCGGACCTCGAAGTTGCTCGGCCGCCGCCCGAGCGGCGTGTTGACCTGGTGGGTCGCGTTCGAGTGCCAGACCGGGCCGTCGACCGACGCGAACTCGAGCTCCGGGATCGTCGCGACGCCGTGCAGGTAGTGGAAGTGCGTGAGGTCGATGCCGTTCTCGGCGATCTCCCGCCACTGCGTCCGCACGCGCCAGTGCTGGCGCACGTAGTCGTCGCTCCAGTCCGGGTGCGACCACTCGGGCACCTCGGGGACGTCGAAGGCCGGCGGCTCGCCGTGCGGGTGCCACCACATCCACACCATCCCGTTGCGCTCGACGGCCGGATGGGAGCGCACGCCGCCGAGCTTGTGCGTCTTGTGGCTGTACGGGATCGCGACGCACCGCCCGTCGCCGCCGTACTCCCAGGCGTGGAACGGGCAGCGCAGCGTCGTCCCGCGCACCTCGCCGCCGTAGCCGAGGTGCGCGCCGAGGTGGGCGCAGTAGGCGTCGAGGACGTGCGGCGCGCCCTCCTCGTCGCGCCACAGCACGAACTGGCGGCCGAACGCCGGCAGCGGCCGGACGTCGCCCGGCGCGAGGTCCGCCGCGAACGCGACGTGGAACCACCCGAACGGGAACGGGTCGAGCGGGTAGCGGCTCACGGGGTCCTCCTCTCGGTTGCGCCGGTGGCGCGCAGGCAGACGGCGACCACGGCCGCGACGACGGCGCCCGGATCGCCCTCCGGCGCGACCGGCGACAGCGGGCCGACGAGCGCCTCGCCGATCGCCCCCACGACCGCGGCGGCGGTCAGCTCGGCGTCCTGCGCGGGCAGCTCGCCGCGCGCGACGCCGTCCTCGACGATCTCCGCGAACAGGTCGCGGTAGGCGCGCCGGAACGCGAGCCGCTCGCTCTCGACGAGCGGGTCGACCGGCTCGGCGATCAGCGCCCACGCGAGCCGCCGCCCGCGCAGCGCGCGCTCGGCGAACGTCGCCGCCGCGGCGGCGAGCCGGTCGTGCGGGTGGTCGTCGGCGCCCTCCACGGCCGCGCGCGTGGCGTCCAGCTCGTGCGCCGACGCGCGCCGGAACAGCTCGGCGAACAGCTCTCCCTTCGAGGGGAAGTGGCGGTAGACCGACCCGACCGCGATCCCGGCCCGCGCGGCGACCGCGGCGACCGAGGCGGCGGCGAAGCCGTCGGCGGCGACGATGTCGCTCGCCGCGCGGACCACGCGCTCCCGCGCGGCGACGCGGCGCGCCTCGGTCCGCTCGGTCGGGCGGTAGGGCACGGAAGAAGTGAATCACGGTTCAGGCAAGAGGGGAAGTGCCCGCGGCGGCCTACCCGTTGAGGTACTCCGCCGCGTACCGCTCGTAGAACGGCCGCCCGGCGAGCGACGACGCGCGGCCGCGCAGCGGCGCGAGCACGTCGTCGGGCACGTCGACGGCCGCCGCGCGCGAGCCGGGCACGGCCCGCGCCAGCAGCTCCAGGGGGCGGCGCAGCCGCTCGCCGGTGCCGAGCCGCACGTACGCGCGCATCAGTCGGTCGCCCAGGCGGCCGGGGAGGGCGCGCGCGGCGAGCCCGACGGCGTGCGAGAGCCGCCGCTGCCACGCCAGCGCGGCCGGGGACAGGCCCGGGTTGCGCACCGCGATCGGCGCGGCGGCGGGCTCGAGCCCGAGCCGCTCCTCCAGCACCCGGGCGAACGCGGCCGCGTCGTCGCGCAGCAGCTCGAACGGCAGCACGATCACCCGCTCGGGCCCGAACGCGGCCTCGTACAGCGCCACGACCGCGTCGTAGTCGAGCGCCTCGGCGATGACGTCCGGCTCCGGTCGCAGCTCGCTCGCCGCGCCGCGCCCGCCGGTCTTCACGTACTGCGAGTACCCCGACAGCATCGCGCCCCGGAACCCGCGGGTCACGATCAGGATCGTCGCCCCGGGGTACAGGGCGCGCAGCATCCGGCACACGCGCTCGCGGCTCTCGGTCAGCGTCACCGCGCGCGCCGGCGCGCCGCGCGCCCGCGCCACCGGGTCGTCGGTGATCCGCGGGAACGACAGGCTCTCGGCGCTCGTCACGTGCCACGGCGGCGGCTCCCCAGCTCCCGCCGCGGCGGCCGCCAGATCGAACGCGTGGTAGAAGCCGCCGAGCCCGTTCGGCGCGTAGGCGACCTGCGGGTGCGCGTCGAACCACGCGCCGAGCGCGGTCGAGCCCGCCTTCGGGAAGCCGACGTGGATCAGGTGGCCCGGCACCGCGCGAGCGCCTCCAGGCAGAACCCCGTCGTCAGCTCCGGCGAGCCCCAGCGCGGCAGCGGCGGGTCCTCGCGCGGGCCGGCGTAGTAGAAGGCGGCGGCGGGCCAGGAGCCGTCGGGCGCCTGCACGCGCGCGAGCCAGTCGCAGGCGCGCTCGCGCAGTTCGGGCTCGGCGCCGAGGTTGCACAGGGCGCACGCGGCCAGGGCGGTGTCGAGCGGCCCGTCGCCGATGCGGCCGTCCGGCGCCGCGGCGGCGCGGATGCGGGCGCACAGCTCGTCCGCGATCGGGTCGAACCCGCGCAGCCGCGTCCGCGTGACCGCGTAGTAGAAGGTGAACGGCCCGCGGTACCACGAGTCGCAGCGCCCCTCCTCCCCGGCCCGGAACACCTCGGTCAGGCGCGCGACGACCGGCGCCGCGTGCGGCCCCTCGCCGAGGTACGCGAGCACGTTGGCGTTGACGATGCCGTCGACGTCGGAGGGGAACGCCGGCGTCGTCGTCCACAGCTTGCGCCCCTCCAGCGGGTGGCGCGCCCGCCGCGCCGCGATGGCCCAGAGGCGGGCGCTGCGGGGCGGCGGCCAGCGGGCGATGAACCACGTGTAGAAGAGGCCGCGGCGGTCGCGGTTGGCGAGCAGCACCGCGCGGTTGTCGGGCACCGCGACGCCGTTGTCGCGCAGCACGCCGGAGACGTACGCGGTGTCGTCCACGTCGGGCGCGACGACGTGGTACTGCGGCGCCGAGGGCGTCCAGTGGCGCCACACGCCGCCCGGCTCCATGTGCGCGCGCAGGTGCTCGACGGCGCGCGCGAGCACCGGCCGCACCGCGCCGTCGCGGCAGAAGCCGAGCGAGTGGGCGATCAGCGCGGTGCCGAACACCGTGTGGTCGTCCGGCTCGGTCGGACCGTCGGCCACGTCGAACCCGTAGCGCAGCGAGAACCCGCCCGAGGGCAGCTGGCGCTCCGCGAGGAACGCCAGGCCGCGGGCGCTCGCCGTGGCCTCAGTGCCAGTCGACATCGATCGTCACGAGCTGGTTGACGGCGGTCATCGCGTTGCGGCTCAGGTCGGCCGCGCCCCCCGCGACCTCCAGCACGGCGGGCGCCTCGTCGTCGAGGCCGTGGACGGCCAGCGGCTGCATCGTCTCGGCGTCGACGATCGTGGGTCGCAGGACGTACGCGCCGGCCAGCAGCGGCAGGCGCGGGACCGTGGCCGACAGCTCGCCGGCGCGCTCGAGCCGGCGCGGGCGCAGGTCCCGCTCGCCCGTCACGCACACCCAGTGGTCGCCGGTCCACACGGTGAAGCCCCAGACCGCGTCGACCGGCTCGGCGCAGCGGTAGCGGACGGCGATCTCGAGCGGCTCCCCGGTGGCGGGCGGCCCGCCGCCCGGCCGCTGCGCGCTCACCGCCTCGATGGCGACCGGCGCGGCGGCGGCGCGCGGCTCGCCGTCGCCGTCGCCCTCGCCCGCGGCCCGGTTCGCGGCCGGCCTGGGCTGGCGCGTCGCCAGGTAGCGGGCCACGGTGTCGAGCGCGGTCCCCGCGAACGCGCACGACCCGCGGTCGAGCAGCATCCCGCGCGTGCACAGCGTCTGCACGAGGAAGACGTTGTGCGACACGAGCACGAGCGCGCCGCCGCCGTCGAGGAACGCCCGCATGTGCCGGAAGCACTTGCGCTGGAACGCGAAGTCGCCGACCGCGAGCACCTCGTCGACGAGCAGCACGTCCGGGCGCAGGTGCGCGGCGACCGCGAACGCGAGGCGCGCCTTCATCCCCGAGCTGTAGAAGCGCACGGGCATGTCGGCGGCGTCCTCGAGCTCGCCGAAGGCGAGCACCTCCTCGGTCGCCGTCCGCAGCTCGTCCTCGGACAGGCCGAGGACCGCGGCGTTGACGGCGACGTTCTCGCGCCCCGTCAGCACGTCGTCGAAGCCGGTCCCGAGCTCGATCAGCGCCCCGACCCGGCCGCGGATCCGCACCTCGCCCCCGTCGGGCTTGATCAGGCCGTAGAGCAGCTTGAGCAGCGTGCTCTTCCCCGCCCCGTTCGGGCCGACGATCGCCAGCGCCTCGCCGCGCCGCAGCTCGAACGACACGTCGTCGACCGCCGCGAACTCGCCCGGCCGGGGGCCGTCCGGCCCGCGCCGCCCCGCCAGCTCGCGGCCGACGTCCCGCAGCGCGTAGCGCAGCGAGCGGCGCAGGTCGCCCGCGTAGCGCTTGGTCAGGTGGTCGGCGCGCACCACCGGCTCGGCGGCGGCCCTCACAGCCGCGCGACGAGGTGCGGCCGGGCCACGCGGTAGACGAGCCAGGCGGCGACCAGCAGCGCCGCGGCGCCCGCGCCGACCGCCGCGAGCTGAGCCGGCTCGGCGCCGGGCGCGCCGGTCGCCCACGCGCGGGTGGTGACGAGCACGGGCGTGACCGGGTTCAGCGCGATGACCGAGTCGCCGGGGATCTCGCTCGGCCACGGGTAGACGACCGGCGTCAGGAAGAACCACAGCCCGGTGGCGACCGTGAGCGCCTCGCCGACGTCGTCGTACAGCAGGCCGACCGGGGCGAGCGCCAGCCCGATCGCGAAGCCGAGCACGCCCAGGGCCAGCACGCCGAGCGGCGCCAGCACGATCGCCCCGCGCACCGGCGTGCCGGCGGCGACGAGCACGGCGGCGAGCACGCCGAGCCGGACGAGCAGGTTGAACGCGACGTCGAGCGCGCCGGCCGCGAGCCACGCCTCGTGCGGCAGCCGCGCCTTCGTGAGCACGTGACGGGCCGCGCCGAGCCGGCGCAGCGGCGCGTGGAGCGCGTCGGTGAACGTCTGCCACAGCACCACCCCGATCAGCACGTAGGCCAGGTACGGGATCCCGGCGTCGCCGAAGCGCACGACGCGCACGTCGTCGAGGTACACCCACGTCAGCGCGGTGGCCAGCGCCGGCACCGGCAGCCACGCGTAGCCGAGGCGGCTCTGCCGGTGGCGCGCCTGCACGCCGCGCAGCCACATCCGCCACGCGCTCGGCGGGACGGCGCGCAGGTCGGCGCGGGCCGCCGCGAGGAACCGGCCGGGCGACCGGAGGACCGGGTCGGCCGAGTACACCGTCTCGTCTCCGGCCACGGCGTTCACCGTACCGGCGCGATCGCCAGCCCGGCGAGCCCGTGGCCGGGGCTGGCGACGTGCTGCAGCGCGGCGTCGGGCTGCACGACCCGGTAGTCCGGCATCGCCTCGAGCAGCGCCCCGAGCGCCGCGCGCGCCATGTGGCGGTTGAGCCGGCTCCCGGGGCAGCGGTGCGGGCCGTGGCCGAACGTGTGGTTGCCGCGCGGGGGGCGGTCGAGCAGGACGCGGTCGGGGTCGGCGAAGCGCTCCGGGTCGCGGTTCGCCGCGCCGATGACCAGCACGGCGCGCGCCCCCTTCGGGATGAGCGCGTCGCCGAGGCGGGCGTCGGCGGTCACCTCGCGGCGCAGGACCATCTCCGGCGGGTGCAGGCGCAGGACCTCGTCGAGGAAGGCGTCCATGGCGTCGCCGCCGGCGGCGACGTCCGCGCGCAGCTCGGGGTGGCGGTCCAGCTCGAGCACGGCCCAGCCGATGTGGCGGGTCGTCGTCGTCGTGCCGGCGAACCACAGCAGCTTGACCAGGCTGTCGCGGGCCGGCGCGTCGAGCGGCAGGCGCTCGGCGAGGCCGGGGCGCGAGGCGACGCCGCGGAACGCCCGCTGCGACCGCGCGAGCGGCGCGTCGCCGGGCGCGGTGGGCGACGGGCTCGGGTGCCGGCCCAGCTCCGCCTCGTCGATCTCCAGCAGCCGCGCGATCGTCCGCTGGACGACCGGCTCGGCGACCTCCCGCACGACGTCGACCTCGTCGCGCCGCGCGAGCGGCTCGACCACCTCGCGCGCGACCGCCGCGGCCTGCTCGGCGAGCGGCGCGATCGCCGCCGGGCCGAGCAGCGGACCGACCATGCGCCGCACGCGGCCGTGCTCCGGCGGGTCGGCGCCCAGCAGCGTGAAGTCGACGGTGTCGCGCCAGAACCGGTTCGAGAACTCGTTCGGCCGCGTGAGCGCGTCCTCGATGAGCGCCGTGTCGACGACGATCCAGGAGCCGTCGCGCGCGACGCGCTGGACCGGCCCCCGCGCGCGCAGCGCGGCGAGGGAGGGGCCGGGGTCGCGCAGCACCTCGGGGTCGTCGAGGTCGAGCGACCGTCCGGCGGACGGCGCGGCGGCGGGGCGCCGCGCGCGGGCGCGGCGGCGCAGCACGCGGTCGCGGGCCTGCGCCCAGACGCGCGGCGCGGGCTCGCTGCGGCGCATCGTCTCCACGATCGCCACCTTCGCGCCGACCGTCCTCGCCGTCTCGGCGACGACCGGCGTCAGCGCGGGATGGGCGCCGATCTGCACCGCCAGCGTCGGAGCGCGGGCGAGGGCGGCCGCGGCGGCCTGGCCGAGCAGGTAGGGGTGGTCGACCATCCACGCCCAGAAGCGCGCGTCGAAGCACGCGTCGCTGCGGACGTCGCGCCCGCACGACGCGAGGAAGCACGAGCGCTCGGGTCGCCGGGGCCGGATGCCCGCCAGCTCGCGCTCCATCCGCGGGAGGCTGCTGGGCAGGCGGGTCGTGTGGTGCGGGCGGCGCGACGGCCGCTCCTTGAGGATCGTGTGCGTCGCGGCGATGTGCCGGCGCGCCGCCTGCTCCTCCTCGGCCGTGCTGAGGAGCATCGCCACGCGCGGGCTGGTCGTCCCCAGCAGGTCCAGCTCGACGGGCGCGGACGCCTGCAGCGCCGCCACGTCGTCCGCCGAGGCCTCGATCGCGAAGAGCGTGCACTCCTGCGCGCCGTCGGTCGCGGCGCCGGCGCACGCGCACAGCACGGCGACGGCGTCCGCGAGCGTCAGCCCGCCCGCCGCGTGGGCCGCCGCGATCTCCCCCAGGCTCACCCCGAGCGTGGCGTCGGGCTCGACGCCCGCGTCGCGCCACAGGGCGAGCTGCCCGAACTGGACGAGGCCGAGCAGCACGATCTCCTCGCGCTTGGCCGGCGCCGGCATGGCCGTGGTGAACGCCGGGAGCGGGTCCCAGCCCATGTGCCGCGCGACGAGCGCGGACGTCTCCTCCAGCGAGGCGCGGAACACCGGCTCGGACGCGTGGAGGTCGGCGGCCATGCCCGGCCAGGCGCCCGCGCCGCCGGCGCACGCGAACAGCAGCTGCTCGGGCCGGCGGCGGCGCGCGAGGGCTTGCGCGAGCCGGCCCATCAAGCGGCGGCGACCAGCTCGGCGCCGCGCGGCTCGGCGGCGCACCCGTAGGCGCGCGCGACGTCGGCCCGGACGCGCTCCCAGGAGAGCCGCTCGCGGAACGCGGCCGCGCGCCCGGCGTCGGGCGAGCGCTCGAGCGCGGCGCGCAGCGTCGCGACCAGACCGGGGTGGCCGGTCGCCGGGTCCCAGTAGAGCGCGGCGTCGCCGAGGACGTCGCGGCTGTGGCCGCGCGCCGTCGTCACCATCGGGCGGCCCGCCACGGCCGCCTCGCTGTCGACGAGCGCCGACAGCTCGTACCAGCTCGCGAGCGCGTGCAGGCGGGCGCGGGCGAACATGGCGAGCGTGTCCCGCCGGCCCAGCGACGGCAGCCACGTCAGCGAACGGTGCTCGGCGACGAACCCCGCGAACCGCTCGACGTACGCGCGGTGGCGCGGGTTCGGCGGCCCCACGAACACCCCGGGCGCGCCGGCGTCGACGAGCGCGCGGGCGAGCCCGAGCTGGTTCTTGCGCGCCTCGACGCGCCCCACGCAGAGCGCGAACTCGGCGGGCAGCGGCGGCAGGGCGACCTCGTCGTCCACCCAGTCGCCGCCGTTGCGGATGAGGTGGGTGGGCCGCGGCTGGACCCCGAAGTCGGCGACGATCGCACGCGTCTCGCCGGGCGACGCGACGAGCCAGGCGTCCGCCCGCTCCAGCATCGCGCGCTGGCGCCGCCCTATGCCGCGGACGAGCTGCGACCCGCCCTCGCGCCACAGCCGCGGCTCGCGCGCCGCCTGCGCGACCCCGCGCAGCCGCAGGAAGCCGTCGAGGCCGACGACCGACGCGACGTGCCGGCTCATCCCGTCCCGGCCCGCGGCGTGGTACGCGAGCTCCCAGGCGCGGTCGTGGTGGACCGGCGAGAGCACGACGCGATCGGCGCACCGGAGCGCGACGTCCATGTGGCAGGCGGCCTCGAGCGGCCAGTCGACGTTGAACACGTGGGCGACGTCGAAGCGGCCGCGGGGCCGGCCCGGCCCGACGTGCAGCACCGCCTCCCCGCCGTGCTCGGCCACCGCGCGCGCGTACTGCCGGAGCTGCTCGCTCGTCCCGCCGACGAGGCGGTCGGTGTCCGACCGCAGCAGGAAGAGCACGCGCATCAGGCGAGCCTAACGCGAAGGTGGCCCTGCGGTGTGCGGTTCGTGAGCATGCGGGATCGCGCGCGCCGGCAGCCGCGGGTGGCGCAGCTCGTTGTAGGCGTCGGTCGCGAGCCGCGCGAGCGTCCGCGGGAAGACCGCGACGTGGACCGCGAGCACGAGCAGGTCGCGCGGGTGGCGCACGCTGGAGGCGACGAGGAACGCGAGCGGGTACAGCGCGACGTAGAACTCGTTCAGCGCGATCCGGTAGGCCGGCGAGCGCGCGGGCGCGACGACGACGACCTCGGCGCCCCAGCGCCGGGCGCGGCGCAGCTCGAGGAGCACGTACAGCGGCAGCAGCGCCCCGGCGACGGCGCCGCCGGCCGCGACGAGGAGGGCGGCGAACGCCAGCGCCTCGACCGGGAAGGCGACGTACGCGCCGAGTCGCCGCGCGAGCTCCGGGTGCTCGCGGCCGAACGTCCGCAGCCCGCTGCGCGCGTCCGCCTCGGCGTCGGCGAGCTGGTGCCACAGCGCGCCGCGCAGGCCGTGGGCGAGCGCCCACGCGCCGGCGGCGACGGCCAGCGCGCCCCCGAGCGCCCGCCCGGCGGCCGCGAGCACGGCGGCGACGACGAGCAGGTGCGGGAAGAGGTGCGCCCCGGCCGCGTCGGCGACCACGCCCGCCGCGCCGCGGCCCTTCAGCCGCACGGGCGGCACCGAGTACAGCGCGAACGCGACCCAGGCGCCGGCGTAGACGGCCAGCACCGCCGGGTCGTCGCGCCAGGCGAGCGCCCCGATCGCCGCGCCGGCCAGGACGGCCGCGCCGACGGCGGCCCACCACGGCCCGGGCGCCGCGCCGGCCAGCCGGTTGCGCTTGCCGGCCAGGCGGTCGGCCTCGCGGTCGGTCAGGTCGTTGAGGACGCTGACGTACAGCGCGCCCGGCAGCAGCGCGAGCAGGACGACCGCGAGGGTGCCCGCCGTCCCCGCCACGCTCGCGCCGAGCATGAACGCCGTGGTGTAGCCGGTGCCGAGCACTGGGGCGAGCTTGTGCTCCCACCATTCCCCGGCGCGCGCCGCGGTGAGGACGTTCCTCATGGAGCGAGGCTACCCGCCGATGGGGACCGCTCGCGTACGCTCCGGCGCGGTGCGCCTCGCGATCCTCAGCAGCGGGCCCGAGCCGTGGGGCGGCAGCGAGGAGCTGTGGCGCCAGGCGGCGCTCGACCTGCGCCGGCGCGGGCACGCCGTCGACGTCCTCAAGACGAGCGTCGACGACGCCCACCCGCGCATCCGCGAGCTGCGGGCGCGCGGCTGCTCGGTGCGCGACCTCGAGCGCGCGCGGCTGCACCGCCTGAGCGCCGCCGCCACCGCGGTGCTGCCGCCCGGGTTCGCCGTCGAGCGCAAGCAGCGCCAGATGCTCGCCGCCGGCGCGGCGCTGGCCGCGCGGCGGCCCGCGTTCGCGATCGTCTCCCAGGGCCAGAACTTCGACGGCGGCCACCTCGCGCTGACGTGCGACTGGCTGCGGATCCCGTTCGTCCTCGTCGCGCAGAAGGCGTCCGAGACGCACTGGCCCGACGACGTCTGGCGCCCGCTGCTCACGCGCGTCTTCGGGGCGGCGCGGCGGTGCGTCTTCGTCAGCGAGCACAACCGGCGGCTCACCGAGCAGCAGGTCGGGATGTCGATGCGGGGCGCGGTCGTGCTGCCCAACCCGCTGCTCGTCGCGCGCGACGGGCCGCTGCCGTGGCCCGGGGGCGACGGCGTTCGGCTGGCCTGCGTCGCCCGGCTGTTCGCGGCCGAGAAGGGGCAGGACGTCCTGCTCAACGTGCTCGCCCAGGAGCGCTGGCGCGCGCGCCCGGTGACCGCCGGGCTGTTCGGGGAGGGCGTCAACCGCGAGGCGCTGGTCGCGCTCGCGCGCCGGCTCGACCTGCCGGCCGTCCGGGTCGAGGGCCAGGTGCCGCGGATCGAGGACGTGTGGCGCGGCCACCACGCGCTCGTCCTGCCGTCGCGGGCCGAGGGCCTGCCGCTGTCGGTCCTCGAGGCGATGGCGTGCGGCCGGGTCCCGGTCGTCGCCGCCGTCGGCGGGGTCCCCGAGGTCGTCGAGGACGGCGCGACCGGCTTCGTAGCCCCCGCGCCCACCGTCGAGCTGTTCGGCGACGCGCTCGAGCGCGCATGGCAGGCGCGCGCCGAGTGGCCGCGGATCGGGGCGCGCGCCGCGCGGCGCGTCGCGGAGCTGGCCGGCGAGGAGCCGGGGCCGCGGCTCGCCGCGATCGCCGTCGAAGAGGCCGGGCACCGCTGAGCCCGGCGCGCCGGGCCCGCGTCGGGGCGGTCGCGATCCTCGCGGTGGCGCTCGCCGCGCGGCTCGGCCTCGCGCTCCTCTACGAGCCGCCCCCGCCGAGCGGCGACGCGGCCGACTTCGCCCGCCATGCCGCCGCGATCGCCGACGAGGGCGGCTACCCGCCGAGCCCCGTCGCGCTGGAGGGCGGCGCCAGCGCGTTCCGCCCGCCCGGCTACCCGTACGTCCTCGCGGCGGTGTACGAGCTGAGCGGGCGCGGCGACTCGCCGCGGGCCTTCGGCGCGCTGCTCGGCACGCTCGCCGTGGCGCTCCTCGGCGTGGTCGCGCTGCGGCTGTTCGGCCGCCGCACGGCGCTCGTCGCGATGGCGATCGCCGCCGTGTTCCCCCCTCTGGTCATGGTGAGCGTCGCGCAGCTCGCCGAGGGCCTCTTCATCGTGCTCGTCCTCGGCGCGCTGGCGGCCGTCCTCAGCGGCCCCGACCGGCTGCGGTGGGTGCTCGCCGCCGGCGCGCTCGCCGGCGCGGCGGCGCTGACGCGGTCCAACGGGATCGTGATCCTGCTCCCCCTGGTGCTCGCGGCGACCGGCGGGCGCCGGCGCGTGGCGCTGCTCGCGGCCGCCGCCGTCGTGATCGCGCCGTGGAGCATCCGCAACACGACCCAGCTCGACGGCTTCGTCCCCCTCACCACGCAGGCGGGCTTCGCGTTCGCCGGGGCCTACAACGACGAGGCCCGCACCGACGACGAGCACCCCGCCGCCTGGCGCATCCCCGCGATGCAGCCGTACATCGGCCTGCGCCGGCCCGGGCTCGACGAGGCCGAGATCGAGCGCGCGTTCCTCGAGCAGGCGGTCGACTACGCCCGCGAGCACCCGGCGTACCCGCTCACGGTCCTGTGGTGGTCGAGCGCGCGCATGCTCAACGTCGCGGACTTCCAGCGCAACGCGGGCTCGGCCCGCGAGGCCGGCGTCGGACGCAGGTACACGCACCTGAACCGCTACGCCTTCTGGGCGCTCGCACTCCTCGCGCTCGCCGGGGCGCTCACCGCCGCCGCCCGCGCCGCCCCGCGCTGGCTGTGGCTCTTCCCCGTCCTCCTGTGGCTCAGCGTGGCGGTCGCGATCGGCACCACGCGCTACCGCACGCCGGTCGACCCGTTCCTGATCCTGCTCGCGGCGGCGGCGCTGGTCCGGCCTCCGCGACCCGCCCGGCGCTAATCCCAGCCGCAGTAACCTCCCCCCATCGCCACCCCGTCGGAGGACTGACATGCCCGCGCCCCAGCCCGAGCCCGCCAACCCGCTGCGCACCGGCGAGATGCCGTGGATCCCGACCGGCACCGGCAAGTCGTTCCGGCCGCTGCGGTTCGCCGAGGACGGCTGGTCGGAGCTGATGCGGATCGAGCCGGGAGCGGCCGTCGCCCTGCACCGCCACACCGGCGAGGTCCACGCGCTCACCCTGTCCGGCACCCGGCGGATCCTCGGCAGCGACGAGATCGTCGGGCCCGGGGACTACGTCCACGAGCCGGGCGGCACGATCGACGGCTGGGAGGCGGTGGGCGACGAGCCGTGCGTCATCCACATCAAGGTCGCCGGCGCCATCCAGTACCTGGACGACGCCGGCGACGTGATCGAGAGCATCGACTCCTCGACGCAGCGCGCGGTCTACCTCGACTGGTGCCGCGAGCAGGGCGTCGAGCCGCTGCCGCAGATCGTCGCCGCTTAGCTCACCGCCGGGTCCGGTCGCCGCCCGCCGGCGTACGCGCTCGCCAGCCGCGCGAGGGTCAGCGCGCCGAGGAGCAGGCCGAAGTCGCGCAGCGCGACGTCGCCGTAGCCGCCGACCAGCAGCAGGCTCACGATGATCCCGCCGAGCCAGCCGGCGACGAGCAGGCCGCCGAAGCGCGGGGCGACGAGCACGACGAGGCCGGCGACGATCTCGATCGCGCCGACGAGGTACATCGCGTCCTGCGCGCTGCCGGGGATGACGTCGTCGAACTCGCTCGCCAGGTAGCGGGTCCAGTCGTCGGTCAGCACCTCGGCGAACTTGTCGAGCCCGAACAGGATCGGCGCGACGGTGAAGGCGATCCGCAGCAGCATGAAGGCCTGCGCCGCCGGGTCGCGGCGCAGGACGTCGGCCTCCGGCACGGGAACGGGTCGCAGCGTGGCGGCGACGGTGCTCATGTCAGTCTCCTCCTCGTAGAGGGAGCGGGTTGGTCATCACAGCGGTTGGCGCCGCGGCGGCGGGCGCTCTTACCGGCCGGTGAGCGAGAGGAACTCCTGCCGCGTGCGCGGGTCGTCGCGCACCAGCCCGTGCAGGGCGGACGTCACCGTGCGCGCGCCCGGCTTCTGCACCCCGCGCAGCGACATGCAGAGGTGCTCGGCCTCGATCACCACGCCGACGCCCTTGGGCTGGAGGTGGTCGTCGAGCCAGCGGGCGACCTGCGTCGTGAGCCGCTCCTGCACCTGCAGCCGGCGCGCGAACAGCTCGACCACTCGCGCGAGCTTGGACAGCCCGATGATGCACTCGCCCGGCAGGTAGCCGACGTGCGCCACCCCGACGAACGGCAGCAGGTGGTGCTCGCACAGCGAGTGGAACGGGATCTGCGTGGCGACGACCAGCTCGTCGTAGCCGCCGTCGTTGGGGAACGTCGTCGGCGAGAACGGCGCCGGCGTCAGCAGCTCGGCGTACATGCGGGCCACGCGGCGCGGGGTGTCGCGCACGCTCTCGTCCGTCACGTCGACGCCGAGCGCGTCGAGCAGGTCGTGCGCGGCGCGCTGCGCGGCCGCGAGGTCGACCTCGCGCCGCTCGCGCGCCGGCGGCACGGGCAGGTGGGTGAGTGTCTGGGTCACGGCCGTCTTGGCGACGGCCGGGCGCCGGGTCTTACCCCGAGGAGGACTGGAGCCGGACGAAGTCGCGCAGGCTCTCGTGGTCCTCGCGGCACGCCGGGCAGCCGTCGAGGTGCGCGCGCAGCCCGGGCAGGCGCGCGTCGGCGTCCTCGCCGGCCAGCTCGAGGTCGACGTACTGGTCGAGCAGCTCGAAGCACCGTTCGCAGCTGACCTCCGGCCCCGCCGGGCCGAGGAGCTTGGCGATCTCGTCTCGGGTCGTCGGCTCGTCGCTCACGATCCGCCTCCCAGGGTCGTGGTCGTCGCGACGTCGAAGCCGGCGTCGGCCAGGCTCGCCCGCAGCTTGCGCCGCGCGTCGTGGAGCGTCTTGTAGAGGGCGCCGCGCGTCGTGTTCAGCCGCTCGGCGAGGACGTCGATCGGCACCCCGTTGAGCGCGAGCGCGGCGAACACCTCGCGCTGGTGCGGGGTCAGCGCGGTGCGGATCGCGACGCGGATCGCCTCCAGCAGCTCGTTGGCCTCGACGACCTGCTGGGCCGACGGCGCCCCGTCGAGCACCGGCGACCACTCGTCGTCGCGCAGCGACACCTCGCGCCCGTGCCACGCCCGCCGCCGCGCCCTCACGCCCGCCTCGAGCAGCGCGAACTTGTACGCCCACGTCGTGAACCGGCTCGCCCCGCGGAACGTGTCGAGCTTGGCCAGGATCGCCGCCAGCGCGTCGTCGGCGGCCTGCGTCGCCAGGTCGGCCAGCTCGCCGTGCGGCACGTGGCCGAGCGTGTGGCGCCTGCGGTTCAGCTCGTAGCGGGCGCCGCGCAGCAGCAGGTCGTGCAGCTCGGCGATCGCCTCCTCCCGCACGGCCGCCGGGCCGCGCAGCGCGGCGAGCCACGCCGCCGAGTCGTCGCGGCGCAGGCCTTCGGCTCGTCCGACAGCACCGCTCACCGGCCTGCGACGATAGAAGGAGGGCGAGGCCGCGGGCGCCTGGTGGGTCACGGGCAGGTGCATCGTCTGAGGGTTGGCGACGGCGCGCGCCCGTCTCTTACCTCTCCGATCGCGGGTAAGGCCGCGCGGCGGCGGCGCGCAGACCGGGCATGACCACCCACGCCCCCCAGACAGGCATGAGCGCCGCGATGGACGCGCACGTCGGGCACCGGCGCCGCGCCCGGCGCCACGTGCCCCGCGACGTGCGGCTCTGGCGCGAGACGCTGCTCGCCGAGGCCGGCTTCGGCCGCGAGCTCGCGCGGCACCTGGCCGCAGACGGCGACTACGACCTGCACGAGCTGCTGAACCTCGTCGACCGCGGCTGCCGGCCGGACCTCGCGGCGCGCATCCTCGCGCCGGCGTAGCCGGGCTCAGCCGCACACCGCCCGGGACGGGATCCACGCGGTCGCCCCGAGGTCGGTGCGCACCTGCGACCAGCCGTCGCGCGCCTGCCGGACGCGCAGCGGCTGCCCGAGGCGCGCCGAGCCGACGGCCGCCCCGCGCGGGGCGCTGCGCAGGTACACGTGCCGCACGCACACCGCCGACGGATCCTGCGCCCGCGCGGCGACCGCGCTCGCGGGCAGGATCGAGCCGTCGGCGCGCGGCCGGCGGCACAGCACCGCGACACCGACGTCCACCCCGTGGGGGTCGCCAGGGCCGACGGCGACGCGCGCCGTGCGCGACCGCCCCGGGATCGTCCCGACGTAGCCCGCCGCGATCCGGCCGCCCTGGGGCGGCAGCAGGTCGGCGACCCGGTGGCCGGGCGGGCAGCCGATCCGCACGGTCGTGCCCGGCGCCGCGAGCCTCGCGGCGATCGCCGTCCCGCGCGGCAGGGGGTCGCCCGCGGCGACCGCCCCGCCCGGCACGGCGGGGGAGCGCACCGGCAGCGGGCTCGGGTCGCCGGCCGAGAACAGGAGCGTGGAGCCGGCGCCGGCGGCGAGCAGGGCGGCGAGCCCGCCCGCGGCCTTCGCGGCGGCGGCGGCGGCGCCCCCGCCCGCCGCGGCGCCGCCGCCGGCCGCCGTCCCGCCCGTGGCGGCGCCCCCGCCGGTGCCGCCCGAGACGGCGGCCTTCGCCAGCGCCCCGCCCTTCACGGCGAGCGCGCCGAGGACGAGCAGCGCCCCGGGGTGGAGCGCGTGGAGCGCGCGGCGCAGCGACCGCAGGCGGGCGCGGTACGCGCGGCACGCCGAGCAGGCGATCAGGTGGCGGTGCGCGTGCGCGCTGGCCCGGCGGCCCGCGCGGTGCGCGCGGAGCAGGTCGTCCTGGACCTCGACGCAGCGCGCGTCGCGCGCGTCCTCGTACTTCGTGAGGTTGTCGCGCGCCCGGAACACGAGCGCTCGCGAGGCCTGCGACGTGATGCCCAGCTCGGCGGCGACCTCGGCGTGCGACGCGCCGTCGACCTCGCGCCGCAGCAGCGCGTGGCGCTGCTCGTCGGGCAGGTGGGCGATCCCCTCCAGCATCCCGCGGACGGTGTCGCGGCGCTCGTGGACGGCGTGCGGCTCGTGCAGCTCGGAGGACAGCGCGCGGTCCGCGCCCGGCGCGTCGAGCGGGAGCGCGTCGCCGTGCAGGCGGGCCAGCTCGTCCAGCGCGCAGTTGCGGGTCAGCTTCAGCAGCCACGGGACGAGCCGCATCTCGCGGTCGTCGCGGCGCAGCGCGCGGTGCGCGCGCAGCAGGGCCTCCTGGGCGACGTCCTCCGCCTGGTCGCCGCGGGCGCCGAGGATCCGGCGGGCGTGGGCGACGAGCTTGGGGCGGTGGCGGGCGACGAGCGCGGCGAAGGCGGCGTCGTCGCCGGCGCGGACGCGGGCGACGAGGGTCGCGTCGTCGTCGCGGGATGACATCGGGAGGAGGAGCACGGGGTCAGCGGCAGAGGTGGGCGGTGCGGAGCCAGCCGACGACCTGCTGGGGGGAGCGGACGCGGGTGTGGCGGCGGTCGGCGGTGCGCTTGAGCACGCGCACGCGCTGGCCGCGGACGACGAAGCCGACGACGATCCCGCCGGGGGTGTCGTAGAGCCGGGCGTGAGCGGCGCAGACCTTCGCCGCTCCCTCCGCCGCGGAGGCGGAGGGAGCGGCGGCGGCCAGCGCCGCGGCCGCCGCCAGGGCGGCGGCCGCGGGACGGGCGGCGGTCATCAACCGCGCGCGGCCGCCCTGCGCCTGGCGGCGGCGCGGCGCCTGGCGGCCGCACGCCGCTTCGCGGCGGCGGCGCGGCGCGGCTGCGTACGGTCGACGACCGTCGCCCCGGGGTGGGAGCTCATGGCGAACGAGACCTGCGACGGGTCGAGCACCTCGCGGGAGACGACCTCCTCGGTGGCCGTGTACGTCTGGTCGCCGTTCGTGCCGGACACGATCCGCTTCAGCGGGAAGAAGGTGCCGGGCTCGGCGATGACCGTGTGGCTGTCGGCGTCGCCGACAGCCGCGGCGGTCTTCTCGAGCTGCTTGGCCGGCTGACCCTGGTAGGTCGTGTCGCCGGCGACCGTGAACCAGCCCTTGTCGAGCTGCTCGCGGATGAGCGCGGCCGCTCCCTCCCAGGAGCCGAACCCGGCGGGGGGCTTCGGCAGGACCTGGATCGTGTTCTTGGCGGCGATGTAGCAGCGCAGCTGCGTCGCGTTCGTGACGCACTCGCTGACGAGCGCGCCGGTCCGCGAATCGGTCGAGACGGAGCGGGACCGATCCCGGGCGACCCAGCTCTCGCTCCGGCGGTAGTACGGCGTCTGACCTTCGACCGGCATGTTCGTCTCGAACTGCGAGAGGACGACGGTGTGCTGGACCTGGCCAGCGGGGACGCGGTCGTCCGCGGCGGCGGCGGCGGGGAACGCCAGCGCGCCTGCGACGACGGCGGGGAGCAGGTGAGTGAGCTTCATGTCGCCCTCAACCGTGGCATGGCGGCGGGTGTGACGGATCTTCCGTCTGACGTTCGTCCCCAGCGGTCCCCGCCAGAGCGTTTGCGAACTTTTTACTCGGACGCTCTTGCTTTTTGAGTCCTGCTCGGTGTAGGAGTAGAGACCGTCTCCGGTCTGCCCCCGATCCGCCCGGGGCGAGCCCAGCGCTGCCTCACCGGTGCGCTCACGCTTGCCCTCAGCGCCGCGATCTGCCTCGCGGCCGCGACGCCCGCCTCAGCGCTGACGCGTGCCCAGGCGGCGAAGCGCGCGCTGCTCGCGCTCGGCTCCGCCGACGCGCCGGGGCCGGTCGTCGTCCTCGGGCTCCGCACGCCGCTGCGCCAGGGCTCGCGCATCACCCAGCGGGGCTCGAGGAAGCCGATCGCCACCGTCGGCCGCGGCGGGGCGTTCTTCTTCTACGAGGACCGCGCGCCGGGCCGCCCGTACCCGCATCCCGGGCGGATCGCGCTCGTCAGCGTGAGGAGCGGCAGGGTTCGGCTGTCGCGCACGATCGCGCGCCGGCCGCTCGTCAACGGCCGGCTGCCCGCGTTCCTGCGCGGCGCGAGGGCCTACCGCTCGTCGCGCTACCGCGTCTTCGAAGACCTGACCGACGCGCTCGAGCCGGCGCCCACGGCCGCCGCCTCGCCGTTCCCCAACGACCCGTTCGGCGGAACGCCGCTCGCCGCGAGCCCCAACTCGCCGCCGAAGGCCGACTCGCAGGTCGTGACCGTCAAGCAGGGCGCGCCGAAGCGCATCACGCTGACCGGCTCGGACGACGACGGCGACCTGCTGACGTTCCACGTCACCAAGCCGCCGCTGCGGGGCGAGCTGAGCGGCCAGCCGCCCGACCTCGTCTACACCGCGCCGGCCGGCTACCTCGGGCCCGACCACTTCACGTTCAAGACCAGCGACGGCGAGGCCGACAGCAACGCGGCGCAGATCACGGTCGACGTCGTCCCGCTGGGCCTCCCGCCGACCGTGACGGCGTCCGGCGGCTGCACCGCGTACGTCGAGCAGAGCCCGGCGGTCGTCGTCGACGGCCAGCTCGCCGTGTCCGACCCGGACGACGTGGTCCTCGACAGCGCACGCGTGCGCATCGCGGCCGGCTTCCAGCAGGGCGACAACCTGCTGTTCTCCGACCAGAACGGCATCAGCGGCTCCTACGAGGAGAACGCGGGCGTGCTCACCCTCGTCGGGACGTCGTCGGTGGCCAACTACCAGGCGGCGCTGAGCAGCATCCGCTACGCGAACGCCGGCAGCGGCAACGCCACCGCGACGAAGGACGTCGAGTTCGTGGTCAACGACGCCGGCAACGACTCCGCGCCGGCCACCAAGCAGGTCTGCGTGACGGGCGGCGCGGGCGGGTCGAACAACCCGCCCACCGGCGAGACGGGCGAGGGCTCGCTGGGCTACGTCGAGAACGACGGCCCGGTGCCGGTCGACGCGATGTTCGTCGTCGGCGACCAGGACTCGGCGAACCTCTCCGGAGCGACCGTCAAGTTCATCCCGGTCGTCACCCAGGCGGTGGACGAGGAGGGCAACCCGGTGGGGACGCCGACGACGACCGTCACGTTCGCGCCCGCCGAGGACGAGCTCGGGTTCACCGACCAGAACGGGATCACCGGCTCCTACGACGACACGACCGGCGTGATGACGCTGACCGGCACCGCGTCGCTGGCCCACTACGAGACCGCGATGCGCTCCGTCACGTACGAGAACACGTCCGAGAACCCGTCGGACGCCCTGCGCCGCGTCCAGTTCCAGGTCACCGACGCGAGCGGGGCCAACTCGACGCCGAGCCGGCGCGACGTGTTCGTCACGCCGGTCAACGACGCGCCCGTCGCGACGGCGAGCGCCGGCTCGTCGGCGTACACCGGCGCCGCGACGGCGGTCGACCCCGGGCTGGCCGTGCTCGACGTGGACGACACGAGCCTCGAGGGCGCGAGCGTGCGGATCGCGAGCGGCGGCGAGCCGGGCGACGAGCTCGTGTTCGCCGACCAGCTGGGGATCGCCGGCGACTACGACGCGGGCGCGGGCGTGCTGACGCTGACCGGCACCGCGCCGGTCGCCGACTACGAGACCGCGCTGCGGTCGGTCGCGCTGCTCCACACCGGCGGCGACCCGTCCGGGTCCAGGACGGTCGAGTTCACGGTGACCGACGGCGACCTCGAGTCCGCGCCGGCGACCAAGCACGTCGAGGTCAACGACGAGCCTGCGCTCGCCACGACCGGCGACGCGCTCGCGTACACGGAGGACGACGGGCCGGTGGCCGTCGATCCGGGCCTGACGGCGACCGACTCCGACTCGCCGCTGCTCGCCGGGGCGACCGTCGCGATCTCCGCGGGCTTCGCCGCGGGCGATGACGAGCTGGCGTTCAGCGACCAGAACGGGATCGCGGGCGACTACGACGACGTGGCGGGCGTCCTCACGCTGACGGGCAGCGCGTCCGTCGCCGACTACGAGGCGGCGCTGCGCTCGGTCACCTACGAGAACACGTCCGACGCCCCCTCCACCGCCACGCGGACGGTCACCTTCCAGGTCGACGACGGCGCCGCGTACCGCAACCTCAGCAACACGCCCGCGCGCGACGTGACGGTCACCGCCGTCGACGATGCGCCCGAGGTGGCGACGAGCGCCGGCTCGGCGGCGTACGCCGAGGGCGACGGCGCGACCGCGGTCGACCCCGGCGTGACGGTCGCCGACGTCGACGACGCGCAGCTCGAGGGCGGCACGGTGCGGATCGCGTCCGGCCTGCAGGACGGCGACGCGCTGACGCTTCCTGAGCACGCCTCGATCGCCGGCGACTACGACGCCGGCACGGGCGTCCTCACCCTGACCGGCAGCGCCCCGGCGGCCGACTACGAGGCCGCGCTGCGCTCCGTCTCGTACAGCCACACCGGCGACGACCCGTCGGCGTCCAAGACCGTCGAGTTCGCGGTGAGCGACGGCGACCTCTCTTCGGCCGCCGCGACCAGGGAGGTCGCGGTCACCGCCGTGAACGACAAGCCCGTCCTCGACACGACGGACGAGGCGCTCGCCTGGGAGGAGGGCGACGGGCCGGTCGCCGTCGATCCTGCGATCGCGGCGACCGACCCGGACTCGGCGCAGCTCGCCGGGGCCACCGTGACGATCGCCGCGGGCTTCGCCGCCGGCGAGGACCTGCTGGCGTTCGCCGACCAGAGCGGCATCGCCGGCGACTACGACGAGGTCACCGGCGTCCTGACGCTGACCGGCACCGCCTCGCTCGCCGACTACGAGACCGCGCTGCGCTCGGTGACCTACGAGAACACGTCCGCGACCCCGTCGGCCGACACGCGCACGATCAGCTTCCAGGTCGACGACGGCGCGGCGACCGGCAACTTGAGCGACCCGGCGAGCCGCGACGTCACCGTCACCGGCGTGGAGGACGACCCGCCCGCCGACCCGCCCGTCGACCCGCCCGACGAGTGAGCCGGCTCAGCGCCGCCCGGCGGCGGCCAGCAGCTCGTCGCGCGACGCCAGCTTGACCCGCGGGCGCTGCGCGCCGCGCCCGCGCTCGACCTCGACGGCGTCGATCGCGTGCCAGCCGTCGACGGTGACGAGGTCGGGCCGGCGCTCGGCGAGCAGCGCGTCGATCGACCGGGCGTCCGGCTGCACCGGGGCGGGCAGCGCTCCCGCGCGCAGGTCCTCGACGAGGCAGCGCACGGTCTCCTCGGCGTCGCGCTTGTTCGTGCCGAGGATCCCGGTCGGCCCGCGCTTGATCCAGCCGACGGCGTAGACCCCGCGCAGCGGCTCGCCGTCGGGCGACAGCACCCGGCCGCGCTGGTTCGGCAGCACGAAGTGCCGCTCGTCGAACGGCACGCCCGGCAGCGGCACCGCCCGGTAGCCGACCGAGCGCAGCACGAGCCCGCACTCGATCGTCTCGACCTCGTCGCCGGCCGGCCGTGCCCGCAGCGATCCGTCGTCGGCGCGCACGATCTCGTTGCGGCGCACGTCGACCGCCTCGACGGCGCCGCTTCCGCGGATCTCGACCGGCGAGCGCAGGAAGCGCAGGTGGATCCGCCGCCGCGCGTCCAGGCGCGGCGGCCGCGCCGCGAACTCGCGCAGCAGCTCGACGTTCTTGCGCGCGGTGAACGTGCCCTCCTCGGCGAGCCACCGGGCGGAGACGGGGTCGAGCTCGAGCTCCTCGGCGTCGACGCGCAGGTCGACGCCGTCGAGGCGGCCCAGCTCCCGCAGCTCCGCGCTGGTGAACGCCGCCTGCGCGGGCCCGCGCCGGCCCAGCACGACGACCTCCTCGACGCGGCTCGCCCGCAGCGCCTCGAGCGCGTGGTCGGCCACGTCGGTGCGCTCGAGCTCCTCGGCGCTCAGCGTCAGCAGCCGCACGACGTCGGCCGCCACGTTGCCGTTCCCGATCACCACGGCGCGCCGCGCCGACAGGTCGAACTCGGCGTCGCGATAGTCCGGATGGCCGTTGTACCAGGCCACGAACTCGGTGGCGGGCCAGCTGCCGGGCAGGTCCTCGCCCGGGATCCCGAGCGACTTGTCGGTCTGCGCGCCGGTCGCGTAGACGACCGCGGCGTAGTGGCGCATCAGCTCGTCGTGCGTGACGTCGACGCCGACCTCCACGTTCGCGAGCAGGCGGCAGCCGCGGCCGAACGTCTCGCGCTCGAAGGTGTCCCCCAGGCGCTTGATCTCCTGGTGGTCGGGCGCGACGCCGCCGCGCAGCAGACCCCACGGCGTCGGGAGGCGCTCGAACAGGTCGACCTCCGCGTCGCCCCAGGCGCGCAGGCAGGCCGCCGCGAACGCCCCCGCGGGCCCCGCCCCGACGATCGCCACGCGCGGCCGCGCTCCGGCGGTCACGCCGCCGTCCGCTCCGCCGTGCTGCGCTCGGCGAAGAACTCGGCGTTCAGCTCGAGCGCGTACGCGTGCTTCGCCGGGATCTCGAAGTCGGCGAAGATCGCGTCGACCGGGCACGCCTCGACGCACGCGTCGCAGTCGATGCAGACGCCCGGGTCGATGTAGAGCTGCTCGGCCGTCTCGAAGTCCGGCGCCCCGCGCTTGGGATGGATGCAGTCGACCGGACAGACCTCGATGCACGAGTCGTCCTTGATGCAGCTGCCGGTGATGACGTACGTCATGACCCCCGGGAGGCTACATACGTGTCAAAGCCGGTGGCCTTTCGCCTGTTTGCCCGGACGCGTCGCGAAGGTGCTCGACCGGCAGCTCGAGGACGTCCGCGAGCCGGTCGATCCCCCGCGGCGTGACGGCGAGGGCCCGGTCGGCCGGCCGTCGCCGGAGCCACTCGTGCTCGATCAGCCCGCTGAGCACCGAGGCCCCCAGGTGGCCGGCGAGGTGCGGGCGCCGCTCGGTCCAGTCCAGGCAGCCGCGCACCACCGGGCGCCGGGTCGGCGGCGGCTCGACGGGGAGGGTGAGGCCGAGCCGGGCGAGCAGCGGGTGCGCGGGGTCCAGCAGCTGCCCGACCTCGCCGGCGGCCACGGGGCCGATCGCGCCGCCCCGCACGAGCGCGTCGGTGACGAGCACGCCGAGCCGCCCCGCGAGGTGGTCGTAGCAGCTGCGGGCTCGATGGAGCAGGTCGCCGGCCGTCGCCTCGCGCAGGCTGCGGACGGGCCGCCGCGGGCTGATCGCGGCCAGCGTCTCCACCGCTGCGGCGACCTGCTCGCCGGCGATCGCGTAGAACCGGTGGCGGCCGTCGGCGGCGACGGTGAGCAGGCCGCCGTCGAGCAGGCGGGCGAGGTGCTGGCTGGCGGTCGCCGGGGAGACGCCCGCCTGCCGTGCGAGGTCCCCGGCGGCGCGCGGGCGGCCGTCGAGCAGCGCGAGCAGCATCCGGGCGCGCGCCCTGTCGCCGATCAGCGCGGCGGCGGTCGCGAGGTCGGCGTCGGCGTTCACGGCCGCGAGCTTACGTGCGCGAAGCTTCGCCCGGCGCCGAAACGTGCCGCTGCGCGCCTGGGGTCATCGTTCGTCGCCCGACGAAGGGTCCAGCGGCGACGATCGGCGCCATGAGAGCCACGAGCCGCGCCGAGATCGAGCGCATCCTGTCGGATCCCAGCTACGAGGTGCCCGGCGTGCCCGAGGCGCCAGCCGGCCTGGGCTGGCTGCGCGCGACCGCATCGCGCTTCGTCGACGGGGAGCGGCACGCGCGGCGTCGCGCGTTGGTCGAGGCGGAGCTCGCGGCGCTGGACCCGGACGCCCTGCGGTCCGACGCGCGGGCGCGCACCGAGGCGGCGCTGAGCGAGGCGGGCGAGCGGGTCGACGTGATGGCGGCGGTCGCCCGGTCGGTGCCGCTCGCGACGCTCGCGGCCGCGCTCGGCATCGGCGACGCGGAGCTGGGGCCCGCGGTGGCCGACGCGCGGCTCGCCGGCGGCGCGTACCTGACCGGGGAGGGCGACGCGGCGGTCGACGCCGCGGTGGAGCGGCTGCGGGCAGCGCTGCCGCGCTCCGGCCCGGAGGCGTCCGCCGCCGCGATCGCGGTGCTCGCCCAGGCATGCGAGGCGACCGCCGCGCTCATCGGCAACGCGTTCGCGCTGGCGGCTCGCGAGGGCGGGCGCGCGGACGACGTCGACGGACTGCTCGCCCAGACGCTGCGGCGGTCGTCGCCGATCCGGGTCATGAAGCGGGTGTCCCCGGCGGGCGAGACGGTGGTCCTCGACCTCGACGCCGCCGGGCGCGCGTCGCGAGCGCAGGACCGCCCGCTCGCGTTCGGCAGCGGAGCGCGTCCCTGCCCCGGCGAGGAGCAGGCGCGCGCGATCGCCGCGGGCGTGCTCGAGCCGCTCCTTCGCCGCTGCGAGCCGGCCGGCGGTGCGGTGCCCTTCGACGACGACCCGGCCGTTCGCCGGCCCGCGCGCCTCGAGGCGGTCGTCCGATGAGCGCCGACCGCTGCCACGAGTTCGCGCGGCTCCACGAGGGTCCGCAGGCGCTCCTGCTGCCGAACGCGTGGGACTACGCGTCCGCGGCCGCCCTCTTCCGAGCCGGCTTCCCGGCCGTCGCCACGACGAGCCTCGGCGTCGCCCTCACGGCCGGCAGGCCGGACGGAGTCGGAGCGACGCGCCGCGAGACGGTCGAGCTGGTCCGGCAGGCGGCCCCGCTCGGGCTCGTGAGCGCCGACGCCGAGGGCGGCTTCTCCGAGCACCCGGACGAGGTGGCCGACCTCGCCGCCGAGCTGCTCGCCGCGGGCGCGGCGGGGCTGAACCTCGAGGACGGCCGCGGCGAGGACGCGCTGGTCGACGCCGACCGGCAGGCCGCGACGATCGCCGCGGTCAAGCGCCGGACGCCCGAGCTGTTCCTCAACGCCCGCGTCGACACGTACTGGCTCGGCATCGCGGCGGACGTCGAGGAGACGCTGCGGCGCGCCGCCCGGTACGTCGAGGCGGGCGCGGACGCGATCTTCGTCCCCGGCGTCCGCGAGCCCGAGGAGATCAGGCAGCTCGCCGCCGCGATCCCCCGCCCGCTGAACGTGCTCTTCGCGCCGGGCGCGCACACGGTGCAGGAGCTCGCGAGCTTCGGCGCCCGGAGGATCAGCATGGGGTCGCTGCTGTTCCGCGCGGCGCTGGGGACAGCGGTCGGCGTGGCCGCCGAGGTCAGGGACGGCTCGCGGGAGGCGGGCGCCGGCGCACCGCCCTACGCGGAGGTGCAGGGGCTCGCCGTTCCGTCGTTCGATTCGACGTCGGCGGTGCCGTAACGAGGCCCGCTGCTCCACCTTTCGGTGGAGC
>DASZEJ010000125.1:0-1712 GCA_035940955.1 Solirubrobacteraceae bacterium
CGGGTCGTGGTCGCCGTGCGGGTTCAGCATGGTCTCGACGCTCGGCGACCCCGGCGGGCGCGGCACGACGCTGGCGGCGTGCGGGGCGTTCGTCCCCGGCGCGCTGGCCGGCGGCGTGCTGACCTTCCTCTCCCTCTCCGCCCTCGGCGCGCTGCTCGGCGGCGGCGACGTCGCGCTCCTCGCCGGCGCCGCGCTCGCGGCCGCGGCCGCGCTGGCCGAGGCGACCGGGCGGCGGATCGTCCCGCAGATCCGCCGGCAGGTGCCCGAGCACTGGCGCCGCGCGCTGCCGCTGCCGCTGGCCGCCGCCGGCTACGGCGTGCTCCTCGGACTCGGCTTCACGACGTTCGTCCTGACGTTCGCGGTCCCGGCGCTGGCGGGCGTCGCGCTCGCGGTCGGCGACCCGGCCGCGGGGCTGGCGATCGGCCTGGCGTTCGGCGCCGGCCGGGCGCTGCCCGTCGTCGTGCTCGCCCCGCTCGCCGCCGCACCCACGGGCATCCGCGCGACCGAGCTGATGGCCGAGCGCCCGGCGATCCTGCGCGGCTTCCGCGCCGCCGACGCCGCCGCGCTCGCCGCCGTCGCGCTCGCGCTGGGAGCGGAGGGAGCCGCCGCCGCGACCCCCACCGCGGCGTCGCGCCCGAGCGCGGCGCGCGCCGACGCGACGCCCGCATCCGCGCCCGCCACCGCGGCGTCGCACCCGAGCGCGGCGCGCGCCGCCGCGACGCCCACCGCCTTCGTCGCGAACGCCGCCGACCCCTCCGCCGCCGGCGCCGACCTCGCCTGGAAGGTCCCCGGCGGGCCGGGCGTGGTCCGCTCGCCGGCCGGCGAGCTGGCCGTCCCCGCCGAGCACATCGCGATCGGCGGCCCGTACGTCGCCACGCTCGCCGGCGGCGAGGTGCGCGTCGCCGACCGCGCGACGGGCGCCGAGGTCGCCCGGATCGCCGCTCCCGGCGCGGACGAGGTCGCCGTGTCCGCCACGTGGCTGCTGACGCGCACGCCCGGCGACCGGATCGACGCGCACCCGCTCCCCCAGGGCGGCCCGGCCCGGGTCGTCGCCACCGGCGCGGCGACGACGCTCGGCCGCCCCGCGCTCGACGGCGACCGCGCCGTCTTCCACGTCACGGGCCGGACGGCGAGCCGGATCGTCCAGGTCGACCTGCCGACCGGCGCGCAGAGGACGCTCAGGCGCGCGACGCGCGCGGCGCTCACGAACCCGTCGCTGCTCGGCGCCGACCTGCTGTTCGTCCGCACGACGCAGTGGAGCCAGAGCCTCGTCCTCAACCGGCGCGCGCTCCTGCGCATCGCGCCGGCCATACGCGCCGACAGGGGCTACTCGACCGCCCACGGCCCGCACCGCCGCGTCAGGCGCCCCCGGCGCCCGCGGCGCGAGGGCCCGCCCGGCACCACGACGACGCTGTGGACCACCGCGCTCGCGCCCGGCGCCGCCTACGTCACCCGCCTGCGCCAGCGGGCCGGCGCGACCACCGCCGACCTGCTCCGCCTCCCGCGATGACCGAGCCCGCGCCGGCCGTCCACGAGCTGGTCAGCGACCTCGACTACCCCATGTTCATCGTCACCGCGACCAACGGCCGCGAGCGCGCGGGCTGCCTGGTCGGGTTCGCCACGCAGACGAGCATCCGCCCCGGGCGGTTCCTGGTCTGCCTGTCGGAGAAGAACCGCACCTACCGGGTCGCGGGCGCGGCCGAGTTCCTGGG
>DASZEJ010000126.1:0-6342 GCA_035940955.1 Solirubrobacteraceae bacterium
CGCGCGGCGACTCGGCGGGCCGCCGGTCGTCGCCCACGTCCGCGACTGGGTGCCGCCGGGGCGGGCCGCCGCGCTGACGCTGCGGGTCGTCGCGCAGGGCGCCGCGCTGACCGTCGCGAACTCCGCGTTCTCCGCCGGCCAGCTGCCCGCCGGGGTGGGGGAGGTGCTCGTCGTCCACAACCCCGTCGACCTGCGCCGCTTCGACCGCGCCGCGCACGACCGCGCGGCGGCGCGCGCGGCGCTCGGCCTCGAGCCGGACGACGAGGTGCTCGCAGTCGTCGCTCAGCTCACGCCGTGGAAGGGGCAGCAGGACGCGATCGAGGCGCTGCGGCTCGTCCGCCGCGAGCGCCCGCGGGCGAAGCTGCTGATCGCCGGCTCGGCCAAGTTCACCGCGGCCTCGACCCGCTTCGACAACGTCGCCTACGCCCGCGAGCTCGAGCGCGCGGCCGCCGCGCCGGACCTCGCGGGCGCCGTCCGGCTGCTCGGCGAGCGCGACGACGTCGAGGCGGTGCTCGCCGCGGTCGACGTCCTGCTCGTCCCGTCGTGGCGGGAGGCGTTCGGGCGCATCGCCGCCGAGGCGCTGGCCATGGAGGTGCCGGTCGTCGCCACGAACGTCGGCGGGCCGGCGGAGACCGTCCGCGACGGCGTCGACGGGGTGCTGCTCCCGCCGCGGCGCCCCGGCCGGTGGGCGCGCGCGATCGCCGAGCTGCTCGCCGACCCGGAGCGCCGCGTGGCGATGGGCCGGGCCGGAGCCGAGCGCGTGCGCGGCGAGCTCGGCGCGCGGGCGCACGCGGAGCGGATTCGGGCCGCGTACGGCGCCGTGCTCGCACGAGCCGCCAATAGCGGCAACGCGCCAAAAACTCCCCCCAGCGCCGCTTCCCGCAAGTAGCGGCGCGGGCGTGCGTTCGGGCTTTCCGAGCCGGCGCCGCGAAGGAGTCGCGGCGTGGGAAGGGGAAACAGTGCGCCACACGGACGTCGAGCGTTACGGCAGGGCGAGCACGGACGATCTGCGAATCGCGATCGTCCACGACTTCATGGAGACGTACGGCGGCGCCGAGCGCGTCACCGCCGAGATCGCCGCCGCGCTGCCGCAGGCGCGGGTGTACGCGATCGTCGGCCGCCGGTCCGTCGCCGAGCGCATGGGCGTCGCCGGCCGCTTCCGCTCCCTCATGCGCGCCAGCGAGCCGCTGCTCGCCAACTACCGCAGGCTCGCCCCCGTCTACCCGGCGCTGCTCGACCGCGTCGAGCTGCCCGCCGCCGACGTGCTCGTCACGTCGAGCTACGCGTTCGCGCACCGGCTGCGCACGGTCAACCGCGCGCCGCACCTCTGCTACCTGCACAGCCCGCTGCGCTTCGCGTGGTCGATGACCGACAGCTACCGCAAGGTCTGGGCCGGCGGCTCGGTCAGGGACGCCGCGTTCGACGCGCTCGCCCGCCGGATGCGCGAGTCCGACCGGCGCGCCGCGCGCCGGGTCGACCGGTTCGTCACGCAGTCGCCGTACGTCGCCGACCAGATCGAGCGCTTCTACGGCTGCGGCGCGGAGGCGATCGGCGCGCCCGTCGACTGCGACGCCTTCCGCCCGAGCGGCAGGGCGCCCGAGGACTTCTTCCTCTTCTGCGGCCGGCTGATCGAGCCGTACAAGAAGGTCTCGATCGTGCTCGAAGCGTTCGCCCGCCTGCCGCACGAGCGCCTGGTGGTCGCCGGCGACGGCCCGGCGGCCGCGGAGCTGCGCCGCCGCGCGACGCCGAACGTCGAGTTCGTCGGCCACGCCGGCGACGCCGCGGTCGTGGACCTCATGCAGCGCGCGAAGGCCACGGTCTTCCCGAGCCAGGACGACTTCGGCCTCGTCCCCGTCGAGGCGATGGCGTGCGGGCGGCCGGTGATCGCGTACGCCGGCGGCGGCGCGCTCCACACGGTGCGCGACGGCGTGACCGGGATGCACTTCGCCGAGCAGACGGCGGACTGCCTCACCGCGGCGCTGCGCGCGTTCGACCCGGGCGCCTACGAGGCCGAGGCGATCCGGCGGCACGCGCTCCAGTGGGACCGGCCGGCGTTCCGCGAGCGCATCGTCGAGGAGGTCGCGCGCCTGGCCGCGCGCGGGCGCGTGGGGGCCGCGGCGTGAGCACCTGCGCGGCCGTCGTCACCCACAACCGGCGCGCGCTGCTCGCCGAGTGCCTGGCCGCGCTGGCGGCGCAGGACCGGCCAGTCGACGCGGTCATCGTCGTCGACAACGCGAGCACCGACGGGACGGCGCAGTGGCTGGCGGCCGAGCACCCGGACGTGCGGGTCGTCCGCAGCGAGGAGAACCTCGGCGGCGCCGGCGGGTTCGCGCTGGCCGTCGAGCGCGCGGTGGCGACCGGCCACGAGTGGGTCTGGATGCTCGACGACGACACGGTCCCGCGGCCCGACGCGCACCGCCGGCTGCTCGACGCGGCGGCGGTGAGCGAGCGCGCGGGAGAGCGGCCCGCGGTCATGGCCAGCCGCGTCGAGTGGGACGACGGCCGGCCGCACCCGATGAACGTCCCCGGCCCCGACGCGCGCCGCGCCTCGCGGCACCCCGGGCTGGAGCCCATCCGTTACGCCTCGTTCGTGTCGATCCTCGTGCGGCGCGAGGCCGTCGAGCGCCACGGGCTGCCGCTCGGCGACTACTTCCTGTGGCTCGACGACGTCGAGTTCACAGGCCGGCTGCTGCGCGACGAGCCCGGCTACCTCGTCCCGGCCAGCGTGGCCCACCACCGCACGCCGGACCCGTACCGGCCGCTCGAGCGCCCGCAGCGCTTCTACTACGCGGTGCGCAACCGCCTCTTCATGCTCCGCTCGCCCGCGTGGCAGCCGCGCGAGCGGTACGGCTGGGCGCGCAACCTGGTGTGGGAGACCAAGCGCTTCCTCGAGCACCACGACCACGGGCGCGAGGCGTGGACGGTCGTCCTGCGCGGCCTGCGCGACGGCCTGCGGCGCGCCCCGGCGAGGACCTGGCCGGCGCGATGAGCGACGAGCGCCTCGACGACCCCGCCCTGAGCCGGTCGGAGATCGGCGACCGCGCGGTGCGCGGCGCGGCCGTCCTGGCGCTGCGGGGCGTGCTCACGCGGGTCCTCAACTTCGCCGGCAACGTCGCGCTCGCGCGGCTGCTCGTTCCCGAGGACTTCGGGCTCGTGGCGATCGGCCTCGCGGTGTCGGCGTTCGCGACCGAGGCCGCGAGCGGCGGGATGGGCGCCGGGCTCATCCGCCGGGCCGAGGCGCCCGAGCGCTCCGACCTGCGGGCGCTGCTCGGCGCCCAGCTCGTCGCGACGACGGTCCTCGGCGCGCTGATCGCCGCGGCGGCGCTGCCGTTCGGCGAGGCCGGCGCGATCACCGCGGTCATGATGCTCGCGCTGCCGGTCGCGGCCTGGCGCGTGCCGGGCGGCGTCATGGTCGAGCGGGCGATGACCTACCGGCCGCTGCTGATCGTGGAGCTGGCGGAGACGCTCGCGTTCATCGCGTTCTCGGTGACCGCGGCGGCGCTCGGCTTCGGGGCGCTAGGCCTCGCCGCGGCGTACGTCGCGCGCGCGGCGGTCGGCTCGCTGGCGATGGGGCGGGTCGCGCCGGTCGGCCTGCTGCGGCCCGCGTGGTCGTGGGAGCGGGTGCGCCCGCTGCTGCGGTTCGGCGTGCAGTTCCAGGCGGTGTCGGTCGTCGTCCTCGCCCGCGACCACGGGCTGAACGTCGGGCTGGCCGCGGTGAGCGGGCTGACCGTCGTCGGCCTGTGGGTGCTCGCCAACCGCATCCTGTCGGTGACGCTCGTCGTCGCGGGGTCGCTGTGGCGGGTCTCGTTCCCCGCGATGGCGCGGCTCAAGGCGCTCGGCGACGCCGCCCCGGTCGAGCGGATGGTGCGGCTCGTGGCGGTCCCGCTCGGGGCGCTCGTCGTGCTGCTCGTCGCGGGCGCTCCCGGCTTCGTCCCCGCGATCTTCGGGCCGGCGTGGGCGGACGCCGCGGACGTGCTGCCGCTGTGCGGGCTCGGCGCGCTCCTCCACGGCCCGATCTCGACCGCGGTCACCGGCTGGCTCTACGCGGAGGGCTCCGCCGGCACCGTGCTCAAGGCGACCGTCGCCGGCGCCGTGACGCTCGTCGGCGTGTCGCTCGCGCTCGCGCCCGCGCTCGGCGTCGGCGCGGTCGGCGTCGCGTTCGCGGCCGCGTGCGTGGTGGAGTCGCTGGCGCTGGCGCTGCCGGTGCGCGCGCGGACCGGCGCCCGGATCGGCCGGGTGCTCGCCGGCCCGTACGCCGCGGGCGCGGCGGGGGCGATCGGCGGCTGGTCGCTCACCGTCGCGCTCGACTCGACGCTCGCTGCCGCCGTCCTCGGCACCGCGGCCGGCGGCGCGATCTTCCTCGCGGGGCTCGCGCTGCTCGCGCGCGACACGCTGACCGACGTCCTCGCGCTGCGCCGCCGGCTGGTGCCGGCGCCGGCCGCCTAGCCGATGTCGAGCGCCCAGCGGTCGTGCGGGTCCTGGATCGACCACGGCCGGTCGAGGACGAACGGCGCGAAGGCGTCGGCGACCCGCTGCTCGAGCGCGGCCGGCTCCTCGCCCGGCTGCGCGCGCAGCGGCGGGCGGAACTCGGCCTCGACGCGCGGCCCGTCGTTGCGGGTGATCACCGGCAGGATCGTGCTGTCCGTGCGCGCGGCGAGGCGGCTCGGGCCGGCGGCGACGAACCGGCGCCGGCCGAGCAGGTCGACCGGGGTGCGGCCGGGGACGTCGAAGGCGATCGCCACGGCGCGGCCGGCCCGCAGCGCCGTCTCCAGCACCTCCATCGACCCCGGCGCGGGGATGAACGGATGACCGAGTCCCACGATCACCGCGCGGGTGCGCTGGATGACGAGCGCGTCGGCGCCGCGGTCGGCCGCGAGGAAGTGACGCGCGGAGCCGACGGCGTACGCCGGCCCGAGCACCGCGCGCACAGCGGCGAAGACCGAGACGTAGGAGCTGAGGTGGCCGAAGACGATCACGACGCCGCCGGGCGCCGACTCGGCCGCGCGCGCGTGCTCCTCGCCGGCGAGGTGCGGCGGGCGGAAGATCGACGGACGCCACAGGAGCGCCTCGCGCTCGGCGCGCGCGTCGACGTAGCGGCGGGCCAGCTCCGGGATCTCGCCGGCGCGCGGCGTCGCGCCGACGACGTCCTCCATCGCGGCCTCGGCGGCGGCGAGGTCGGCCCGCCGGCGGGCGCGTCTGCGGTGCAGCGCGAGGTCGAGGCGGGCGGGGACGAGCGCGTGGACCCGCTGGTCGGTGCGCAGCCGGGTGCGGCGCCCGACGCCCTCGACGCGCGGCGGCGGCGGGAGCTTGGGCGGGACGGGGGGCGCGGGTGCGGCCACGAGCGGCGAGGGATCGTATGGCGTTGACGCCGGCGGTCTCCGTCGTCTTCCTCGTCCACAACCGCGCGGCCGAGCTGCGGGTCAGCCTGCGCGAGATGCTCGAGCGGTCGGACCACCCGCGCGACCGGCTGGAGGCGATCGTCGTCGACAACGCGTCGACCGACGGCGCCGCCGACATGGTCCGGCGCGAGTTCCCGGACGTGCGGATCATCCGGCGCGAGGAGAACTGCGGGACCAGCGGGTGGAACGACGGCTTCGCGGTCGCGCGCGGCGAGTGGGTGCTGGCGCTCGACGACGACTGCTTCCTTCCCGGCGACGGCCTGTCGCGCGCGGTGTCGCGGGCGGTCGAGCGCGACGCGGACCTCGTCTCGTTCGGCGTCGTCTCGGGGCCCGACCCCGGCTACCGGTTCGACGTCGGGTACCCGACGGGGCTGCTCAACTTCTGGGGCTGCGCGGTGCTGATGCGGCGCGAGGTGGTCGAGCGGCTCGGCGGCTACGACCCGCGGATCTTCGTGTGGGGGAACGAGCTCGAGTTCACGATCCGCGCGCTCGACTGCGGCTTCCGTCACCTCTACCTCCCGGACGTGGTGGCCGTGCACATGAAGGAGCCGCCGGACGGGGCGGGCTACGCCGGGTCGCGCGGCTACCGGCTGAACGTGCGGCACCTGACGTACGTCGCCGCGAAGCTGCTGCACGGGCGCGACGCGGCGCGGGTCCTCGTCGCGCTCGCGGCGAAGGTCGCCCGCGACGCCGCCCGCGACGACCGCCGCGCGCTCGCGGCGGCGCGAGACTGGCTCGCCGGACTGCGCGACGGCCTGCGGGCTCGCGAGCCGGTGCGCACGCGCGCGCTGTCGCGGGCGTACCGCGACAACGTCGTCGCGTTCGCCGGCCCGTGGGCGATCGCACGCACCCCGCGCGACCTCCTCCGCCGCGGCCGCCCCCCGGGGCGCCGGAGCGAGTTCTACGCGAGCCGCCCGCGCTACTACCCGACGACGGCGGCGAC
>DASZEJ010000127.1:0-5043 GCA_035940955.1 Solirubrobacteraceae bacterium
GTCTCGCGCAAGGGCTTCCTCGGCCGCCTGACCGGCCGGGAGGCGCCCGCGGACCGCGCCGTGGCCACCGCCGCCGCCAACGTCCTGGCCTTCGAGCGCGGCGCCCGCGTCTTCCGCGTCCACGACGTCGCCGCGGCCGCCGACTTCCTCGCCGTGCGCGCGGCGCTGCGCGGAGAGCGCGAGGTCCCCCCGAGCCTCGCGCTCCCCGACGAGCTGCGCCACGAGCCGCCTAGCGGCTGACCCGCCGCTTCGGCTTCTTGACCTTCGCCGGCCGCGGGATCTGCCCGGCCTGCACGGCGGCGAGCGCCGCGCCGAGGTCGAGCGCGCCCGCGCCGACCTGCCACGACGCGTACGGCGCGCCGGTGGTGCCGTCGACGTCCGCGCCGCAGTCGACGAAGATCGGCGCCGAGCCGCACGGCCAGTCCCACAGGCCGTCGTGCTTGGTCATCGGCGCCGCGGTCTGGACGAGCAGCGCCTTGACCTGGTCGGGCGTCAGCCGGCCGCGGCCGAGCGACTGCGCCGCGTCCTGCAGCACCGCGACGGCGCCGGTGACGTGCGGCGCGGCCATGCTCGTGCCGCTGGAGGAGAAGTAGAACAGGTCGTACTCGGGCTTCGGGCCGACGCACGACGGCGCCTCGGCCGACGCGCCGCACGTGAGCTGGGTCGCCCCGGTCGGGGCGCGCGCCGCCTTGATGTTCACCCCGGGCGCGCTCAGCGTCGGCTGGTAGCTGACCGTCATCGAGCCGTCGAGGCTGGGCTGCGGGTCGTCGTCGCCGCGCGAGGAGAAGAGCGCGAGCGGCTGGTCGCCGGGCCCGCCCGGGTGGTCCTTGCGCGTGGCGGCGACGCCGATCGTCCAGGGCGCCGTGCCGTACGGGTTGATCGCGCACTCCTCGCCGTCCTCCTCGGCCTGCGGCGAGCAGTCCGACGATCCCTCCGGCTCGCCGGGCTCCGAGCCGTCCTCGCCGCCCCAGTCCGCGTTCCCGGCGCTGAAGACGACGGTGATCCCGGCGTCGTGGAGGCGCTTCGTGGCCACGTTGATCGGGTGCGTCGCGTCGAAGCGCGCGCCGCCGCTCGGGCCCCACGAGTTGTTGACCGCCACCACGTTGAGCTCCGGGTGCGCGAGCAGGTAGTCGAACGCCTGCAGCGCGTGGAAGACCGCGATGACCTCGCCCGTGCCGATCCCGACCACCCCGGCGCCGGGCGCGACGCCGGTGTAGAAGCCGTCGGACGCCGTGCCGTCGCCGGCGGTCGTCGAGGCGACGTGCGTGCCGTGGCCGCTCGTCGTGTCGGCCGGGCAGGGCGTCGTCCCGCACTCGACGTAGTGGCGGAACGTGTCGTCCGTGAGGATGCCGTCGGTGCCGAGCACCTTCACGTTCTGGACCATCCTGTCGCGGAGGTCCGCGTGGGTGCTGTCGACGCCGCTGTCGACGATCGCGACGGTCTGGCCGCTGCCGTCGTAGCCCGCGGCGTAGGCCGCCTCGCGCCTCGCGGCGCCGCCGAAGATCAGGTTGACCGACTCGTGCAGGTGCCACTCCAGGCGGTCGTTCGCGAAGATGCGGCTCACGCCCTCGACCGTCGCCGCGCGGCGCACCGCGCTCTCGGTGCCGGCCACGGCCGCGAACGGCAGCCTGCGCAGCGGCGCGGTCCTGAGGCCGAGCTGGGCGAGGTCCGCGCGCAGCTGCGCGCGGGTGGTCTGCTTGGGGTCGAAGCGGATGATGCGCTCGGCCGCGGCGGCCGGCGCGGCGGCGGCCAGCGTGGCGGCGAGGGCGAGGAGGGGGAGGAGGCGGCGCGGGGACATGCTCCCTCTAACGTGCGAGAAGGCACGAACTTGCCCGTGCGCTACCGTGCCGGGCACCGGCGAATCGCCGGCCGCTGTCGCAACGCGGCCGGATGCCGACCGATTCCAGCGTCCCCCACAGGAGGAACCCCCCATGGCCGTGCTGTCTCGCGACGCCCTCGAGGGCAGTCCGCTCGCCGACCTTCACCTGCTCGCCCGCGAGCTCGGCATCGACGGCTTCCGCCGTCTGCGCAAGGCCGACCTGGTCGAGGCGATCATCGCCCGCCAGGCCGGCGACGGCGGCGGCGAGGACGTCGTCGAGGCCGCCGAGGAGGCCGGCGACGAGGTCGACGCCGCCGCCGTCGCCGAGGCGGAGGAGGACGAGGAGGACGAGGGCGCCCGGCGCCGGCGCGGCCGGCGGGGCGGCCGGCGCCGCCGCGGCGGCGCCCAGGCCGACGAGGCCGAGGCCGCCGAGCCGGCGGACGACGCCGCCGCCGAGGCTCCGCCCGCCGAGGACGTCATCGCGGAGGGCACCGTCGAGCTGCTCGGCAACGGGTCCGGCTTCCTGCGCGTCAGCCCCCCCGATCCCTCCGACCAGGACGTCTACATCTCCGCCGCGCAGGTCCGCCGCTGCGAGCTCGTCACCGGCGACCGCGTCACCGGCCCCGTGCGCGCGCCGCGCCGCTCCGAGCGCTACCCCTCGCTCGTCCGCGTCGACACGATCAACGGCCGGTCGGCCGACGAGGTCGCCGAGGGCACGCCGTTCGACGAGCTGCCCGCCGAGTTCCCGAGCGAGCGGCTCGCGCTCGGCTCGGAGGACCCGACGCTGAAGGCGATCGAGTGGCTGGCGCCGATCGGCCGCGGGTCGCGCGCGACGATCGTCGGGGGCGCCCGCGCGGGCAAGACCGAGGCGCTGCGCCGGCTGGCGGCCGCGCTCGCGGCGCAGGACGAGCTCGACGTCTCCGTGGTGCTCGCCGGCGTGCGGCCGGAGGAGGTTCCCGCGTGGCGCGAGGCCGGCGTGGAGCCGGCGACGACGCTGACCCTCGGGGCCTCGCCGGACGCCCAGGCGCAGGCGGTCGAGCGCGCGGTCGACACGGCCAAGCGCGTCGCGGCGCGCGGCGGCAACGCCGTCGTCCTCGTCGACACGCTCAGCTACGTCGAGGCGCGGGCGGCGCGGCGCATCCTCGCGCCGGCGCGCAACATCGTCGACGGCGGGTCGCTGACGATCGTCGCCACGGCCGACCTGCCGTTCGGCGGCGAGACGACGGTGATCGCCCTCGACGCGACGCTCACCTCGACCGGGCGGCTGCCGGCGCTCGACCTGGTGCTCAGCGGCGTCCTGCGGCCCGAGCTGCTCGTCGGCGAGGCCGGGGCGGAGGCGATCGCCGAGGCGCGCGCGACGGCGCTGGGCGACGGGTCGGCGAGCTAGCGCCGCGCGTACGCGACCTTGGCCCAGCTCGGCTCGGGCGCGAGCTGGATGGCCTCGTCGTTGCGGTCCGGCTGGACGTAGGTGAACTGCAGCGTGCGGTCGTCGAAGGCGACGCTCAGCTCGCCCTCCTTCACGCGCTGGTCGAGCCAGGCGGAGCGGAAGACGAGCCGGCGCAGCCAGTGGACGAGGCTGCGCTCGGCCGGGCCGACCAGCTCGGGCCAGCAGTCGTTGACGTGCTCGCCGAGCCCGGACGCCGGGTCCTGGATCTCGCCGTTGACGGCGAGGTTCACGAGGTCCTCGCGCTCCTGCTCGGCGAGGTGCTCGCGGACGAAGCCGAGCTTGCGCGCGGCCTGCTCGCAGCGCTCGCCGAAGTCGCGCTCGTTGAAGGTGAACCGCAGCTCGCCGTACTCCAGGACGAAGTCCTCGCCGGAGTCGTAGTTGCCGCGCCGCTGATCGTTGGGGGTCGTGTCCATGCGAAGGTTCGGGCGGAGCCGGGGGCTGGCCCCGCCCGAAGGCGTCGGCATCCTAGGCATGGTTCCTTCCCCGTTTCGCGGGTTGAATGGGAAGTTGCATAGAGTCCGCGCCCGATGGACCTCTCGGGACGAGTCATGGCGATCACGGGCGCCACGTCGGGCATCGGCGAGGCGACGGCGATCATGGCGGCGCGCGCGGGCGCGGCGGTCGCGCTGGCCGGCCGCCGGGCCGACCGGCTGGAGGACGTCGCGGCGCGCATCGAGGACGAGGGAGGCCGCGCGCTGGCGGTGCCGACCGACGTCACGGTCGAGGACGAGGCGCGCGCGTTCGTGCAGCAGGCGTACGAGCACCTCGGGCGGCTCGACGTGCTCGTCAACAACGCCGGCGTCATGCTCCTCGGCCCGGTGATGGGCGCCGACACGAGCGAGTGGCGGCGGATGATCGAGGTCAACTGCCTCGGCCTGCTGTGGTGCACCCACGCCGCGCTCGCGGTGATGGGGGAGCAGCGCGCGGGCCACATCGTGAACGTCTCGTCGGTGGCCGGCCGCCGCGCGTGGCTCGGCGCCGCGGTCTACAACATGACCAAGTTCGGCGTGACCGCCTTCAGCGAGGCGCTCCGCCAGGAGGCGCTCCACTTCGGCGTCCGCGTGACGGCGATCGAGCCGGGCTTCGTCGACACGGAGCTGCAGGGCCACAACGAGGGCAAGGAGGCCGTCATGGACGCGACCGAGAAGATGCGCGCGCGGATCGGCCGGGTCCTGTCGGCGGACGACGTCGCGGCGTCGATCCTCTACGCGGTGTCGCAGCCTCAGCACGTGAACGTGGCGGAGGTGCTGATCGTCCCGCGCGGAGAGCGTTGAGCTCGCTCGCCGAGTGCCTCGAGCAGGTGCTGGGCGCGGGGCCGGGATCGGACGGCGAGGCGTTCGACTGGCTCGCCGCGCGCGGGCTGGGGCTCGTCAGGGTCGACGACCCGGCGGCGTTCGCCTGGCCCGGGCGGTTCCTCGGGCGGTGGGTCTCCGGGGAGTGGGTCGTGCTGTTCGGCGTGCCTCCGGGCGTCGTGCACGGGTCGGTCGAGAGCGGGGAGCTGGCGGAGGCGTACGTCGTCGCGCCGCACCAGCCGGTGGCGCGGCCGGCCGCGGCGCTGGCGGGCTCGGGGGTGGTCGAGGGCGTCTACATCGCGCCGGCGGCCGAGGCGCCGATGGTCGCGGCCGACGCGGTGCCCGCGGTGGCGGGGCGCGGCCTGGAGGGCGACCGGTACTTCGACGGCGCGGGGACGTTCTCCAGGCCCGGCTCGACCGGTCACGACCTGACGCTGGTCGATGCCGCGGCGCTGGCGGCGGCGGGCGTAGCGCCGCTGGAGGCC
>DASZEJ010000128.1:0-4144 GCA_035940955.1 Solirubrobacteraceae bacterium
CGTCCGGCGCGCCCTCGCGCCGCGCGACCCGGCGCTCGAGGTCCGCGCGCTCGGCCTCACGTTCCCGTCCCCGGTCGGCCTGGCCGCGGGCTTCGACAAGGACGCGGCCGGCGTGCGCCAGCTCGCCGCCCTCGGGTTCGGCTTCGTCGAGGTCGGGACGGTCACGCCGCAGCCTCAGCCCGGCAACCCCAAGCCCCGCCTCTTCCGCCTCGAGCGCGACCGCGCGCTCGTCAACCGCCTCGGGTTCAACAACCGGGGCGCGGACGCGGCGCGGAGGCGCCTCGAACGGGCGCGGGGCGGCACGCGCGGCCCCTTCGTCGTCGGCGTCAACGTCGGGCGCAACAAGTCCACCCCCGACGAGCGCGCCGCCGACGACTACGTCGCCGCGGCGACCCGGCTCGCGCCGGTCGCCGACTACCTCGTCGTCAACGTCAGCTCGCCGAACACGCCGGGGCTGCGCGACCTCCAGGCCGCCGAGCGCCTGCGCCCGCTGCTCGAACGCGTGCGGGCCGCGGTCCCCGGCACGCCGCTCCTCGTGAAGATCGCGCCGGACCTCGCCGACGAGGAGGTCGACGCGCTCGCGGACCTCGCACTGGCGTGCGGCATCGACGGAATCGTGGCCACGAACACGAGTGTCGAACGCGCCAACCTCGCCACGCCCGCAGCGAAAATCCACGCAATTGGCGCGGGGGGACTGTCGGGCCGGCCGATCGCCGAGCGGTCACTGCACATCCTCGCGCGGCTTCGCGCTAGAGTCGGCGATCGGCTGGTCCTCGTAGCCGCCGGAGGGGTCGAGGACGCCGACGCCGCGTGGGCCCGGATCGAGGCCGGCGCGACGCTCGTACAGCTCTACACCGGCTTCGTGTACGGGGGTCCCGGGACCCCCGCGCGGGTGGCCCGCGGCCTCGCCGCGAAGGCCCGTGCTCGAGGCTACTCACGCGTTCAGGACGCCGTGGGAGGTCGCGCCGCGCCCTGACAAAAGCGCTGCAAATCCGCGACTGACCGTCAAGCAGGCTGCACGCGTCTGAACCTCAACTGCAGGTCGAGCGATTTTGTCCCGAGCGGCCTTGCAGGGCGCTTCGCGAGAGGTATAGTCGCCGCCCATGCCGTCGGCCACGAACTCGCCCACCAAGCACCCGGCGGCCCCCGAACGCTCCCTCGTCCAGAGGATGGACGCACTGCAGCGCGCGAACGAGATCCGCACTCGCCGCGCGAAGCTCAAAAGGGACCTCAAGGCGGGCCGCGTGTCGATCCACGACCTCCTGAAGGACCCGCCCGCCTACCTCGAGACGGCCAAGGTGTTCGACATGCTCTTGGCCGTGCCGAAGTACGGCCGGGTGAAGGTCAACAAGATCCTCGTGACCTGCCGCATCTCGCCGAGCAAGACCATCGGCGGGCTCTCGGAGCGCCAGCGCAACGAGCTGGTCTCCCTGCTGCGCCGCTAGGTGCCGCAGGTCTTCGTCATCACCGGGCCCAGCGGGGTCGGCAAGGGCACGCTCATTCGCACGCTGCGCGAGCGGATGCCGGAGCTCGACCTCGCGGTCTCGGCCACCACGAGGCGCCCGCGCGCGGGGGAGACGCAGGGCGAGGACTACTGGTTCCTGACCGGTGAGGAGTTCGAGGACCGCGTGGGGCGCGGCGAGTTCGTCGAGCACGCCGAGTACGCCGGCCGCCGCTACGGCACGCTGCGCTCCGAACTCGAGCGGCGCATCGGCGAGGGCCGCCCGGTCGTGCTCGAGATCGAGGTCCAGGGTGCGCGCCAGATCCGCGAGACGATGCCCGAGGCGGTCCAGATCTTCATCGCCCCGCCGTCGCCCGACGTGCTGCGCATGCGCCTCGTCGGCCGCGGCACCGACGACCCCGACGAGGTCGAGGCGCGCCTGCGCACCGCGCGCGCGGAGCTCGCGGCGCAGGACGAGTTCAGCGAGGTGGTCGTCAACGACCGCCTGGAGGACGCGGTCGACAGGCTCGAAGCGATCGTCCGGCGCGCTCTACACTCACCCGCATGATCTCCCCGCGCCTCGACAAGCTCCTCGAGCACGTCGACTCCAACTACGCCTCTGTGCTCGTCGCCGCCAAGCGGGCGCGCCAGATCAACAGCTACTACCACAACCTCGGCGAGGGGACGTTCGACGAGTTCCCGCCGCCGATGGTCGAGACGGCCTCCAAGAACTACCTGACGATCGCGCTCGAGGAAGTCGCCGCGGGCAAGATCAAGTACCACTACCGGTAGCTCGACGCGATGGCGCGGATCCTTCTCGGCGTCAGCGGAGGGATCGCCGCCTACAAGGCGCTGGAGGTGGTCCGCCTCGCCACGAAGGCCGGCCACGCCGTGCGCGCCGTCCAGACGCCGACCAGCGAGCGGTTCGTCGGCCGCGCCTCGTTCGCCGCGCTGACCGGCGCGCCGGTCCTGCTCGACGAGTTCGAGCCCGACCCGGCGCGCGGCGCGTTCCCCGGCGACCCGCCGCCGTCGCACGACCCGCTCAGCCACCTCGAGCTGGTGGCCAACGCCGACGTGTACGCCATCGCGCCCGCGTCGGCGAACACGATCGCCAAGCTCGCCCACGGCCTGGCCGACAACCTGCTCACCAGCGCGGCGCTCGCCGCGACGTGCCCGCTGCTCGTCGCGCCCGCCATGAACAACCACATGTGGGAGCACCCGGCCACGCGCGCGAACCTCGACACGCTGCGCGCGCGCGGGGCCGCGATCCTCGAGCCGGGGACCGGACCGCTCGCCAGCAGGGGCGAGCACGGCGCCGGGCGCCTCGCCGAGCCCCCGGAGATCCTTGCCGCGATCGAGCGGCTGCTGCCGGCGGAGGGCCCGCGCCCGCTCGACGGCCTCACCGTCCTCGTCACCGCGGGCGGCACCCGCGAGCCGATCGACAGCGTCCGCTACCTCGGCAACCGCTCGTCGGGCCGCATGGGCTTCGCGCTCGCGGAGGTCGCCGCGTCGCTCGGCGCGCGGGTCACCGTGGTCGCCGCGAACGTCTCGCAGGAGCTCCCGCGCGACCCGCGCGTGACCTACGTCGACGTCCAGACCGCCGACGAGCTGCTCGCCGCCGCGCGAACCAGCTTCCCGGCCAGCGACGTACTGCTGATGGCGGCCGCCGTCGTGGACTTCCGCCCGGCGACCCCGCGCACCGACACCAAGCTCAAGAAGCACGAGGGCCAGGACCACATGACGATCGCGCTCGCGCGCACCCCGGACGTCCTCGCCACGCTCGCGGCGGAGCGGCGCGACGGCCAGACACTCGTCGGGTTCGCGGCCGAGCACGGCGACGGCGCGGTCGAGCACGGCCGGGCGAAGCTGCGCGCGAAGGGCGTCGACGCGATCGTCGTGAACGACATCTCGCGCGCCGACATCGGCTTCGACGCCGCCGCCAACGAGGTGACGATCGTGACCGCGGGCGGCGAGACGCCCGTCCCGCGCGCGCCGAAGGACGCGGTGGCGCGGGCGATCCTCCACGCGGTCGTCGGCCTGCGGGCGCGCGCGGTGATGAGCCGGTGAGCATCGGCGTCCCCGGTGAGCGGCGCGTCACGAGCGACGAGGTCGAGACCTCGTCCGCCGTCGCGCGCCGGATCGCGCAGAACGTCCAGCGCGCCGTCGAGGTCGGCGACGAGCTGCTCGAGCACGCGCTCGTCGCGCTGTTCGCCGAGGGGCACGTGCTCATCGAGGACCTGCCGGGCGTCGGCAAGACGACCCTCGCCCGCGCGCTCGCGCGCTCGATGCAGCTCGCCTTCGCCCGCATCCAGTGCACCGCCGACCTGCTGCCGGCGGACGTCGTGGGGACGAACGTCTTCAACCAGCGCGAGGACCGCTTCGAGTTCCGCCCCGGCCCGATCTTCGCCAACGTGGTCATCGTCGACGAGGTCAACCGGGCCTCGCCCAAGACGCAGTCCGGCCTGCTCGAGTGCATGCAGGAGCGGCGGGTCACCGTGGACGTCCACACGCACGAGCTGGCGCGGCCGTTCATCGTCCTGGCCACCCAGAACCCGGTCGAGTACGAGGGCACCTACCCGCTGCCCGAGGCCCAGGTCGACCGCTTCATGATGCGGCTGTCGCTCGGCTACCCGACTGCCCGCGGCGAGGCCGACATGCTCGCCAACCACGCGCACGGCGACCGCGTCCGGGGGCTCGAGCCGG
>DASZEJ010000129.1:0-91132 GCA_035940955.1 Solirubrobacteraceae bacterium
GCGACGGCCGCGGTGCCGCCGGCCAGCCACCAGGCGCCCGGCGCGTTGCGCAGGTGCCCGCTCGCGGCGGCGCCGAGCGCGAAGAGGGTCATGGCGACGACGTCGCCGACGACGATCGCGGTCAGCACGGCGTCGCCGCCGTGGGCGCCCAGCGCGACCACGGGCCACGTCGCGAGCCCGGCGGCCAGCAGCCCGACGAGCGCGGCGTCGAGAACGCGCGTGGCGGGAGCGCCGCTGAGCCCGCGGCGCGCGACGCCGGCCGCGCCGGCGACCAGGCCGGCGGTGGCGCCGGCGCCGAGGTAGAACCCGGCGCGGCCGATCCCGTCGGTCAGCACGGCGTCGGCGACCATCACGGCGGACGCCGCCGCGGCGAGCGCGACGGCGGCGGTGAGCTGCCGCCACACCCGGCCGAACGCCGGCTCGGTCACGGCGCGCGAATGCGCGCGCGCGACGGCGAACGCCAGCAGCATCAGCGGCACGAGGAACGCGACGTCGCCCAGCTGCACGCCGAGCAGCGGCAGCACCCATGGAGAGGTCAGGAGCACGGCCAGGATCGCCGTCCCGTCCGTCTTCGCCGTCGGGGCCGCCGGCCCCGCGCCGTCCTCCCGCCGAACCCGCTCGAGGTCGTCGGCGTGCACCGCGCGCAGCGCCCCGCCACACCGGTCGCACGCCGGATGCAGCATCGTCGTGGAGGCGGCCTGCCGCTCCCACCCGCAGAACGGGCAGCGGTGAACATACGTCACAACATGCACGATGATCGGCGCGTCGGGGCGGAGCTTGACCGTGAAAGCCGGTCAGCGCGACCGACTGCCACGACCGGCGAGCGCCACGACCCCGACCGAGGACGTCGCGCGGGCGGCCGCGACCCGGCCGCGCCGCGTGCAGCCGCTCCGAGGCTGGCCGCGCGGATCACCCCGGCGATTGGGAGCCGCCGACGAGGTAGATCGCCTCGGCGCTCGAGAGGTCGGCCGCGAACGCGCCCATGGCGGCGTCGGTGACGTCGACGGGCACCGCCTTCTCGGTGCCGGCGGCCGGGACGTCGATCCGCAGGGTCGCGTCATACGCGCGCGCCTCGCGGCGCAGGATCGCCTCGTCGTCGGCGCGCTCTGGCACGACGAAGACGACCTTTACGGCGCCCCGCTCGAGGTCCTCGCCGGGTGCGCGCAGCTTCTCCGGGGGAAGCGAGAACCGTGTGTTGGCGCCGGTCACGTCGAGGGGCCCCGTCTTGCGTTTCTTCGCGTCCGCCGCGACCTTAGCTTTCGCCGCGTCGGCCCTGGCCTTGACCTTCGCCTCGCTGGCGCTCAGCCGGGCGACCTCGCTGACGTCCTGTCCGTAGCCGACGAGCGCCGCCCAGACCAACACGACGCACACCCCCACGAGCACGTCGGCCCACAGCCCGCGCACGAGGACGGCCGCCGCCGCGACAGCGACGAGCGCGAGCCGGCCCCACGCGCGGACGTCGCCTTCATCCGGGGACCGGTCGCCGACCTCGATGCGCAGGACGAGCTCGCCGACCTCCTTGTGCAACCCGTCGGTGCCGAGCACGGCGAGCGCCACGGCAGCGACCGCCGCGGGGGCGGCGACGACGCGCACCCAGTTGCTGGCCTTGCGGGAAGGGGCGTAGCCGCGCCTGAGGAACCACGGCATCAATCGCGCGACCTTCCTTCTCAGCTTCGGGATCGCGCGCGCTCCACGAGCTCGATGTTGCGCCGGATCCGCGCGTGCTCGTCAGGCGTGCCACGCGCCTGGAGCCCCTCGTCGAAGGCGGCCAGCGACTCTTCGAGCCGCCCGAGGCGCGCCAGGGCGGCGCCGCGATTGTTGTGGACTCTTGCGTTGGCGTCGTCGATCACCCACAACCGTCCCTGGAGGTTCTCGAAGTCCTCGCGGTGCCACAGCTCGGTGCTGTCGATCGTCACGCCGCCGTCCTGAACGTCGACGCCGGATGCGTACTCGAGCTGGTTCAGCCCGGTATCGCCTGGGTCCGGCGGCCGGAAGCCGCCCGGTGCGCCCGTGGCCTTCATCTTCGTACACCTCCGGCGGTCGTCTCCGCCAGCTCGATTCGCACGCGGAACGACGACCGGGCCGCGACGCTCGCGACGCTCCATATACGCCAGGGATCCGCGGTCTGCCCGCCGGTGAGCCGGCACTCGCCCGCATGCCACGAAAGCAACCGAGGCCCGTCCAGGACGTGGAACAGCTTCAACGTCGCGCCTTGGACGTCGCGTGACGAGGGGTTGCTTACCGTGACTTGGAGCGCCCCACTTGGCTGCTCATCCACCCTGAGCTGCAGCGACCGGTCGACCTCGAGCTGCCAGCGTGGGAGGTCGAAATGCACCGACAGCGAGCCCGAGCACTTCAACCCGGTGATGTTCACGAGGAGCGTGTCGACGACGCTCAGCGACGGGTCGGTCAGCACCTCCGCCGTCGCGCGGCCGGAGCCGCTCTGTTTGAGCGTCGGCGTCGCCGTGATCCGGTCGATGCGCCGGTCGGAGATCAGCACCTGCGCCGTCGTGTCGCAGGTCGCCTCGTCGCAGGCGGGGGTGATGATCAGGCTGTGGCAGACCCCGGCGGCAGGGGAGGACGCGAAGGCCTCCGCGCTGGTGGTGTAAGTCGTCGCGCTCGAGTCGACGTCGACGTTGCCCGAGTTGCGCACCCGCACTGTCGGTGGCGCGGGGTCGAAGAGCTGCGCCGGCTCGCCCGTGCCGAGCAGCAGGAACTTGGACGCCTTCGCCCATAGCTCCCGGCGTTCGGAGGTGTCGCGCGGCTCGCGCATCTTCAGCTTCTCGCGCAGCGTGTCGTGGTGGAGCGCGATGACGTTCGTCGCGGCGTCGGTCCAGGACACAGTCTTCGCGACCGTCACGCGGTACGCGACGAAGGCGGGCGGCAGGGTCAGGACGCTGAGGAGCACCTTGCCGGGCTCGCCCCAGAGGCTGAAGAGGATCGTCGCCTCCACGAAGAACGCAGTGAGCGCCAGCCACAGGCCGGCCATCAGGTCGAGCGAGTCCTTTTCGGACGCGACGAGCTTGACGGCGGTGTCGTTGTCGGGAAGGGCGGCGCGCAGCGGCTCCCAGACGCTCGCGAAGCTGATGCCGTATCGCGTGTTTGTCCCGTGCTCGGCGGCGCGCACGACGTCTCCCAGCGAGGTCGGCGCCGAGTCCGCCGGCGCGAACCGCGTCCAGCGGCGCCACTCCGCCTCGCTGAGCCGCTCGAGCGGACGGTTGGTCCTCTGCGCAGCCTTGATGATCGCGTCGAGCCGGTCGCGACGCCGGCTGCGCCACCGCGATAGCGCCTGGCTGAGCAGCGAGTGGCTCCACGTCCGTCCGCTGAGCGTGTCGAGCACGCCGCTGCTCGCGCTGCCGAGGATGTAGCCGACGATGAGGATCAGCAACGTGATCGCAGCGACCTGCCAGCCGCCGGCTTCGAGGTCGTAGAACTCGACTGCCGGCGTGAACCCCTGCTGCTTCGCCTCCGGGAAGACGAACGCGAACGTCAGGAGGACGAAGAGCGCGGCGGGGATGAGGCCCGACGGCGCGATGAGTTGCTTGAGCTTGTCGGCGACCGTCCCCTTCAGCAACTCCGATAGCGCGGGCATTGGGCAACGGTAGCGGCACTAGTCAAGTCAAATCAAGTGTAAGTTCGCACCGGCGAGCTGGTCAGTCAGGGCAACGTCCCGCGCCCCACAGGCCCCGCCGCGCAGTGCGCGCCGCCCGTGCCAGCCGCGCCAGCCGCCGCGCGTACCGCACGTTCGGCCGGATCGTCAGCGGCGTCGCGTACCCGCGCTCGACGAGCAGCGCGTTGACGTGGCGGCCGTCGGGCAGCCAGAGGTCGACGAGCGCTCGGCCGTAGCGGTCGGTCGGCTCGGCTTGGCGGCGGACGCGGACGCGAGCGCCCGTGAGCAGCCGCTTCGCGAACGCCGACGCCTCGCGGCCGTAGCACTCGACGCCGCCGTACACCTCGGGCGTGTCGACGCCGATCAGGCGGCTCTTGCCGATGCCGCCCGACAGCACCACCGTGTCGCCGTCGACCACGCGCACGACCGTGGCCGTGCGGGGGTCGCTCGGCGCGTCGCTCGCGGGAGCGACGGCGAAGGCCGCGACCGCCGCGAGAACGCTGAGGACGACGAAGGCGAAGCGCACGCCGGCGAGGCTATGGCCGCGCCCGGCCGGCGTGCACGACGCCTTGCGAAGAAGTCGCTACGCGACCGTGACTTCCGGCGACAGGTAGACGTCCTGGATCGCGTGCAGCAGCGCGACGCCCTCGTCCATCGGCCGCTGGAACGCCTTGCGCCCGCTGATGAGCCCCATGCCGCCGGCGCGCTTGTTGATGACCGCCGTGCGGACCGCCTCCTGCAGGTCGGTCTCGCCCGACGACGCGCCGCCGCTGTTGATGAGCCCCGCCCGGCCGCTGTAGCAGTTCAGGACCTGGTACCGGGTCAGGTCGATCGGGTGGTCGGTCGTGAGCTTCTCGTCGACGAGCTTGTGGGTCTTGCCGTACGCGCCGTTGAGGCCGCTCACCGCGCCGAAGCCCATCCGGTTCTCCGGCAGCTTCTGCTTGATGATGTCCGCCTCGATCGTGACGCCGAGGTGGTTCGCCTGGCCGGTCAGGTCGGCGGCCAGGTGGTAGTCGGTGCCCTCGATCTTGAACTTCGAGTTCCGCAGGTAGCACCACAGGACGGTGAACATGCCGAGCCGGTGGGCCTCCTCGAAGGCGCGCGCCACCTCGACGATCTGGCGCGAGGACTGCTCGGAGCCGAAGTAGATCGTCGCGCCGACCCCCGCCGCGCCAAGCCCCCACGCCCGCTGCACCGACGAGAACATGATCTGGTCGTACTCGTTCGGATAGGTGAGCAGCTGGTTGTGGTTGAGCTTCACGATGAAGGGGAACTTGTGCGCCCACTTGCGGCTGACCGCGCCCATCACGCCGAGCGTGGAGGCGAACGCGTTGCAGCCGCCCTCCACGGCGAGCTCCACGAGCGCCGCCGGGTCGAAGTACATGGGGTTCGGCGCGAAGCTGGCGCCCGCGGAGTGCTCGATCCCCTGGTCGACCGGCAGGATCGAGACGTAGCCGGTCCCGGACAGCCGCCCGCTGTTCAGCAGCCACTGCAGGTTCCGAAGCACGTTGGTGGGCCGGTCGCTGTCGACGAAGACGCGGTCGATGAAGTCCGGGCCCGGCAGATGCAGGCCGGATGCGGGGTACGTCTCGCAGCGGTGGCCGAGCAGATCCTGGGCGTCGTCCCCGAGCAGCTCCTCGAGGCGAGAGGTTGTCATGTCCGCGGTCGTTGCCATGGTCCAACGGTACTGCGGGTACCTTTCCCGCGCGCCCATGGAGCACAACTTCACCTCGGCCGGCTACACGATCGGCATCGAAGAGGAGCTGATGATCGTCGACGGCCAGACGCTCGCGCTCGCCAACGCCATCGAGCGGCTGCTCGAGGCGGCCGGCGAGGGGCGCGTCAAGCCGGAGCTGATGGAGTCGGTCTGCGAGATCGCGACCGAGCCGTGCGCCAACGTCGACGAGGTCGGCGAGCAGCTGATCGGCCTGCGCCGCCACGTCTGCGAGATCGCCGACGCCAACGGGCTGTCGATCGGCTCGGCGGGCACCCACCCGTTCTCCAAGTGGGAGGACCAGCGGATCGTCGCCCGCCCGCGCTACCGCGACCTGATCGACGCCCTGCGCTTCGTCGCCCGCCAGGAGCTGATCTTCGGGATGCACGTGCACGTCGGGCTCGACGACCCGGAGAAGGCGATCCACGTCGCGAACGGGATGAGGGTCCACCTTCCGGTGCTGCTGGCGCTGTCGGCCAACTCGCCCTTCTGGCAGGGGAACAACACCGGCCTGATGTCCGCCCGCATCCCGATCTTCCGCGCGTTCCCGCGCGTGGGCGTGCCCCCCGCGTACCGCGACTGGGCCGACTACGAGGCGCGGATCGGCTTCATGGTCGACTCCGGGGTGATGGAGGACTACACGTACCTCTGGTACGACGTCCGCCCGCACCCGAACCTCGGCACGGTCGAGGTCCGGGTGTGCGACTCGCAGACGCGCGTCGAGCACACGCTGGGGCTCGCCGCGCTCATCCAGGCGATGGTCCGCGAGCTGGCCGAGCACTTCGACGCCGGCCGCCAGCTCTCCGACTACCCGTGGGAGATGCTGGACGAGAACAAGTGGCTCGCCGCCCGCCACGGCCTGGAGGGCGAGCTGATCGACCTGCCCGTGCGCGAGCGCGTGCCGACGAAGGAGCTGACGCGCCGGCTGCTCGACCGCCTGGTGGACCACGCCGAGGACCTAGGCGCCGCCGACCACTTCGAGGCGCTCGAGGACGTCCTCGCCCGGGGCAACGGCGCCCACCGCCAGCGCGTGGTGTTCGAAGCCAACCACGACCTGCGCGAAGTGATGGCGGAGATCGTCGCGGCGACGACCCCGGCCGCCCCCGACCCGGCCGCCTGAAACCCCGCAGAGGGGGGTGAGCGCCCCCTATCATCGGTCGGGCATGGCCAGCTCGCCCGAGCTCTTCGTCGTCTGCAAGAACTGCAACTCGCAGGTGAGCCCGTACATCACGGAGTGCCCCTACTGCGGGACCCGCCTGCGCAAGCGGGCGCCGAAGATCGAGCGGCAGGGCCGTGAGCCGCAGCCCAAGCGGCGCCGCCGCGTGGCGCCGAGCCTGGGACCGCTCAGGACCGGCGAGATCCCCGGCATCCGCGGCGACGAGCTGCGCCGCCCGGCGGCGACGATCGCGCTCGTGGCGATCGGCTGCCTGTGGTGGATCGCGCTCATACCGCTGCGCGACGACGGCGTCCGGCTGTACGCCGACCCGCTGGCCGACTGGTGGCAGGTGCTGACCGCCCCGTTCATCCACGCGAGCGGCTGGTACCAGTTCGCGGCGCTCGGCGCGGTGGGCGTGTTCGGCTGGCTGCTGGAGCGGCGCAACGGGCCGCTCGTCGTCCTCCTGACATGGCTGTTGGGGGCGAGCGGCGGCATGGCGGCGGTCAAGGCGGTGGAGGGCGCCGACTTCGTGGTCGGCGCCAGCGGCGGCGCGCTCGCGCTGCTGTGCGCGTGGGCGGTCCCGCCGCTGCTGGAGCGCCGGCGCACGCGGGGGGAGGACGACGTCGACCTGCTCGGGCCGGCCGTGATCTTCGTCCTCCTGGCGCTGATGCCGGTCGCGCGCTGGGAGGTCAGCTGGATCGCGACGGGCGCCGGCATCCTCGCCGGGGCGCTCGCCGGGCTGATGCTCGCGCGCTCCGCTAGCGAACGCTGATCGTCCCCGGCTCGCCCTGCGCCAGGCGGCCGACGACCGCGCCCGGGACCTCGCCCGCCCGGTCGGCGGGCAGCGCGACCAGCAGGCCGCCGGAGGTCATCGCGTCCACGACGAGCCAGCGGCGCCCCGGCGCGACCCCGTCCCACGTGGTGAAGCCCTCCGCGTAGCGGCGGTTGCGCTTCGTGCCGCCGGCGATCGCCCGCTCGCCGGCGCTCAGCAGCTGCATCACCCCGTCGATCGCCGGCACCGCGCCGGCGTCGACCTCGGCGGCGCAGCCGCTCGCCAGCGCCAGCTCGTGCAGGTGGCCGAGCAGCCCGAACCCGGTGACGTCGGTCACCGCGTGGGCGCCCGCGGCGCGCGCGGCGCGGGCCGCGCCGGCGTTCAGCGTCGTCATCACCTCGACGGCCGCGGCGACCAGCTCGGCGCTCGCGATCCCGCGCTTGGCCGCCGTGCTCACCGCGCCCGCCCCGAGCGGCTTGGTCAGCACGAGCGCGTCGCCGGGCCGGCCGCCGGTGTTCGTCGTCACCTCGTCGGGGTGGACGGTCCCGGTCACCGCCAGGCCGTACTTCGGCTCGGCGTCGTCGATCGAGTGGCCGCCGACGATCGCGGCGCCCGCCGCCTCGACCGCGTCGTGGCCGCCGCGCAGGATCTCCCGCAGCACGTCGCCGCCGAGCTTCTCGAGCGGGAACGCGACGAGGTTGAGCGCGCTGACCGGCTCGCCGCCCATCGCGTACACGTCCGACAGCGCGTTGGTCGCCGCGATCCGGCCGAAGTCGTACGGGTCGTCGACGATCGGCGTGAAGAAGTCGGCGGTCTGGACGAGCGCGAGGTCGGGCCGGACGCGCACCACGGCGGCGTCGTCGGCGGTCTCGAACCCGACGAGCACGTCGGCCCGGTCGCTCCGCGGCAGGCCGGCGACGATCGGGTGCAGGTCGGCGGCGGCGAGCTTGCAGCCGCAGCCGGCGCCGTGCGAGAGGCTGGTGAGGGCGACGGTCACGGACCTATGATCCCCCGTTCGTGAGCGACCGTCCCACCTACACGGCCGAAGAGGTCGACGCCGCCGTCGCCGCGCTCGGCGATCCGGAGCGCTTCGCGCACGCGCAGGAGATCGTCACCCACGCCGCGCCCGGGCTGCAGCGGGTGCTGACGGCGGCGCTGTCGGAGGGCGGCTGGTTCGGCGCCGCGCACGAGGCCGAGCTGGCCCGTGCGGCCTCGGTCGCCGAGCCGGCGGAGCGGATCGCGTCGGTGCGGGCGCTGGTCGACGAGGAGGTCGGGCTGGGCATGCTCGTCGGCGTCGCCGTCGGCCTGGAGCTGGCCCGCGAGCTGGCAAGACAACGAAGCGAGGGGAGTCCCTGACATGCCGGAGATCACGTTCCTGGGCCACGCGTGCTTCCTGATCGAGGAGGGCGACGCGCGCGTCCTGATCGACCCGTTCCTGACCGGCAACCCGAAGGCCGCGCGCGAGCCCGGCGACCTCGACCCGACGCACATCCTCCTCACCCACGGCCACGCCGACCACATCGGCGACACGGTCGACATCGCGCGGCGCACCGGCGCGCCCGTCGTCGCGGTCCCGGAGCTGGCGAACGAGATCTCCGGCGACCTCGGCGGCGACCACGAGGTCCTCGACCCCAACCTCGGCGGCACGGTGAAGTTCGACTGGGGCTGGGCGAAGCTCACGCCGGCCTGGCACACGGCCGTCTCGCCGAAGGGCACGCCGCACATGCCCGCCGGCCTGCTCGTGAACATCGGCGGGCGGACGATCTACCACCTCGGCGACACCGCCCTGTTCAGCGACCTGCAGCTCGTCGCGCGGCGCGGGGACAAGGTCGACGTGGCGCTGATGTGCATCGGCGGCCACTACACGATGGACCGCTACGACGCGGTGACGGCCGTCGAGATGGTGCAGCCGCGCGCGGTCATCCCCTGCCACTACGACACGTTCCCGCCGATCGAGACCGACGCCCAGGCGTTCAAGTCCGACACCGAGGGCCAGACCGACGCCGAGGTCGTCGTGCTGCAGCCGGGCCAGTCGCACGCGCCATGACGCACGCGATCGTGCTGATCGAGGCCGAGCGCGGCGCCCTCGCGACGCTGGGCAGCGAGCTGGCGGAGATGGAGGGCGTCGGGGCCGCCTACTCGGTGACCGGCGAGTGGGACTTCGTCGCGCTCGTCCACCTGCGCCGGCACGAGCGGCTGGCCGAGGTCGTCGCGCACGGGATCGCGAAGCTGCCGGGCGTCGTGCGCACGCAGACGATGGTCGCGTTCGAGGCGTTCTCCCGGCACGACCTCGAGGCGCTGTTCGACGTCGGCGCGTAGCGCTAGGCGATGCGGTCGCCCGGCTCGGCGCCGTCGCGCGGCTCGAGCAGGATGACCGTGTCGCCGCGCATGGCGCCGAGCACCAGCACCTCCGAGCGCACCGGCCCGATCTGCCGCGGGGGAAAGTTCACGACGCCCACGACGAGCCGCCCCTCGAGCTCCTCGCGCGCGTAGTTGGTGATCTGCGCGCTCGAGCGCCTCTCGCCGACCTCCGGCCCGAAGTCGATCCGCAGCTTCCACGCGGGCTTGCGCGCCTCGGGGAACTCCTCGACGGCGAGGACCCGGCCGACGCGCATGTCGACCTTGAGGAAGTCGTCGAACGTGATCTGCTCGGTCACGCGCGCCAGCCTACGCGGCGCCGCGGGGCGGGGCGGCTCAGCCGCCGCCGTACTGCGCGTCGCCGGCGTGGGGCTCGGCCGGGGCGGGCGCGGGCTCCTCGGCGGGCGGCTGCTCGGCCGGGGGCTGCTCGGCGGGCTGCGGCTCCGGCTGCGGCTGCGGCTGCGTCGTGCCCTGAGAGGGCGCCGGGTGCCAGCCGCCGTCGTCCGCCGGCTGGGCGGGCAGCGCGGTCGTGTCGACGCCCTGCTGCACCGGGCCCGTCGCGGCGGCGGGCACCGTGCCCGGCGGCTCCTCGACCAGGATCGGGGTGGCGCTCGCCGGGACGTCGGTCGGGCGCTCCTCGGCCTCCCGCTTCGGCTTGCGGGCCGGCTCGTCCCGCCGCGCTTCGACGTGCGCCGGCTGGCTCGGCGCGACGTCGCTCGTCCGCGGGGCGGCGACGACCGGAGCCGGGACGGGGGTCGCGGCGGCCAGCGCGGGCGGCGCGACCGCGGCGGCGGCGGGCGGGTGCGGCTCGGGCACGCGCGCGCGCTTGACCTCGACGGCGCCCGCGGTGACGATCGCCGCGGCGGCGATCCCCGCGGCGGCCTTGGTGGCGACGGCGCTGGCGCCCGCCGAAAGCACCCCGGCGCCGCCGGCGCCCGCGGCCGCGGTGGCGGCCCCGCCGGCGCTCGCGGTGGTGCCGAGGTGGGCCAGGAACGCCTTCTTCAGGAACAGCAGCGGGCCGACCGGCATGATCGAGGCCAGCGCCTTGTTCGTCTCGCGCAGCTGCTTGCGGAAGTTCGCGCACTTCTCGCACGAGCGCAGGTGGCGGCGGACCGGCGCGCTGACGCGCGTCAGGCCCTCGGCGACCTGCCCGAGCTCCTCGCGCACCTCCTCGCACGTCAGCTGGCGGGCCTCCGACATCTCGGCGAGCGACACGCGCGCGCGCACGAGCAGCGACTTGACGCTCGGGACCGTCGTCTCCATCGCCTCGGCGATCTGCTCGTAGGACAGCGCGTCGATCTCGCGCAGCAGCAGCGCGGTGCGCTGGGTCTCCGGCAGCTCCTGCACGTCGCCGATGAGCAGGCGGAACTCCTCGCGCCGGTGCACCTTGTCGGCGGTCGTCAGGCCGCCCTCGGACAGGTGGACGTCCATCGAGTCGACGCCGATCGCGGTGTGGCGGCGCAGGTGGTTGAGCGAGCGGTTGCGGGCGATCCGGTACAGCCACGGCCGCACGTTGATCGGCCGGTCGTCGGCCAGGATCGCGTTGAACGACGCGGCGAAGACCTCCTGGAGGACGTCCTCGGCGTCCTCGCGCGAGGCGAGCATGTGGCGGCAGAACGCGAGCAGCCGGGCCTGGTAGCGCGCCACGAGCGCCTCGAACGCGGCGTGGTTGCCGCGGCGGACGAGCGCGATGAGCCGCTCGTCCGACTGGAGGCGGAGCAGGGGAGTAGGGCCACGGAGACCCGCGGCCGCGGCGGGCTTGAGGGCTGATGCTTCCACGCGTGTGCTTGGCTGGAACTCGCAGCGCCCGGCGAAGTTGCGCGCCAGGGGCCGTCCTCCCAGCGTAGCGGCGATTTCCGGCGCTACGCGGGGGCGGGCGCCCGGCCGGCCGCGCGCAGCGCGCAGTCGCGGACGGCGCGGCTGAGGCGCATGAGCGTCACGTCCCCGAGCGGCGTGCTGAACGAGCCGATGCGGTTCGTCACGAACCCGACCGACAGCCCCAGCTTTGGGTCGGCCCAGGCGCCCGAGCCGCCGTAGCCGTAGTGCCCGAACGCGCGCGGCGACTGGCGGCCGGCGACGAACGCCTGGTGGTAGCCGGTGCGCCAGCGCATCCGCAGGCCGAGGACGGCGTCGGCGGTGCGGACCCGCACGCGCCCCAGGTCGTGCGTCGCCTCCGCGGAGAGCAGGCGCGTGCCGCCGTCCGCCCCGCCGTTGGCGAGCGTCGCGTACAGCCGCGCGAGCGCGTCCGCGCTGAACGCGCCGTTGATCGCCGCCATCTCGGTCGACCAGATCGGGGGCTCGGCCCCGAGGAAGAGGCGGTCGAAGCCGGGCAGGTGCAGCGCCTCGAAGGCCGCCCGCATCCGGGTCGCGCGGGTCCAGAGCGGCGTGAGGACCTGCGCGGCGGAGCCCAGGTGCCGGAGCGCGGAGCCGACCGGCTCGGCGACGCGGCCGCGCTCCGCTGGCGGCACGCCGACGTGCAGGCCGTCGACGCCGAGCGGCTCGGCCAGCTCGGTGCGGACGAGGTCGGCGATGCCCCGGCCGGTCACGCCGCGCAGCAGCCCGGCGAGCACCCAGCCGTAGGTGAACGCGTGGTACGCCGAGGTGCGCGTCGGCGCGCGGACGGCGCGGGCGGCGATGCGCTCCTCCATCGCGAGGTGGTCGAGGACGTCCTCCGCGCGATCGGCGATCGCCTGCACGCTGTGCAGCCCGGCGCGGTGGGTCATGACGTCGCGGACGGTGATCCGCTCCTTGCCGCCCGCGCCGAACGCGGGCCAGTGGGCGGCGACCGGGTCGTCGAGGCCGAGCAGCCCGCGGTCCGCGAGCCGGTGAACGACCGTCGAGGCGACGCCCTTCGTCGTCGAGAAGCTGATCGCGAGCGTCTCCGGCGTCCACGGCCGCTCGCCCCGCCGATCCGCGCTGCCGGCCCACAGGTTCGCGACGGTCTCCCCGCCCATCCGGACGACGAGCGCCCCGCCGCCGGCCCCGGGCCGCCGCCCGACGAGCCGCCCGAAGGCCGCCGCGACCGGCCGGAACGCCTCGGCGACCTCGCCGCGAGCGGGGTGGGGCGCCGGCTGCATCGCGGCCAGCGTAAGGGACGTCCGCCGCGCTGGCACGCCACGCCGGCGACGAGTGCGTCGCGTGCCCGGCTACCGCAGGCCTGCCAGGAAGTCCCGGAGCATCTGCTCCATCACCGCGAGCATCACCTGATCGTCGCCGGCCATCGACGCGGCGGCCGCGGCGCCGTACGGCTGGCCGGCCCGCGGCTTGATCGTCACGAAGGGGGGCAGGCCGTATCGCAGGGCCGCCCAGTTGGCCCACAGCCGTGCGGTGCGGCCGTTGCCGTTGGCGAACGGGTGGATGCGCACCCAGTTGCCGTGCAGTGCGGCGCAGAGGGTCAGCACCCCGTGAAGCGCGACGGGCGCCAGCGTCGACGGGTCGGCGCCGACCGCGATCACGCCGTCGAGCCGGGACGCCGCGATCTGCGCGCCCGCCTCGAACCGCGCGAGCGCCTCAGGTACCTCTGTGGACGGCACCGCGAGCACGCCGCCGACCTGCACCTCGTAGCCGATCAGGTCGGGGAACTTGGGATCCGAGTCGCGGACCTCGCCGGCGTAGTAGTCGTGCGGCCGCGGGATCCCGTCGTACAGGTCGCGGTGCCACTGCTGTGCCATGGCCACCGCCGGAGGCTCGCGCTGGTCGGCCTCGCCGGCGATGCTCGCCAGCACCTTCGCGGCGTTCGCCGCGATCGTCGGTGCGTCGGCGGGATCGTCCTCCCACCGCGTCGGCACCGACTACCTGAAGGCCTCTGCGACGCCGTACGCGTCGTGCGTGCGTCGCGTCTCGACCATCCGCGTCTTGATCGGGTCGTCGTCGTACGCCTCCGCGCGCGCGAACTCCTCGATGGCACCCGGAAGGTGATCGTCGCGCCGGTAGCCGCGCAGCAGCGCGAGCGTCCCGGTGAGGTCCTGCTCCAGCAGCAGCGCCGCCGCCTGCAGCTCGCGCTCCAGCATCTCCTCGGCGAGCTGGTTCTTCGTCACGCCGTAGCGCTCGGCGAGCAGCCCGAGGATCTCGTGGTTGCGGCGGTTCCGGAAGCGGAGCGTGAACTTGGGAGGGACGGGTGTGCCCATGGCGCCTTCCTCGATCGGCTGACAGAGACTAGCAGTCTGCCGTCAATTTCCGGCTTTGCCGTCAGCCCGACAGGCGTACCATCCGGACGTATGGAGCTGCCGCGCCGGTTCGAGACGACCTACAGGGGCGCGCCCGAGCAGCGGCCGATCGTCGTCCGGCCCGGCGTGGACCCGGCGGCCGTCGATCCGCTGCTCGAGCGGCTCCAAGCTGTGGACTGGGCGGAGCTCTATCACGCCTACGGTCCGGCGACCGACGTCCCCGGCCAGCTCGCGGCGGTCATCGTCGGCGACGACCAGACCCGTGCGGAGGCGTGGGCGAACCTCTGGGGCAACATCCACCACCAGGGGACGATCTACGAGGCGACCGTGCCGGCCGTGCCGATCGTGCTCGACGTCGCCGGCTGGCGCGAGCACCCGGATCGCGTCGAGGCGCTGTGGATGCTTCGCGAGATCGGAGATGCCGAGGGGGTCAGCGTCTGGCGCTACGACAGCAGAGGAGAGATCGTCGCCGACGAGGACGCGCAGGAGCGCCTCTACCCCGAACTGCGCTCCGAGCTCACCGCTGGATCGGCCCGGCTCCTCGAACGCTGGCGGAGCGAGCCGGACGACGTCCAGCGCGCGCTGCTCTGGCTGCTGTCCGTGCTGCCCGACCTGCGCGCACAGCACGGGGACCTGATCCGGGAGATCCTGCCCGAGCGCCACCGCCGCGCGTGGGAGCTGGTGATCGCGGCCGAGTGGGACGAGGACGAGGACGCCGTTGAAGCGCTCGAGGAATGGGCGCAGTCCGGCAGCGACCGCTGAGTACCCGGGGCGGGACTCGAACCCGCACGCCCTCGCGGGGCAGCGCGGTTTAAGCGCGCCGTGTCTGACCAGTTCCACCACCCGGGCACCGGGGATCGTAGTGGGACTCCCGGAGCGCGGACGAGGCTCGTAGAGTCCAGAGACGTGAGCGGCCGCATCATCGGCGTCGACGTCGGCGGGACGAAGGTCGCCGCGGCGGCGCTGGAGGACGGGAGGCTCGGGGAGGTGTCGCTGACCGCGACCGAGACCGGGCAGACCGAGCGGTTCGTCGAGCAGCTCGCCGCCGTCGTCGCCGCTCACGGGGAGGCCGACGCGGTCGGGATCGCCGTCCCGTCGGTGGTCGACTTCGCGACCGGCACCGCGCGGTTCAGCGTCAACGTGCCGCTGCGCGACGTGCCGCTGCGCACCGTCCTGTCCGAGCGGCTCGGCGGCGTCCCCGTCTTCGTCGACAACGACGCGACCTGCGCCGCGCTCGCCGAGGCGCTCGACGACGACCACCGGCCGGTCGGGAGGGTCGTCGTGATGCTCACCGTCGGGACCGGCGTCGGCGGGGGCGTCGTGCTGGACGGGCGGATCTTCCGCGGCTCGACCGGCGCCGCGCCCGAGCTGGGGCACATGATCGTCGCCGCCGACCTGACGAACGGCGCGCCGCAAGCGCCGAAGAGGTTCCCCCATCCCGCCGCGCTCGAGTCCCACGCCTCCGGGCCCACGCTCGACGAGCTGGGCGAGCGGCGCAGCATCGGCAAGGGCCCGCGCGTGGTCGAGCGCGCCAGGGCCGGCGATCCCGACGCGGTCGACGCGCTGCGCGTCGTTGGCGAACGGCTCGGCGTGGGCATAGCCAACGTGATGAACCTGTTCGACCCGGACCTCGTCGTCATCGGCGGGGGCGTCTCGGCGGCGGGCGAGCTGCTGCGGCGGCCGGCCGAGGAGGCCGCGCGCCGCCTGACGCTCCCCGGCGTCGGCACCGCGACGCGGATCGCGCTCGCCCGCCACGGGGTCCACGCCGGCGTGCGGGGCGCCGCCCTGCTCGCCGCCCAGGAACTGCACGCAACGACCGGCGCCCGCGCCGTCCCCGTCGACGGGGCCGCGGACCGCCAGCCCGAGAGGACCGCATGAGCACGCACGCCACCACCGCGAACCCCCGACTCGCCGCCCTCGCCGCCGCGGGCACCAGCCCGTGGCTCGACCAGATCCAGCGCTCGCTGATCGAGAGCGGCGAGCTCGCCCGCCTGCGCGACGAGCGGAGCCTGCGCGGCGTCACCTCCAACCCCGCGATCTTCGAGAAGGCGATCCTCGGCTCGAGCGACTACGACGACACGATCGCCGAGCTCAACGCGCAGGGCGCCGACGCCCGGCACATCTTCCGGACGATCGCCGTCGCCGACGTCGGCGCGGCCGCCGACGTGCTGCGCCCCGTCTTCGACGAGCACCGCGACGGGTTCGTCAGCCTCGAGGTCGACCCGGACCTCGCCTTCGACACCAACAAGACGATCGACCAGGCGCGCGAGTACTGGAACGCGCTCGACCGCCCCAACGTCATGATCAAGATCCCCGGCACGCTCGAGGGCGTCCCGGCGATCGAGCACGCGATCTACGAGGGGATCAACGTCAACGTGACGCTGCTGTTCAGCGTCGAGGCCTACTCGCAGGTCGCCGAGGCGTACATCCGGGGCCTCGAGTACCGCCGCGAGCACGGCAAGAGCGTCGACGGCGTGCACTCGGTGGCGAGCTTCTTCGTCAGCCGCGTCGACACCGAGGTCGACAAGCGCCTGGAGGAGCTGGGCCGCCAGGACCTGCGCGGGCTCGCGGCGGTCGCCAACGCCCGCGCCGCGTACAAGCGCTTCCAGGAGATCTTCGAGGGCGAGCGCTTCGCCGAGCTGCGCGCGGCGGGCGCGAACGTCCAGCGCCCGCTGTGGGCGTCGACGGGCGTCAAGGACCCGGCCTACCCCGACACCAAGTACGTCGACGCGCTCGTCGCCCCGCACACGGTCAACACGATGCCGCTCGACACGCTCGAGGCCGCCGCCGACCACGCCGACGTGCGCCCCGGCACCGCGCTCGAGGACCCGGCGGAGGACCTGGAGAGGCTGCGCGACGCGGGCATCGACATGGAGGACGTGACTGGGAAGCTCCTGCGCGACGGCGTCGACAAGTTCGTCACGCCGATGGAGAAGCTGCTCGAGGGGATCGAGAGCAAGCGGGAGGCCGTATGAACCACGTCTCGGCGACGTTCGACGTCGCCATCCCGGCGCACCTCGAGCGAGCGGTCGCCGAGGAGGTCGAGCGCGCGGCGCGCGAGAACGTCGCGTCGCGCCTGTGGGCGAAGGACCCGGCGCTGTGGGGCGGCGACGCGAGCACGCCGGAGCTGGCGGACCGCCTCGGCTGGCTGACGATCGCCGAGCGCATGAACGACGAGGTGGACGACCTGGAGGCGTTCGCGCACGAGCTCAAGGAGGAGGGGTACACGGACGCGGTCGTCCTGGGGATGGGCGGGTCGAGCCTCGCGCCGGAGGTGTTCGCCCGCAGCTTCGACGCGACGTGCCTGAACCTCCACGTGCTCGACTCGACCGACCACGACGCGATCGCCGCGGTCGAGCGCGCGACCTCGCCCGACACGACGCTCCACGTCGTCTCGACCAAGTCCGGCGGCACGATCGAGACCCGCTCGCTGGCCGACCGCTTCTGGGAGCGGATCCCGGACGGCGCCCACTTCGTCGCGATCACCGACCCCGGCTCGTCGCTGGAGCAGCTCGCGCGCGAGCGCGGGTTCCGCCGCACGTTCCTCGCCGACCCCGAGATCGGCGGGCGCTACAGCGCGCTGTCGCCGTTCGGGCTCGTCCCCGCCGCGCTGATGGGCGCCCCGCTGCAGGCGCTGCTCGACGGCGCCGCGGTCGCCGAGGAGGCGTGCAGCGCCGCGGACCCGGGCGCCGGCCAGAGCGGCCTGTGGCTCGGCGCCGCGGTCGGCGCGCTCGCGAAGGCGGGCCGCGACAAGCTGACGTTCGTCGTGACCGAGAGCGTCGCGTCGTTCGGCCTGTGGGCCGAGCAGCTCGTCGCGGAGTCGACCGGCAAGCACGGCCGCGGGATTCTGCCGGTCGCCGGCGAGCCGCTCGGCGCGCCCGGCGAGTACGGCGACGACCGCCTGTTCGTCCACCTGCGCGGCGAGCGCGACGAGCCGCTGACCGAGCTGATCGAGGCCGGCCACCCCGTGCTCACCCTGCCGGTCGCGGGCCCCGCCGACCTCGGGCGGATCTTCTTCTTCGCGGAGTTCGCCACGGCCGTCGCCGGCTGGTCGCTCGCGCTCAACCCGTTCGACCAGCCGAACGTGCAGGAGGCCAAGGACAACACGAGCCGCGCGCTCCAGGAGGGCGCCGACGAGCCGTACGCCGACCCGGCGGACGCGCTGAGCGCGCTGCTGGACGGCGCGGCGCCGCCGGACTACGTCGCGATCATGGCCTACACCGCGCCCGGCGACGACGTCGACGCCGCGGCCGCCGAGCTGCGCGCCGCGATCCGCGCGCGCACGCGCGCGACGACGACGTTCGGCTACGGCCCGCGCTTCCTGCACTCGACCGGCCAGTTCCACAAGGGCGGCACGCCGACCGGCCGGTTCCTGCAGCTCGTCCACGACGCCGAGGACGACGCGCAGGTGCCGGGCAAGCCGTTCACGTTCGAGCAGCTCAAGCGGGCGCAGGCGGTCGGCGACTTCCGCACGCTGCGCGAGCACGGGCTGCCCGCGCAGCGCGTCCGGCTCGACGGCGACCCGGCCGCGGCGCTGCGCAGCCTCGCGCAGGAGGTGCGCTGACATGCAGATCGGGTTCGTCGGCCTCGGCCGGATGGGCGGCAACATGGTGCACCGCATCCACCGCGACTCGGAGCACGAGGCGGTCGCCTTCGACTTCAGCGAGGAGGCCCGCGAGCGCGCGGAGTCCCACGGCGCGCGCGGCGCCGCGTCGCTCGAGGAGCTCGTCGCCAAGCTCGACCCGCCGCGCGTGGTGTGGGTGATGGTCCCCGCCGGCGACCCGACCGAGCAGACCGTCGACCGGCTCGCCGAGCTGCTCGACCGCGGCGACACGATCGTCGACGGCGGCAACACGAAGTGGACCGACGACAAGCGCCGCGCCGAGGCGCTCGCCCCGCGCGGCATCCACTACGTGGACGTCGGGACGAGCGGCGGCGTCTGGGGCCTCGACGTCGGCTACTGCATGATGGTCGGCGGCCCCGAGGAGGCCGTCGAGCGCCTCAGCCCGATCCTCGACGTGCTCGCCCCGCCGCCCGACGCCGAGCACGGCCCGGGGTGGGCCCACTTCGGCCCGACCGGCGCCGGCCACTACGTCAAGATGGTCCACAACGGGATCGAGTACGGGCTGATGCAGGCGTACGCCGAGGGCTTCGACCTGTTCGACAAGAGCGAGTACGACCTCGACAAGGCGAAGATCGCCCACCTGTGGATGCAGGGGTCGGTCGTCCGGTCGTGGCTGTGCGAGCTGGCCGCCCGCGCGTTCGAGCAGGAGGGCAACGACCTCGCCGCGCTCGACGCCTACACGGCCGACTCCGGCGAGGGCCGCTGGACGATCGAGGACGCGATGGCCAGGGACGTCCCGACGCCGGTCATCACCGCGTCGCTGCACGCGCGCTTCTACAGCCGCGGCAACGGCGACTTCACGCACCGGATGCTCGCGGCGCTGCGGGCGCAGTTCGGCGGCCACGCGGTGACCAGGCGGTGACGCGCGCGCGATGAGCGTCACGGCGGACCCCCGGGCCAACCCCCTCGCGACCGGCCTGGAGCGGCTGCCGGTCCACCCGACGACGCTCGTCATCTTCGGCGCCACCGGCGACCTCGCCCGCCGCAAGCTGCTGCCGGCCGTCTACAACCTCGCCCACGAGGGCGCGCTGCCCGAGCGCTTCCAGCTCGTCGGCGCGTCGCGCGGCGACCAGAGCGACGAGGGCTACCGCCGTCTCGCGGTCGAGTCGATCGAGCGCTTCAGCCGCCGCCCGCCCGACCCGGACGTGCTCGCCCGGCTGGTCGCCGACGTGCGCTACGTGCAGGCGCCGTTCGACGACCCGGCCGGCTACGAGCGGCTGGACGCCGCGCTCGCCGAGCTGGACGAGGCGGCCGGCGTGCCGCTCAACCGCTGCTTCTACCTCTCCACGGCGCCGTCGTACTTCCCGGTCATCGTCGAGCACCTCGGCGCCCAGGGGCTCGACCGCCACGGCGACGCCGAGGTGCGGGTCGTGATCGAGAAGCCGATCGGGCGCGACCTCGAGTCCGCGCAGGAGCTCAACCGGCGCGTGCTGGCCGTGCTCGACGAGAAGCAGGTCTTCCGCATCGACCACTACCTGGGCAAGGAGACCGTCCAGAACATGCTCGCGTTCCGCTTCGCGAACGGGCTGTTCGAGCCGGTCTGGAACCGCAACTACATCGACCACGTCCAGATCACCGCGGCGGAGGACATCGGGATCGGCACGCGCGCGGGCTACTACGACCAGTCGGGTGCGCTGCGCGACCTCGTGCAGAACCACATGCTCCAGCTGCTGACGCTGCTGGCGATGGAGCCCCCGGTCCGGTTCAGCGCCGACCAGGTCCGCGACGAGAAGGTCAAGGTGCTGCGCGCGATCCCGCCGCCCGACCCGGAGCGGATCCAGGACGTCGCGGTGCGGGCGCAGTACACGGCCGGGACGGTCGCCGGCGAGGACGTCCCCGGCTACCACGACGAGGCCGACGTGCCCGGCGACTCCGCGACCGAGACGTACGCGGCGCTGCGCCTGGAGGTCGACAACTGGCGCTGGGCGGGGGTGCCGTTCTACCTGCGCACCGGCAAGCGCCTGGCGCGCAAGGTCACCGAGATCGCCGTCACGCTCAAGCCCGTCCCGCACCTGGCCTTCGAGCAGGGCGGCTCGCTCGGCATCCGCCCGAACGTGCTGCTGTTCACCGTGCAGCCGAACGAGGGCGTCTCGCTCTCGCTGGGGGCGAAGATCCCCGGAACCCGCATGTCGATCCGCCCGGTGAACATGGAGTTCATGTACGGCACGAGCTTCCTCTCCCAGTCGCCCGAGGCGTACGAGCGCCTGCTGCTCGACGCGATGCGGGGCGAGGCCACGCTGTTCACCCGGGTCGACGAGGTCGAGGCGCAGTGGCGGATCATCGACCCGGTGCTGCGCGGCTGGGGCGCGCTCGACGGCGCGCTGCCGTGCTACGAGGCGGGCAGCCAGGGGCCGGAGGAGGCGCGCGCACTGCTGGTCGGGGAGGACCGCTGGCGGCGGATATGAGCGACGCCGTCTGGAGCGCCGACGACACCACCCCGGGCGCGGTCGAGGCGGCGCTGCGGGCGATGGAGACCGAGCGCCACCAGGAGGACCGCGCGGTGCCCGCGCGCGTGCTGAACCTCGTCACGATCGTCGACGCCGCCTGGCGCGGCGAGATCGAGAACCGCCTGGCGCGGGTCGGGCGCTACCACGCCTCGCGCACCGTCCTGTGCGCGGTCGAGCCCGACCGCGACCGGCTGTCGGCGCGCGCGAGCGTCCACGTCGAGGGCGACGCGGTGCGCGAGCACGTGCTGCTCGAGATCGGCGAGCGCCACCTCCGGCGCCTGGACCGCGTCATCGACCCGGTCGTCGTCACCGACCTGGCGACGGCGGTGTGGGCGCCGCACGGCCACGACGCCGCGGTCGACGCGGTGTGCGGGGTGGCGCAGGTCGTGCTGCGCGACTCGGTCGACGAGCCCGACGCGCGCGCGGCGCTCGACCGGGCGGCCGAGCTGGCCCGGCGCACGTACGTCGTCGACCTCGCGTGGCTGCGCACGACGCCGTGGCGCGAGCGGATCGCCGCGACGTTCGACCCGCCGGCCTGGCGCGGGCACCTGCGCAAGCTGAGCGCGGTCACCGTGCGCCACCACCCGGACTCGGCCGTCGCGGCGCTGCTGCTCCTGGGCTGGCTCGCGAGCCGGCTGGGCTGGGAGCCGTCGGCGCTGGCCGGCCGCGAGGGCTCGCTGCAGGGCCGCGCCCGCGCCCGCCGCGGCGACGTCGTGCTGCGCACCGAGCCGACCGAGCAGGGCGTGCGCGGCCTGGCCGGCGTGACGCTCGAGACCGCCGACGGGATGGCGCTGTCGCTCGACCGCGCCAAGGGCGGCCTCGCCGCGCGGCGGCGCTTCCCCGACGGCCGCGAGGCGCGCTGGACGGTGCTCGGCGCCTCCCGCGGCGAGCCCGGGATCCTCGGCGAGGGCATCCGCCAGGCGCTGCTGCGCGAGCCGACGTACGAGCCCGCCCTGCGCGCCGCCCGCGCGCTCGCCGGGTGACCCGCGTCACCGTCTGCCCCTGCGCCGAGGCGGCGGCGCGGCACCTCGCCGCGAGCCTCCACGGCCACCTGCGCGCGGGCGCGCGGCACGTCGCCCTGTCGGGCGGCACGACCCCGCGCCGGGCGTACGAGCTGCTGGCCGAGCGCGGCTGGGCCGACGTGGAGTTCTGGCTCGCCGACGAGCGCTGCGTGCCGCCCGGCCACGAGGACGCGAACGCCCGCCTGCTGCACGAGGCGCTCGGCCCCGCGGCGCGCGTCCGCGAGGCGCGCGGCGAGCTGGGGCCGGAGGACGCCGCGTGGCTCTACGGCCGCGAGGTGGAGGAGGCGACGGGCGGCGTGTTCGACGTGGTCGTCCTCGGGCTGGGGGAGGACGGGCACACCGCGTCGCTCTTCCCCGGCCACCCCGGGGCCGGCGCGCGGCACGCGCCGGTGATCGGCGTGCGGGGCGCGCCGAAGCCGCCGCCGGAGCGCATCTCGCTCACGCTCCCGGTCCTGGAGCGCGCCCGCCACACCGTGCTGCTCGTCACCGGCGCCGCCAAGCGCGAGGCGCTCGCGCGCGTGCGCGCGGGCGACGGCACGCTCCCGCCGGCGCGGCTCGGCGCCGCGCTCGACGAGATCGTGTGCGACGAGGACGCGGCCGGCGCTAGCGCCTGAACGAGCGCATCGCCCGCTTCAGCGTGGCGTAGGCCGGCCGGCGCGAGCCGTCGCTGCGGAGCAGCCCGGCGTCGAAGCGGAGCCGCAGGTCGCAGTCGGTCCCGTAGAAGTTGTACGGGTAGAGCCGCTTGACGTGCCGCCGGTAGCGGCGCGCGATCCGGAACATCTTCGCCACCGCGCGCGCCTGGCGCCGCTCGGCGGTCCCCGGGCGCGCCGGGTTGCAGCCCAGCCCACGCGACACCCGCAGGCGGCCGGTCTTCGGGTCCGTGTTCTGCAGCAGCGCGATGCCGCCGGTCTCCGTCAGCCAGAACTTCGCGCGGCGGTTGTAGCGGCGGACGGTGTCGATGATCGCGCCCGTGTTGTTCCTCGGCCGGTTGGTGTCGCCGTAGTTGTGGATGCCGACGATCGTGGCGAAGCGCTTGCGGCTGCCGAGCGCCCCGTAGAACGCGCGGATGTAGCCCTTGTAGTTGCGAGCGTCGAGCAGGTCGAGCGCGACGATCTGGCAGCCGCGGCACAGCGAGCGGAGCGCGAGGAAGTACTTGGCGGTGCGCCGGGCGCCGCTCAGCCGGTAGACCGGCTGGGTCTTCGAGTTGGCCTCGTTCCAGACGCCCCAGTCCGGCACCGAGGCGCGGCCGTCGGATCCGCGGCGGTAGCGCGCGACGAGCGCCTTGACCTTCGAGCGCCACAGGCTGACGCTCGGCGGGCGCGTGTTGCGGTCGATGTCGAGCCCGTCGAGGTGCAGCAGCGGGCGGACGCCGGCGGTCTTCGCCGCGCGCAGCCACTCGTCGGCGCGGGCCAGCGCCGTCGGGTCGTCGATCGCGTCCCACCGCACGAAGTACCGCGCCTTCTTGACCTTCAGCGCCTTGAAGTGCGGGTTGGCGAACATCGCCGCGCTCTGGTCGCCGATCCCCACCGCGATGTTCACCTTCGCCGCGGGAGCGGCCGCGGGAAGGACGAGCAGCGCGACGAGCGCCGCCGCTGAGGCGAGCAGGGCTGGGATCGGCTTGAGCGGCATGGCGCGGCTGGTCCTCCTCGGGGGCGTGGGCACGGAGAGAAGGAACCCGGGTCGTCCGAGGAAGTTTCGGATCAGCTCCGGCGCTCCAGCGAACGCGACGGTTCCCTTTTGACATTGTGTGACGGCGGTCACTACGGTCCCCCACGCCTGAAAACGGGGCGCAGGGGCGCGCCCGAGGGGAGGCATCAACCTGCGGAACTCGAGGCAGATCGGTCGCGTGGTCGCGATCGCGGCGCTGATTGCGGCGATCGCGGTCGTCGGTGTCGTGCTCCTGCGCGGCAACGCCGACCCGTACCTGGTCTACGCCGAGTTCCAGAACGCGAGCCAGCTCGTGCGCGGGAACGAGGTCCGCGTCGCCGGCGCCCAGATCGGCAGCGTCGAGGACATCGAGCTGACGAACAACGGCGGCGCGCGGGTCAAGCTGAAGATCGACGAGAAGGGCTACACGCCGCTGCGCGACGGCACGCGCGCGATCATCCGCCTCACCTCCCTCTCCGGCGTCGCCAACCGCTACATCGACCTCCAGCTCGCCGGCGCCAACGGGCCCGAGATCAAGGACGGCGGGCGGATCGAGGCCACCGAGACCACCTCGGCCGTCGACCTCGACCAGCTCATCGGCGTCTTCAACCGCAAGGCGCGGTCGGACCTGCAGGGCCTGATCCGCGGCCTGGGCACGCAGTACAGCGGCCGGTCGGAGGAGGCGCGCCGCGGCTGGATGTACCTCAACCCGCAGCTCGCCGCGACGAGCCGGCTGTTCGAGGAGCTCAACCACGACACGCCCGCGCTGGAGAAGTTCATCGTCTCCTCCGAGGACCTCGTCACGACGCTGGCCGAGCGCCGCGACGACCTCACCGGCGTCGTCAGCAACCTCGCCGACTTCACCGGCGACCTCGCGGCCAAGCGCCGCGAGCTGTCCGACGCGATCTCCCAGCTGCCGCCGTTCATGCGCCGGGCGAACTCCACGTTCGTCAACCTCCGCGCCGCCCTCGACGACCTGCGCCCGCTCGTGGAGGAGTCCAAGCCGGTCGCCAAGCGCCTGCGGCCGTTCTTCGCCGAGCTGCGGCCGCTCGCGCGCGACGCCCGCCCGACGATCCGCGACCTGTCGCGGCTCGTCCGCCAGGCCGGGGAGGACAACGACCTCATCGAGCTGACCGCTGGGCAGGTGCCGCTGCGCGACATCGCGATCGGCCCGGTGCAGGCCAACGGCGAGGAGCGGCGCGGCGCGTTCCCGGAGACCACCGACGCGCTGCGCACGTCGGTGCCCGAGCTGGCGTACGCCCGGCCCTACGCGGTCGACCTGACCGGCTGGTTCGACGACTTCGGGCGCTCCGGCGTGTACGACGCGCTGGGCGGCATCAGCCGCGTCGGCACGTACATCAACGCGTTCGGGCAGATCGACGGCATCTTCCGGCCGATCCCGCCCGAGCTGCGCCCGCGGGTCGGCGACCTCTTCACGCGCTCGGACCAGCGCAACCGCTGCCCCGGCGCGGCCGAGCACCCGGCCGACGACGGCTCGAACCCGTGGAAGCCGACGCCGGACCACAACTGCGACCCGTCCCAGACGCTGCCCGGGAAGTAGGCGTGCGGCGGATCCTCCTCATCGGCCTCCTGCTCGCCGCCGCCGCGGGGTTCGTCGCGCTGTCGACCGGCGCGAGCGAGGAGAAGGGCACCGGCGAGTACAAGGTCGAGCTCGACAACGCGTTCGGCCTGGTCGAGGGCGGGGACTTCAAGGTCGCCGGCGTCAGCGCGGGCAGGATCACGACGCTGGAGGTCGACAAGCGGACCAAGCGCGCGCTGGTCGGCTTCGAGGTGACCGAGGACGGCTTCGGCTCGCTGCGCACGGACGCGAGCTGCGAGGTCATGCCGCAGTCGCTCGTCGGCGAGTACTTCGTCAACTGCGAGCCGGGCAAGGCTCGCGAGAAGCTCCAGCCGGGCGACACGATCCCGGTCGAGCGCACCGCCTCGACGGTGCCGCCCGACCTCGTCGCGAACATCATGCGCCGCCCGCGCCGCGAGCGCCTGCGGCTGATCGTCAACGAGCTGGGCGCCGCCGTCGCCGGCAACGCCGACAACCTCAACGCGGCGCTGCGCCGCGCGAGCCCGGCGCTGCGCGAGACCAACCGCGTGCTGCGCATCCTCGCCGAGCAGAACCAGGTGCTGGCCGACCTCGCCCGCAACGCCGACGAGGTCGTGGGCGAGCTGTCGGACAACCGGCGCGAGATCAGCCGCTGGGTGGTCGAGGCGCGCGACACGGCGCGCGCGTCGGCCGAGCGCGACGAGGACATCCGCCGCGGCTTCCAGCGCCTGCCGACGTTCCTCGCCGAGCTGGAGCCGACGATGCGCGAGCTGGGGCTGACCGTCGAGCGCCAGGGCCCGGCGCTGCAGAACCTCGCCGCCAGCGCCGACCAGCTCGAGCGGCTGCTGGAGAACATCCCGCCGTTCGCCGAGGCGACGCGGCCGGCGCTGCGCTCGCTCGGCGAGGCGTCGGTCACCGGGCGCCAGGCCGTCGCGCCGGGCCGCGAGACCGTGCGCCAGCTGAGCCGCTACGCCGAGGGCGTGCCGGAGCTGGGCCGCAACCTGGCGATCATCCTCGAGCACCTCGACGACCGCGACAACGCGATCGAGGACGACGCGCGCAGCCCGGGCGGCCAGGGCTACACCGGCCTGGAGGCGCTGCTGCAGTACACGTTCGACCAGACGCTCGCCGTCAACCTGCACGACGGCAACGTCCACATCCTGCAGGTCTTCCCGTTCGAGGGCGCGTGCGCGCCGTACTCGGACCTGTCGGCGGTGCCCGAGCTGGGCGAGCAGTGCGGCCGCTTCCTCGGCCCGAACCCGCTCGGCATCAAGAGCGCCGATCCGACCGCCCCGGCCAACTGGGACCGCAACGACCGCGGACCCGAGGGCGAGGACCCGAACAACCGCCGACGCACCGCGCCCGCCGACCGCGACCTCGCGCGCGACCGCGGCGACGATCGCGGCCGGTCCGGCGGCTCCGGGGGCGGCGGCTCGGGCGGCTCGGCCGGCGGCGGCGGCACCGGCGGCGGCTCGGGCGGCGGCGGCGACGACGGCGGTGGCGGCGGCGCGCGCCCGCCGGTGAGGCTGCCCGACCTCGACGACATCCTGCCCGGCGGAGGCGGTGGCGGTGGCGGCGGCGGCGCGCCGCAGGTGCCGCAGACCCCGCAGCCCCCGGCCGTCCGCGACCTGCCGAACCTCGGCACGGCCGCGGCGCGCGACGGCGGCGACAGCGACCGGCAGCTCATGGAGTTCCTCTTCGGCTCATGAGGCGGGGCAGCGCATCCATCGTCGCCAACCCCGTCCTCGTCGGGGCCGTCACCACGCTCGTCGTCGTGGTCGCCGTCTTCCTCGCCTACAACGCGAACAACGGCCTGCCGTTCGTGCCGTCGCGGACGCTCTACGTCGAGCTGCCCGACGGCGCCGAGGTCAACAAGGGCGTCGAGGTGCGCGAGGGCGGCTTCCGCATCGGCGTGGTCGAGGAGCTGAAGCCCGGGCGGCTGCGCGACGGCAACGTCGGCGCGATCCTGCGGCTCAAGCTCGACGAGTCGGCGGGCCCGTTCCCGAAGGACTCGCGCGTCGTGGTGCGCCCGCGCGCGCCGCTGGCGCTGAAGATCCTCGAGTTCGAGCGCGGGCGCAGCAGGCAGTCGCTCCAGGACGGGGCTCACATCCCCTCCGGGCAGACGAGGATCGCGACCGACCTCGACGAGCTGTACTCGCTGTACGACCGCCCGACGCGCGTCGGCACGGAGCGCAGCCTGACCGGCTTCGGCACCGCGTTCGCCGGCCGCGGCCAGGACCTCAACGAGACGATCCAGGCGCTGCCGCGCTTCCTGGCCTACCTGCAGCCGGTCATGCGCAACCTGTCGGCCGAGGAGACGCGCCTGCCGCGCTTCTTCCGGGAGCTCAACGACTTCACGCGCGCGGTCGCGCCGGTGGCCGACCGGTGGGCGCACTCGTTCACCGTCCAGGCCGACACGTTCGACGCGATCTCCCGCGACCCCGAGGCGCTCAAGGCGACGATCTCCAAGAGCCCGCCGACGATGGACGCGTCGATCCGCTCGTTCCGCGTCCAGCGCCCGTTCCTGCGCGACACCGCCGCCATGTCGGCCGACCTCGACGTCGCCGCCCGCGAGCTGCGCGCCGCGCTGCCCGACCTCAACCGCGCGCTGGAGGTCGGCACGCCGGTGACCCGCCGCTCGGTCGAGCTGAACGACGAGCTGCAGAAGACGATGGGCGCGCTGCGCGACCTCACGACCGACCCGACGACGAACGGCGCGCTCCGCGGCCTGACGGCGACGGTCACGACGCTCCAGCCGCAGCTGCGCTACCTCGGCCCGTTCGTGACCGGCTGCAACTACTGGAACATCTTCTGGACCACGGTTGCCGAGCACTTCTCGGTCCTCACCCCGACCGGCCAGGCGCAGCGCGTGCTGCTCAACAGCGGCGACGACCAGAACGACGCCGTCGACGCGTTCGGCGCCAACGAGCCCGCCAACGGCAAGGGCCTGATGGACCCGGAGGGCGTCCGCCAGTACGCGCACACGAACACCGCGGGCGCGAACGCGATCCAGCCCGACGGCAGCGTCGACTGCACCCCGGGCCAGCAGGGCTACCCGTACAGCGCCAACAAGGAGAACGGGCCCTTCTACAAGCGGACGGTCATCGACCAGCTCATCAACCTCTTCCCGGGCGAGGCCCCGGTGAAGGGCGCGACGTTCGACCGCTTCGACGCCGAGGGCCGCGGCATCGGCCAGGGCCCGCCGCGGCTGCCGGAGGGGCAGACGTTCTCGTTCGCGCCAGAGGGGCGCGCCGCCCAGACGCCGCACGACCTCGAGTCGCTGCGCCGGCACGGAGGGGGCGGCCGGTGAGGCGCAACGTCAAGCGCGGGCTGAGCTACGAGGCGGTGGCGATCATCGCGATCGCCGTCACCGTCGTCGCGACGTACCTGGCGTTCACCAAGCAGCTGCCGTTCAAGGGCAGGTACGACGTGAACTTCGTCGTCACGAACGCCCAGAACCTCAAGCCCGGCGCGAAGGTGCGCATCGCCGGCGTCGACGCCGGCAAGGTCACGCGCGTCGAGGGCGTGGAGCCCGGCGAGGGGGAGACGGGCGCCGCGCGGGTGACGATGGAGATCGTCGACGCGGCGCGCCCGATCCACAAGGACGCGACGCTGAAGATCCGGCCGCGCATCTTCTTCGAGGGCAACTTCTTCGTCGACCTGCAGCCGGGATCGCCGCACGCGCCGGAGCTGGGCGACGGGGAGACGATCCCGATCAACCAGACCGCCAACGCCGTCCAGTTCGACCAGATCCTCTCCTCGCTGCAGAGCGACACCCGCAGCGACCTGCGCAACGTCCTCGACGAGCTGAACAAGGCCTACGGCGGCGGCGGCGCCGAGGCGATCAACCGCACGACGCGCCACTGGGCGCCGGCCTACCGCAGCACCGCGATCGTCAACGACGCGCTGCTCGGGCGCTTCGAGCACGACCTCTCCGGCTACGTCGACGGGGCCGGCACGGTCGCCGACGCGCTGACGCGCAACCGGCGCCAGCTCCAGGACCTGATCCGCGACCTGCGCATCACCGCCGGCGCGTTCGCCGCCGAGGGCGACGAGCTGCAGCGCGCGATCGGCGAGCTGCCGCGCACGCTGCGCGCCGGCCAGACCGCGCTCGCCGCGCTCAACGCCGCGTTCCCGCCGCTGCGCCGCTTCGTCGCCGACCTGCGGCCCGGCGTGCGGTCGAGCCTGCCGGCGATCGAGGCGCAGATCCCGTTCGTGCGCCAGCTGCGCGGCCTCGTCCAGCAGTCCGAGCTGCGCGGCCTCGCCGCCGACCTGCGGGCCGCGGTGCCCGCGCTGACGCGGCTCAACAAGGCGACGATCCCGCTGCTCGAGCAGGTGCGGCCGGCGTCGAGCTGCCAGAACGAGGTCATCCTGCCGTGGACCCTCGACAAGATCGAGGACCCCGACTTCCCGGCGATCGGCCCGGTCTACCAGGAGCAGCCCAAGCCGCTGGTCGGCCTGTCCGGCGAGAGCCGCACGCACGACGCCAACGGCCAGTACTTCCGCGTGTCGCTCAACGCCGCGCAGTTCGCGACCGCCACGCTCGACGACCGCTTCCTGCTCACCGACCGCCCGCCGGTCGGCGCCAACCCGCCGCAGCCCAAGAGCCGCCCGCCGCTGCGGCCGGACGTGCCGTGCGAGACGCAGGAGCAGCCGGACCTGCACACCCGCCAGGACCGCATCGAGGGCACGTTCAGGGTGCGCGGCGCGCCCGCCGACCTGGAGCGCAAGTCGCGCGAGATCGCGGCGACGTGGCTGAAGGGCGAGCTGATGAGGACCGGCCGCTACGGCAAGGTCAAGGTCGACGACACGCCGATCGCCCCGTCCGAGGTCCCGCTGATCGGGAAGGGCGCGCGATGAGGAAGGCGATCCGCGACCACGCCCGCGACTTCGCCGCGATCATCGTGCTGGCGGTCATCGCGGTCGGCGTCGGCGGCTACATCCTGACCCAGCAGCGGATGCGCTTCCCGATCGTCGACGAGAAGCCGATCCGGCTGAAGGCCGAGTTCTCCACCGCGCAGGCCGTCATCCCCGGCCAGGGCCAGACCGTGCGCGTGTCGGGCGTCAAGGTCGGCGACGTGGGCAAGGTCGAGCTGAAGGACGGCCGCGCGCTCGTCGAGCTGCAGGTGCTGCCCGAGTACCGGGACCTCATCCGCCAGGACGCGACGGTGCTGCTGCGCTCGAAGACGGCGCTGAAGGACATGTTCATCGAGGTCCAGCCGGGCGACGGACCGGTGGCGAAGGACGGGTTCACGATCCCCGTCGCCAACACCGCGCCGGACGTCAACCCGGACGAGCTGTGGGCGATGCTCGACGACGACACGCGCGACTACCTGCGCCTGCTGATCGACGGCGCGTCAGGCGGCCTGGAGGGCCGCGGCGACGACCTGCGCGAGGTCTTCGAGCGCTTCGAGCCGACGCACCGCGACCTGGCCCGGATCAACACGAAGGTCGCCGAGCGGCGCGAGAACCTGCGCCGGCTGATCACCAACCTCAACCGCCTGAACGGCGAGCTGGCCCGCAAGGACGACGACCTGGCCCAGCTCGTCGACACCGCGTCGCGCGTCTTCCGCGCGTTCGCCGCCGAGGAGGGCAACATCACCACCGCCGTCGACCGGCTGCCCGAGGCGCTCGAGCAGACGACCGACACGCTGGTCAAGGTCGAGCGGTTCGCCAACATCCTGCGCCCCGCGACCGAGCGGCTCGGGCCGGCGGTGCGCGGGCTGGACGAGGCCAACCGCTCGCTGATCCCGCTGGCCAACGAGGGCACCCCGATCCTCCGCGACCGCGTCCGCCCGTTCGTCCGCGAGGCGCAGCCGCTCGTCGAGGAGCTGGGGCCCGCGGCGGGGCGGCTCGCCAGGTCGACCCCCGACCTGACGCGCAGCTTCGTGGTCCTCAACCACCTGTTCAACATGGTCGGCTACAACAAGGACGGGCGCGAGGGCGCCGACGACCCGGACCGCGACGAGGGCTACCTGTTCTGGATCGCGTGGCTCGGCCACGTCGGCGGCGCGGTGTTCTCGACGTCGGACAACGGCGGCACGCTGCGCCCGGTCGCGCTGCAGGCCAACTGCCAGACGATCAAGAGCTCCCTGCAGGAGCAGCCGCAGCTCGGCTTCCTGCAGGCGCTGACCGACGCGCTGTTCGACCCGCGGATCTGCCCGGAGGGCGTCGACCCGTCGCTCCTGGACCAGCTGCAGGACCAGGTGCTCGGGAACCTGCCGGACCTGCCGCTGCCGCGCGAGCGCCGCCGCCGGGGAGGGGGGCGCTAGTGCAGAAGCAGGCCCCGACCATCGGCCGGCTGCTGACGATGGTGCTCTTCGCGCTCTCCTGCTTCGGGCTGCTGCTGTTCCTCTGGCTGGCGTTCGGCGGCCCCGTGCCGCTCAAGCCCAAGGGCTACCGCTTCACGGTCGCCGTCCCGGAGGCCAACCAGCTCGCGATCGAGGCCGACGTGCGCAGCTCCGGCGTGCCGGTCGGCAAGGTCAAGGCGCTCGAGCAGGCGCCGCGCGGCAACAAGACGCTGGTGACCGTCGAGCTGGACCGCAGGTACGCGCCGCTCGACGCCGACGCGCGCGTCATCCAGCGCCAGAAGACGATCCTCGGCGAGAAGTACCTGGAGATCACGCGCGGCACGCCGGGCGGCCCGTCGATCGCCGAGGACGGGCGCCTGCCGGACGCCCGCGTGGAGGACACCGTCGAGCTGGACGAGGTGCTGAGCATCCTCGACACGCCGACCCAGCGCTTCTTCCGCCAGTGGCAGCAGGACACCGGCAGGGCCGTCCACGACCGCGGCACGGACCTCAACGACGCGTTCGGCAACCTGCCGCGCTTCGTCGCCGGCGGCCAGGACGTGCTGCAGGTGCTGAACGCGCACGAGCGCGCCGTCAGCCGGCTCGTCCGCAACACCGGCGTCGTGTTCGGCGCGCTGACCGAGCGCGAGGACCAGCTCCGCGCGCTGATGGTCAACACCGACGAGGCGTTCTCGGCGACCGCCGAGCAGAAGGAGGCGCTCGCCGAGACGTTCCGCATCTTCCCGACGTTCCTCGACGAGTCGCGCCTGACGATGGTCGACCTCGAGTCGTTCTCCCGCCAGACCCGCCCCCTGGTGCGCGACCTGCGCCCGGCGCTGCGTGACCTGGCGCCGACGCTGCGCGACGTCCGCGCGCTCGCGCCCGACCTGACGAACTTCTACCGCGACCTCGACCCGCTCATCACGGTCTCGCGCCGCGGCCTGCCCGCGCTGCGCGAGGTGCTCGTCGGCGCGCGCCCGCTGCTCGGCCAGCTGCAGCCGTTCCTCGAGCAGCTCAACCCGATCCTCGAGTGGCTCGAGTACCAGCAGCACTCGACGGCCGACTTCTTCTCGAACGGCGGCGGCGCGCTGATCGACACGGCGCCGGCGCTGAAGGGGCTCGACCCGCGCGAGATCGGCCACTACCTCGGCCAGTTCGGCGTGACCGGCGAGGAGACGTTCACGTCGCTGCAGCCCGAGCGGCCGGAGAACCAGCGCGGCAACGCGTACCCGGACGCGACGATGCTGTTCGACCCCGAGGCCGGCAAGCGGCTGATCTTCGCCAGCTGGGACTGCTCGAACACCGGCCAGCCCGGCATCGGCGAGTACATGACGGAGAAGGGCGACACGTCCGACATGCCGTCGTGCTGGGAGAAGCGGCTGCCCGGCCCGACGCGCTTCCCGCACATCCAGGCGGCCGACTACTCCAAGGGGGGCTGATGAGCTCAGTGACGCTGCTTCGGGAGCGCACCCACGCGCTCGAGTTCGTGCTGGTGGTCGTGGTGCCGATCGTCTTCGGCGCGATCACCGGCGTCATGCTCGGCGTGAGCGAGGCGGCCTACACCGCGCTCGCGCTGCTCGGCATCCTCGGCGGCTTCGTCGCCGGCCTCGAGCACGAGGGCGCGCTCGAGGGCTTCTACCGCGGGCTGCTCGGCGGGCTGGAGTTCGGGCTGGCGATCCTCGTCGCGAACGGGCTGCTGGACGAGGAGCCGAAGGCGCACCTGCCCGACCCGGAGGTGCTGCTCGTCGTGATCACGGCGGCGTTCGGCGCCGCGCTGGGCGCGCTCGGCGGCTGGCTGCGCCTGCGCCGGACGCGCCGCGCGTAGCGGGTCTGGGCCTACGCGACCGCGGTCCGCGAGCTGCTGGCCGCGGCGCCGCCGCCGCAGAGGGCGAGCACGCTCTCGGCGAGCCGCTCGTCGCCCTCGAACGACAGGCCGCCGCGCCCGCCGCTGGGGCTGAACGCCTCGATCCAGGCGGTCTCCGAGCCGGTCACGCGCGCGTCGGCGTCGCCCGGCTCGCTGCGCTCGGAGATCGTCAGCCGGTCGCGCTCGAGGCGCATCGCGTACGTCGCGTGGTCGCGGCCGGTCACGACCAGCTCGACCGTGCCCGTCCCGGAGCGCGGCGGGACGGGCATGCCGGTCGCCGAGCGCAGGATCGCGCCGACGTCGATCGCCTCGCCGGGGCGCGGCGGGCTCCAGGCCCACTCGTAGCCCCAGCGCGCGAGGGCGCTGACGACCGGCAGGACGTCGCGCGCCCGCTCGGTCAGCTCGTAGTCGACGCGCGGCGGGACCTCGCGGTACCGCTGGCGGGTCAGCAGCCCGTCGGCGACCATGCGGTTCAGCCGCGAGCGGAGCTGCTCGGTGGAGATCCCTGGAAGGACGCGCTGCAGCTCCACGAAGCGGCGCGGTCCGCCCGCGAGGTCGCGGATGATCAGCAGCGTCCACTTGTCCCCGACGAGGTCGAGAGCGCGGGCGTCGGGGGACCACTGGTGATAGGGATGCCGTTTGGGGGGCGGGGCGGCCGGCATATGGAGCGACCATACACCGGGGCGCGGTGTTGCAGGCACTTTTGATGGACGCCTGGACGACAACTTGCGCAAGTTCTGCAGGGACTTGGCGTTCAAGCGGTCGTGGGGGACCTGGTTTCGCTGGCGGACGCGAGGGTGGCCCGGAAGGACGGGTCCGGTCCCGCGCGCGAGCGCGCGAGCGCGCGTGCGCCACGCGTGACGTTCTACTTCGACCTCAGCTCGCCGTTCACGTACCTGGCGGCCGAGCGCGTCGACCGCCTGTTCGGAAGCCTCGTCTGGCGGCCGGTGCTCGAGGAGGCGCTCCAGGGCGTGTCGCCCTCGCCCGCGCTGGCCGAGGAGCGCGCCCAGACGCTCGGCCTGCCGCTCGTGTGGCCCGACCTCGGGCCGGCGTCGGTGCGCCCCGCGATGCGGGTCGCCTCGCTCGCCGCCGAGCAGGGCCGCGCCGCGCCGTTCGTGCTCGCGGCGACCCGGCTCGCGTTCTGCGGCGGGTTCGAGCTCGACCACCCCGAGGTGCTCGCCGAGGCGGCCGCCGCCGCGAACCTCGGGCTGGAGGAGTGCCTGCACGCCGCGGGCGACGTGAGCCGCGACGGCCCGATGGAGGAGGCCGCGCGCCGGCTGCTGGCGCACGGAGCCGACCGCCTGCCCGCCGTGCGGGTCGGGCGGCTGCTGTTCGCCGGCGAAGACCGCGTCGCGGAGGCCGCCGCCGCCGCGAGCGTGCCGGCGGCGCTGCGCGCGGTGTAGGGCCCTCGCGGCGACGGCGTCCCCGGCGCGCTGGCACCATCCCGGGGATGCTGCAGCGAGCGCTGCGCGCCCTTCCCGTCCGGCTCGGCCCGCGGTACCCGCGGGCGCTGGTCGTCGCCGTCTTCATGTTCTCCTACCTGGTGGGCGGCTCCGGCGTCGGGCTGCTGGCGCTCTACCAGGACATGTCGGCGGGCGACGTGCTGCGCATCCTGCTCGCCGTGCTGGTGCTCGTCGTGATCGAGAACGCGGTCGCGACGACGTACGCGTTCAGGCTGCTGCGGCCGGCGGACCGGTGGCTGCAGGGCGACCGCAGCCCCGAGGCCGCGGCGCAGGCGTGGAAGGCGCTCGCCAACCTGCCGCTCGACTTCGTGGCGCGCGGCGGCTGGCCGGCGGTGGTCATGAACGTCATCCCGATCTCGGCGTTCGTGGCGTGGGAGCTCGACCTCGGCTTCGGCTCGTTCCTGATCGTCTGCGCGGGCGCCGCGGTGTGCCTGCTCTACGGCGTCCTCTTCCGCTTCTTCGCGCTCGAGCTGGCGATGCGGCCGCTGCTCGACGCCGCGTCGTGCGACGTGCCCGACGGCGAGCAGCTCGCCGGCGCCCGCATCCCGCTGCGGTGGAAGCTGTTCTTCGCGCTGCCGGCGATCAACGTCGTGACCGGGGTGGCGGTGGCCGGGCTGTCGTCGGACCCGAGCAGCCTGGAGGACCTCGGGTGGCACGTCGCGGTCTCGGTGATCGTCGCGTTCTCGATCTCGCTCGAGCTGAGCCTGCTGCTGACCCGGTCGGTGCTCGACCAGATCGACGCGCTGCGGCACGGGACCGCGCGGGTCACCAAGGGCGACCTCGGCACCCGCGTGCCGGTGCTCGCGACCGACGAGACCGGCGACCTCGCCGCGTCGTTCAACACGATGCTCGCCGGGCTGGAGGAGCGCGACCGGATGCGCGAGGCGTTCGGCGAGTTCGTCGACCCGCGCGTCGTCGACCGCGTGCTCGAGCAGGGCACGACCGACCTGGAGGGCGAGGAGGTCGAGGTGTCGGTGCTGTTCCTCGACATCCGCGGGTTCACGGCGCTGGCCGAGCGCCGGTCGGCGCGCGAGGTCGTGCAGCGGCTCAACGTGTTCTACCGCCGGGTGGTCCCGGTGCTCGAGCGCCACGGCGGGCACGCGAACAAGTTCGTCGGCGACGGGGTGCTCGGCGTGTTCGGCGCGCCGCAGCGCCTGCCCGACCACGCCGATCGCGCGGTGCTCGCCGCGCTGCACATCGTCGAGGTCGTGCGCGACGCGTACGGCGACGGGCTGCGGATCGGCGTCGGCGTTAACTCCGGCCCCGTGCTCGCGGGCACGGTCGGCGGCGGCGGCCGGGTCGAGTTCACGGTGATCGGCGACGCGGTGAACACCGCCGCGCGTGTCGAGGAGGTGACGCGGCTGACGGGCGACGACGTGCTCATCACCGAGGCGACGCGCCGGCTGCTGACGCTGCCGTTCTGCGGCTTCGTCGAGCGGCCGACGATCGCGCTCAAGGGCAAGACCGAACGCGTGCGGCTGTACGCGCCGCTCGACGCGGCGGCCAGCGCGGTCAGCGCGTAGCCTCCGGCGCCATGTCGACCGAGACCTCCGCCGCCACGCTGCACGGCGGCCGCCTGATCGCCCGGCGCCTGAAGGCTCACGGCGTGACGAAGCTGTTCACGCTGTCGGGCGGCCACCTGTTCTCGATCTACGACGGCTGCCGCGAGGAGGGCATCGACATCGTCGACGTGCGCCACGAGCAGAGCGCGGCGTTCGCGGCGGAGGGGTGGGCGAAGGTCACGCGGCAGCCGGGCGTCGCGGCGCTGACCGCCGGCCCGGGCGTCACGAACGGCATGAGCGCGCTCGCGTCGGCGCAGCAGAACAACTCGCCGATGCTCGTGCTCGGGGGCCGGGCGCCGGCGATGCGCTGGGGCCAGGGCTCGCTGCAGGAGATCGACCACGTGCCGTTCGTGCGGCCGCTCGTCAAGCTCGCGGCGACGGCCGACTCCACGGCGGAGATCCCCGGGCTGGTGGACGAGGCGCTGGCCGCGGCCGTGACGCCGTTCTCCGGCCCCGCGTTCCTCGACTTCCCGCTCGACCACGTCTTCATGGAGGCCCCCGAGCCGCCCGACGCCCCCGCGCTGCCGGAGCCGTGGACGGGACCGGCCGCCGAGGGCGTCGAGGCGGCCGCCGCGCTCCTGCGCGACGCCGAGCGCCCGGTGATCATGGCCGGGACGAACCTGTACTGGGGGCGCGGCGAGGAGGCGCTGCTGCGGCTGGCCGAGCGGCTGCGGATCCCCGTCTTCCTCAACGGCCTGGCCCGCGGCTGCGTGCCCGCCGACCACGAGCTCTCCTTCTCGCGCGCGCGGTCGGCGGGGCTGAAGGAGGCGGACGTCGCCCTGGTCGTCGGCGTGCCGATGGACTTCCGGCTCGGGTTCGGGCAGGCGTTCGGGGAGGACACCGAGATCGTCGTCGTGCAGCCGGCCGAGCCGGCGCGCGACCACCCGCGGCGCGTGGCGGCCGAGCTGTACGGTGCGCTGCCCGCGACGCTGGAGGCGCTGGGGTCGGGCGCGTCCGTCGACCACGAGCCGTGGATCGCGCACCTGCGCGCGGTCGAGACGTCGAAGCGCGAGGCGGAGCGGGCCGAGCTGGACGACGACCGCTCCCCGCTCCATCCGATGCGGGTCTACCGCGAGCTGGCGGCGGTGCTCGACCGCGACGCGATCGTCATCGGCGACGGCGGCGACTTCGTGTCGTTCGCGGGGCGCGTGGTCGACACGTACCAGCCGGGGTGCTGGCTCGACCCGGGGCCGTTCGGCTGCCTGGGCAGCGGCCCGGGCTACGCGCTCGCCGCGAAGCTCGCGTTCCCCTCGCGGCAGGTGGTCCTCCTGCTGGGGGACGGAGCCTTCGGCTTCGCGGGGATGGAGTTCGACACGCTCGCGCGCCACGGCGTCGGGGTGGTGGGCGTGATGGGCAACAACGGGATCTGGGCGCTGGAGAAGCACCCGATGGAGTTCCTGTACGGCTACAGCGTCGCCGCCGACCTCGTGCCCGAGCGCCGCTACGACCAGGCGGTCGAGGCGCTCGGCGGGCACGGCGAGCTCGTGCGCGCGCCGGCGGAGCTGCGTCCGGCGCTGGAGCGGGCGCTCGCGGCGGGGAGGCCGGCGCTCGTGAACGTGCTCACCGACCCGACCGTCGTGTATCCCCGCCGATCGAACCTGGCCTGAGCCGGCGGGCGGGCGGGCGGGCGCCGAAATGGAAACCGCCCCCCGAGGGGGGCGGCTTCCGAAGTGGCCCCGTCAGGACGGGCAGGGGTACGTGCCTTGAAAGGGCCGATGGGTCGGTCGAGCGGCGGGAGGCGCCGTCTATGCGGCTTCGCTCGACCTATGCGGCCGGTTGGAGCAATGCTCTTCCCCAGCCGCGAACGAGTATCGATCGATCCTGCCGCGGTTCCCATCGAACATTCGTCGAGTCGCGGTTGAGAAAGTCGGTACGTGCGCTATTGCGCAGCGCTCCGCCGCAGGGCGGCGCCGCGCAGGACGTCGTGCTCCGACACCTCGACCTCGTCCAGGCCGAACGCGCGCAGGACCTGGATGAGGATGGCGACCCCGGCGACGATCGTGGGGGCGCGGTCGGGGTGCAGGCCGGCGACGTTCCGGCGGTCGTCGTTCGGCATCTGGGCGAGCCGGGCCAGGAGTTCCTCCAGGCGGCCGAGGGGGATGCGGTGGCCGTGGACCTGCTGCGGGTCGTGGTGGGCGCTTCGCTCCCCCGCCTCCCGCCCCGGATTGCACAGGTCGATCGCGCCCGCCGACGTCGCGGTGCCCGCGACGGCGATCGCGGTGTGGACGGAGTCGCGGACGCTGTCCGGCACCTCGTTCTCGACGGTCTGCCGGACCTCGCTCGCGAGCGCGCCCAGCTCGTCCGGGTGCGGCGGGTCGGAGTGCAGGTGGCGCTCGGTCTGGCGCACGACCCCGACCTGCATCGAGACGTGGAAGGAGACGTCGTCCGCGTGCCCGACCACGACCTCGGTCGAGCCGCCGCCGATGTCCACGACCGCAAGCTCCGTGTCGCCCGGCCGCGTGGCGCGCTCGCTCGTGGCGCCCAGGAAGGTCAGGGCGGCCTCCTCGTCGCCGTCGATCGTGTGGGCGTCGAGGCCGTAGCGGTCGCGGACGGCCTGGGTGAACTCCGCGCCGTTCGCGGCGTCGCGGACGGCGCTGGTCAGCACCGCGGTCGTCGTGTCGGCGCGGTGCGCGTCGATCTGGGCGCGGTAGTCGTCGAGGACGGCGAAGACGCGGTCCATCGCCTCCCCGGCGAGCGCGCCGGTCGAGTCCACCCCCTGCCCGAGCCTCGTTACGCGAGACTCGCGGGCCAGCTCGTTCGCGATCCGGCCGTCGTGGACGTCGGCGATGAGCAGGCGGGTGGAGTTCGTTCCGATGTCGACGACGGCGACGCGCATGGCCGGGCGCGGCGGAGGCGACCCAGCGGGGTGCGGCAGCGGTCGCCCCTCCAGGCCGGCCAGGAGGTTGTCCACGGCGAGGTCGGCCATGCGCTCGCGGGTGGTGTGGGTGGCCGAGCCGATGTGGGGGACGACGAGGGCGGTCGGGGTCTCGTAGAGGGGGTGGTCGGGCGGGAGCGGCTCGGGGTCCGTGACGTCGAGGGCGGCGCCGCCGATGGCGTTCGCCTGCAGCGCCCGCGTCAGCGCGTCCGTGTCGACCAGCCCCCCGCGCGCGGTGTTCACCAGGATCGCGGTCGGCTTCATGGCGGCGAGGGCGGCGGCGTCGACGAGGTGCTTCGTCTCGCTCGTGAGCGGGGCATGGAGCGAGACCACGTCCGCTTCCTTCAGGGCCTCGTGGAGAGGCGTCTCCCGCGTGACCGCGACGACGCGCATCCCGAACGCCTCCGCGCGCCGCGCGACCGCCCGCCCGATCCGCCCGAACCCGACGACGGCGAGCGTGGCGCCGCGAAGCTCCATCCCCAGCCACCCGGCGGGCTCCCACGTATGCCAGTTCCCGGCGCGGGCGTCCTGCGCCGCTTGGGGAAGGTTGCGGGCCGCGGCGAGGATCAGCGCGAAGGCGAGGTCGGCCGTCGCGTCGGTGAGCACCCCGGGCGTCGTCCCGACGACGATGCCCCGCTCGCGCGCCGCGTCGAGGTCGACGTTGTCCGCCCCGACGGCGTAGTTCGAGATCACCCTGAGCTTCGGCGCTCGTTCGAGGAGCCCGCCGTCGACCCGATCAGTCAGCAGGCACAGCAGCCCCTCCGCCCCGGCGATGTGCTCGTCGACGCCGCCGGTCACCACGTCGTGCACGGCCGCCAGCCGGTCCAGCGCGGGGAAGGGCAGAGGTCGAGTGACGAGGACGCGAGCCATGGGTAGAGCCTGCCGTATGGAGACGCAGGACAACCGAGACGAGCAACTCGAGAGCCAGCCCGACGAGACCCCGGAGGAGTTCGCCGAGAAGGTGGAGAACGACCCCTCGACGGCAAGCTCCGGCGACGACGAGCTCGAGCAGGTCCGAGGCGGATAGCGGTGCCATTGCTCGCCGACATCCTCATCCTCGCCCAGGAGCGCGGCACCCAGGAGCCACCCGACGAAGGCATCGGAATCGGCCTCATCATCGCCGGCTTCCTCATCTTCCTCCTCGTAGCGGCCCTGATCCTCATGGCGTTCCGCATGTACTCGAGGCGGACGGGAGAGACAGGCCCGGACCGCGAGCCGCACAAGCCGGGGCACGTGGGGAGGCTGGGGGACTGAGCCGCGGCGCGCGGCGCGCGCGGGCGCGGAGCGACCCTCGGGCCCCTTGCCGCCGAACGCGACCCAGCGCTATACTCCGCCGTCCACGCCGCGGGGTGGAGCAGTCTGGTAGCTCGTCGGGCTCATAACCCGAAGGTCGCGGGTTCGAATCCCGCCCCCGCTACTCAACAGAAGGCCCGCAACCGCGGGCCTTTCTTGTACTCGCAGCCCTCTTCCTGGATGGGCCCGTGGCCTCAATGCGGTCTTATTTCCGCGGCTCTCACGACGAGCCCAGGAACGCCTGCCGCGCGAGGTTCTCGATCTCATGCGAGTCGATTCCGCCCTCCTCCGTCGACCAGACGAGCGTCCCTGAGGCACCGCCGCCCTCCGTCCACGGGAGAATGTCGTGGTCGCGGTACCACCCGAGCTTCGCCTCCCAATCGGCGCGGTATCCGGCGAGGTCCAGCATGCCCAGATGCTCCCAGTAAGCGGGCGGTCCGCTGGACCGGCGAATCGTGAAGTCCGGCTCCCGCACCGTGCCATCAGGCATCCGCAGGAGCTCCTCGTACGTGTACTCGACGCCGAGGTCGCGGAGCGTGTTCGCCACGATCACCTCGGACTTCGAGCGCATAAGTTCCTCGTTTCGGGAGCGGTGGACATGAGAACCGTCGAGGATCCGCCCCTCCGGTGTCATGAACGGGTCGGGCGGCCGGAACAGGCAGGTCAGGCGCCGGGCGGTCTCGGATCGCGCGGGATCCGAGAGCTCGAGAAGCTCCATCGGCTCGCCCTGCACCAGCAGCACCGCGCGACCGCGGTGGCGCGTGGATGCGGTGTAAAGCAACTCGGGCGACAGCAACGCGGACGGCTTCGGCACGACGACAAACGTCGTCTCGAACTGCGATCCCTGAGCCTTGTGGACGGTGATCGCGTATGCGACGTCCAGGAGGTCTGCGCGATCGGACTCGCGGTTCAGCTCGTTTTCCCAGAACGTGAACCGCAAACCCGGCTGCGTGGAGAACTCGAGCCACAGTCCGATGGCAGCTCCGTTCTTCTTCGGCCAGCCGACCGCGATGCCGATCTCGCCGTTCGCGACGTCGCTGTCGACGTCTTCGCCGGTGGCGATGCGCCGCGCCCCGCGGGGGTGGTTCGCGACGCACATCACTTTGTCGTGAAAGAGGACCTCGCCTGGGCCCATTGGGTCCGGCAGCGCGACGGTCTGCCGGGCGCGTGCGGCATCACCGGACCGCCACGTCCGCCGAATCATCCGGTTGAGCCCGACGACGCCGCCCGGTCGCGATCGAACCGGGCTCAGGATCTGCCACAGCTCGGCGCCGCGGCCTGCGGTGCCGAACTCGAAGGAGACGCCGCGAGGGCCGTCCGTGGCCCCGAGCGAACGCTTCAACGCGTCGGCGTCGCCGTTCCCGAGCTGGAGGCTGCTGTCGTTGCGAAGGATGTCCGCGATCTTTTCGTGGAGATCATCCTCGTCGCTCCACGAGATCACACTGACGGTGCCGTCACCGCCACCGGAGACCACCCGGGCCCAGGCCTGATCGGCGCCCGCGGGGGTGGCGTCCGCGGCGAAGCACGCCGCGACCGCGGCGTCGTCACGGGCGCCGGCGGCGCCGTCGCGTGCCCGCTGACGACGGCCGATCGTGAGCTCGGCCACCCCGCCACCCGACTCGGGCGCCGCGGTCGCCCGAAGGTGCGCGACCAGATCGGCGAAAGGCCGGCCCGCGCCGATCGGCGGCAACTGCCGGTGGTCGCCGCACAAGATCAGCCGCTCGGGCGCGCGGAGCGACTCAATCAGCGCCGCGAGCATCTCCTCCGTGAGCATGGACGCTTCGTCGACGATCACCGTGCGAACGCCGCCGAACCGCATGCCGTCCCTGTTCAGGAAGTAGCCACGCTCCCAGGTCCACCGTTCAGCCTTCTTCAGGAACTGCGCCAGCGTCCGCGCCTGTGCCCCCGCCTTGTCCCCTAGTTGAACGCGCGCCTTGCCCGTCGGCGCTAGCAGGAGGACGTTGCCAGCGATGGTCGGATCGGAGCAGAGCGCGCGCAACATTGTGGTCTTGCCCGTGCCGGCCGGCCCGACCAGTGCGGCGATGCGCGACCGCGCGAGCGTCGCAAGCGCTGCGGCCTTCTCCTTCCGGGCTCGCACCTCGAGGTCCAGCTCTGGATCGCCAGACGGTGGCAACTCCTCGTCGATGGCGCCGTCGATGAGCGCGTCCCAGGAGGCGCTCGCCGCCAGAGGACCATCGTCGATACGCCCTCGAACCTCTCCCGCTATGACGTCCGTGACCGCCGCCAGACGATCCAGTTGCCACGCACGGCCGCGACCTTCCGCTACGGCTCGCTCGAGGAGCACAGGCTCAAACTCCTCGGCGGCCAGCTCGAACTGGTCGGTCGTCGGGTCGCAGCGCGGGTCGAGGTCTACCTTCGCGAGGCGCTTGCGGAGGCCTGCCTCATCGAGCAGCGTATGGCCCTCGTCAGTGGCCTTCTCGAGGACGGCTACGGACGCGGCACGGATGCGGCGGTCATCCACCGACTCCTCGACCGGCTCGGGAAGCGGGTCGTAGTCGAGCGCGGCTCGGGCTGCGGCGTCCCGCGGGAAGAGGCCGCGATCGATCGTGCGGAACCCGACCGCGTCCCTGGCGGCACGATCGAGCTCGTAGGCCAGGTACGGGTTCTCGAGGACCTCCCGCGGCGCGACCGGCCGCGTGTCGCGGTCGAAGAGCCGACGTGCCTGCGGCGACGAGAGCGCGAAGCGCGAGAGCAAGCGAACGAGGTCGTACTCGTCCGCGCTGCCACGAAGGCGTTCCCATCGCTTGCGGCTCATGCGGCCGAGCAGGCCAGCGGCCGGGCCACGGCCGCGCGTCGCACCATCGACGGCCTGTTCGAGCGCCGGCCACGGATTCGCCGAAGGGTCTGTCATCGACTTGAGCACGCGGTAGGCGAGCACCGGCCCGCGCTCCAAGCCTGCAGCCGCCAAGACAGGGCCCATGCCGGGATAGGCGCCGCGTGCCTCCCATGCCTCCGCGACGCGGTCGCCGAGCCAGTCAGCGACCTGGTCCCACGGCCCGTCAACGACACCGGGGAGGAGGTCGACAGCGCGAGCGAGTTCGGTGAGTGCGGCGATCGCAGCGTCGTGCTCGACCCGCTCCGTGACGTAGGAGAACTCGTCGAAGTGGTCGGCCGGCGCGACGGCCACGAACGGGTCCAGGTCCGCGCCCTGCAGAGCCGGGCTCCGGAGTAGCTCGTGATACGGCAGGAGGAACCCGTCCTCGAACGTCGGCCGGATGGAGTGGCAAACGCCGCGCTCCCATATGACAGCGCGCAGCGGGCCCTTGCCGCGGTACGACCACTCGAGTGGTGGGAGAACCTCCTTGACGCGGCCGACGCCGAGGAGGATGCGGCCCCCTGGCGGCCGTTCCTCCAGGAGCGGGACGTCCTTCGCATAGATGAAGACGAGCGAGCGCTCAGGCACAACGCCCGAGAAGAACGAGTCGAGGAGCGCCAGCTGGTTCCGATGATCCTGGACCCAGTCCCTTGCCTTCGGGGTCCTGATGATCGCCGAGGCCGCCTCCTCGAGCTCCTCGTCGTAGTTGATGCCCCAGAGGCGGAGCCGGTCGGAGATTTCACCGCGCATGACCCACCTAAATGGCGTCGCCTCGAGGCTGTACGCCGGCATGCGGTGGACCGTCTTGTCGAAGTGCGCGTGGGACTCGGTCCATCCACCCGAGTACGGGTGCTCGCGGACGATCGAGAACGCGTTCGGACGCATGAAGCCCGCCCGCTCGAAGACGCACGGCGGTACCCGCTCGCGGGGCAGCTCGGTCCACGCCGTGCCACGATCGTCCTCCTCTGTGTCCGCGTCCTTGTTCTCGTAGACGTTCTTGAGGACGGTGCAGGAGTGGTTCGCCGCGGGCTCAGCGCACACGCGACCCGTCCAGTCAGTGTCGTGCCAGGCGACGCGGGCCGAGAGGTGAGCCGGTGGGAGCTCGACGGCGTCCGCGGAGAGCTGACTCACGAGCTACGTCGGGATGAGCTGAGCATAGGAGCGCACTCCATCAGAGGATCGCCAGCTCGCGCAACGTGCGCTCGCTCGCGGATGCTGCGACCACATGAGCGTGGTTGTTGGCTGCCTAGGGCTGTGTCACGTCGCACTCGCTCCGCCGCTCCAGTGGCGAGCTGTCAACCACGCGCTCCGTTCGCCTCCGCCGCGTCGAAAGCGGCTCACCGCACAACTCCGCAATGTTATCCGGCCGAGCAGCGCGACGCCGGCGCAAGCGCCGCTGTCGCTGATGCGGGCGGCCGAAGACCGCAATCTCACCGCGAAGGGAGGCGGTGGGGCAGCGGGCGGCAGTGTGCGATGCGATAAACCTGAACGCATGGAGCCAAATCAACTCCTCGTGGCGCTTCTCCAGGCCACCGAGCACTGGGAAAACGACCCGCGGCACGCACGGTGGGACGGAACCTTCATCTCGTTCGTCAACGCCCGCGGGCTCAAGCCGCCGCTCCTTGGAGCCGCTGCTGAGTCCACGATTCGCGAAGCGCTCGTTGACGACCTTGCGGACCGCGGGTTAGTGCGCATGTTCCCGCAGCAGCCACAAGCGGGGATTGCACGCAAGTTCGCGCTCACGGAGGAGGGCCGGCGGCAAGCACGGGCGGCTGGGAGAACCGTTGCCACAAGCGACGCTGTAGACCTGTCGTGGCCGATCCTGGCGGCTCGACTTCGGGCCTTCGTCGAGCAGTACGAGCGCGCGGGCGCGCCCGAGCGCGGGCTGCCGTTGAGCGAGGACGATTCGTCCGCTGCGCACCTGCGTCACCTCCTCGCGACCGGCTATCTCGAGCGGACGGAGTTCAGCTACGACCAGCAGGATTTCCTCCGACCAACGGAGCGTGCCTTCTCGATTACGCGCGCCTGGCCGTCTGCTGAGGCAGCGGCTGCAGCGGCGTTGGATGATCTCGTGACAGCGCTCGGCAAGCGGGACGACCCGGCATCGCGCTCCGCAAGGGAGCACTTGACAACTGGGGGGCGCGATCTGTTCGTGGAGGTGGTCGCCGCCGCGATTGCCAAGCAGGCGGGCGTTGGGTGATGCGCATTAGCACCATTGCCCGGTCGATGGAGATCCCAGGACAGATCGATGGACGAGCTCGACGCATGAACCGCTGGTTAGATCGGCGAGGCTCGGGGCTAGCGGCTGAACCGCTCTGACTGGGCCCGGGCGGTCGGTCATTCGCCCGCGCTTGGTGTAGAGGCGGGCCGGGGCGAGAAGTACGCTCCCTCACCCGGTATTGCGAGCACCGACAGGAGCGACAGTGGCCGTACGTCTGGAGTGGGAGGACAAACCCGAGCACGTTGAGCGCGTGACGCTCCCGTTCCAAACCGTCGAGACGGTCAACGAGTCACGCGCGACACGCGAACGGGATCGGGGGACGCTCCAGTTCGGCGGCGATCGCCCCACCGAGCGGAACATGCTCGTTTGGGGCGACAACAAGCTGGTCATGAGCAGCTTGCTCAAGGAGTACGCCGGCTCCATCCGGCTGATCTACATCGACCCGCCGTTCGACACAGGCACCGACTTCTCGTACCGCGTGAAGGTGGGCGACGCCGACTTCACCAAGACGCCGTCGATTCTCGAGGAGAGCGCGTACAGGGATACATGGGGCCGAGGGCGCTCTTCCTATCTCCACATGCTTTGGGAGCGTCTGGTCTTGATCCACGATCTCCTGTCCGACGGTGGCTACCTGTTCCTTCACCTAGGATCGAATGTGAGCCACTACGGCAAGGTCCTCTGCGACGAGATCTTCGGTGCGGACGCCTACGTGAACGAGATCATCTGGAAGCGACAGACCGCCCACAGCGATATCGGGCAGGGCGCTCGGCATCTCGGTCGTCTACATGACTCGATCCTCTTGTACCGGAAGGGCGACGAGGCCCCCTGGAACATGTCCTTCACCCCCTATAACGAGAGCTACGAGTCCTCGTTCTACAGACACGTCGAAGAGGGGACCGGACGCAGATACGGACTCGGCGACATTACCGGGCCCGGCGGAGAAACAAAGGGGAATCCGCGGTACGAGTTCCTCGGCGTCACGCGCTATTGGCGCTTCAGCCAGCGCCGCATGCATGAGCTGTACGAGGAGGGCCGGATTGTTCAGACCAGTCCGGGCGCTGTCCCGCGTCAGAAGCGGTATCTGGACGAACTCCCCGGCATTCCTCTCCAGGACATCTGGACCGATGTGCCGCCCGTCCAAGCACAGTCTCGCGAGCGGCTCGGGTACGACACGCAGAAGCCAGAGGCGCTGCTTGAGCGGATCATTAGTCTGGCGAGCGATCCAGATGATCTCGTGGCGGACTTCTTCGTCGGGTCGGGGACGACCGCGGCCGTGGCCGAGAAGCTCGACCGCCGCTGGATCGCGGTGGATCTCGGGCGCTTCGCCATCCACACGACGCGCAAGCGTCTCCTGAACATTCCGGACTGCCGGCCGTTCGACATCAAGAACCTCGGCGCCTACGAACGCCAGCGCTGGCAGCAGGCCTCCGGGAACGGTGCCTTGCGCGCCTACCTCGACACGATCCTCGCCTTCTACCGCGCGGATCCTGTCGAGGGCTTCACACACTTGCACGGGCGCAAAGCCGGCCGCATGGTGCACGTCGGCGCGACCGACGCACCCGTGACGATCGACGAGACCGAGGACGTGATGGACGAGATGGCCGACAACGGCATCGAGTCGTGCGACTTGCTCGGGTGGGAGTGGGAGATGGGTCTCCATGACACCATCACCGAGCGTGCGCGCCGGCGTGGACTGGATCTTCGGCCTCGGCAGATCCCGCGTGAGGTCATGGAGCGCCAGGTGACGGAGGCGGACGCGGTGCGCTTCTTCGAGCTCGCTCACGTCGATCTCGACGTGCGTCGTCAGGGCAACGAAGCGTGCGTGGTGCTCAAGGACTTCGCCATCCCGAGCGAGAACCTCATCCCGCCGAAGGTGCGCGAGCGCATCACGGCGTGGTCCGACCTCATCGACTACTGGGCCGTCGACTTCGACTACACGGACGACGTTTTCCACAACCAGTGGCAGGCGTATCGCACGCGCGAGGAGCCGAAGCTCGCCACGCAGAGCGACTGGCACGAGTACGCCGAGCCGGGACAGCACGCGATCGTCGTGAAGATCATCGACATCTTCGGCAACGACACGACGAAGCTCGCTGAGGTCCGCATAAGGTGACCGCCAGCGACGTCTCGACGGTTGTTCCGAACGATCCGTACGCGGTCCCGGAGCGACGCAAGCCCAGCGAGAACACGTACGCCGTCAACGGGGTTCGCGCGCGCGTCGATGCTTGGCGCACGCAGGCTTACCCGGGCGCGAGCGAGACGACCAAGCGCCTGCTCGGCTTCTGGTTTACCGACGAGCACCGCACGGACGACGGCCGGCCGTTCCGCTTCTACTTCTGCCAGCGCGAGGCCGTCGAGGCGTTCATCTACCTAACAGAGATCGAGCCCGTCCGAAAGCTCGCCGACCTTCTCGAGTACGCGGAACACGGCATGCTCATCGAGCCGGGCGATCCGAAGCGGCAGCGGCTCGCGATGAAGATGGCGACCGGCTCCGGAAAGACGATGGCGATGAGCCTCGCGATCGTGTGGTCCTACTTCCACGCGCTCCGCGAGACGGACTCGCCGATGGCGACGTCATTCCTGGTTATCGCGCCGAACGTGATCGTCTTTGAGCGGTTGAAGACGGACTTCGGCGACGCCACGACGTTCCGCCGCGACCCGCTCGTCCCGCGGGAGTGGAGCGAGGACTTCGAGCTGACCGTGCTCCTGCAAGATGACCCGGCTCCGGTGACGACGCGCGGCGTGCTCTACCTCACGAACGTGCAGCGGCTGTACGAGGCGACCTCCCGAGGCAAGGCGAAGGCGCCGCCCAACCCCGTCGAGGCGATGCTCGGGCCGCGCGTGAACCGCGACATCGAGGCCTCGGCGTCTGAGGAGCTGCTCAGGCGGATTGCGACGCGCGGTCGGGTGATGGTCGTCAACGACGAGGCGCACCACGTGCACGACCAGAAGCTCAAGTGGAACCAGTCGATCGAGCGGCTCCACGAGGAGCTGCGCCAGATGGGCGGCGACGATTCCGGCGCGGGAGTCGTCTCGCAGCTCGACTTCTCCGCGACGCCGAAGTACGAGAAGGGCGGGATCTTCAAGCACGTGGTGGTCGACTATCCGCTTGCGCAGGCGGTCGCCGACGGCATCGTCAAGACGCCGGTGATCGGGGAGGTGAGCGGGGCGAAAGTCGAGCTGGGCGACTCGGCGTTCCAGCGCAACCGTCAGTGGCTCGACGTCGCAGTGGGGCGCTGGCGGGCCTTCCACGAGCAGCTCAGCCCGTCCGGCAAGCGGCCGGTGCTGTTCGTCATGTGCGAGGACACGCTGGCGGCGGACGAGGCTGGTGACTACCTACGCCAGCTCCCTGACTTCTCTGGCGATCGGCTGCTCGTCATCCACACCAATCGCTCGGGTGAGATCACCAAGGACGATCTCGACAAGGCCCGCCGAGCTGCTCGCGAGGTCGACGAGCCGGACAGCTCGATCCGCTGCATCGTCAGCGTGCTCATGCTCCGGGAAGGCTGGGACGTGCGCAACGTCTGCGTCATCGTCACGATGCGCGCGCTCACCGCGGCGAACAAGATCCTCCCCGAACAGGCGCTGGGCCGCGGTCTACGACGGATGACGCCGCCGGGCTCCGGCTTCGACGAGCGCGTGGTCGTTATTGAGCACGAGGCGTTCCGCAACCTCTGGACCGCGGAACTCGACGGAGGGCTCATTGTCGACAAGCAGGACGTCGACAAGATCCAGCCTGGCGCCGTCACGATCTTCCCGGACGAGGGGAAGCGCGGCTACGACATCGTCATCCCGCAGCTCACGCGCGCGCTCGCGCGAGCAGACAGTCCACTGGCGCAGCTCCAGCCCCATGACGTGCCTGACCCGAAGACGCGGCTCGACGTCCCCGACGTCGCGCCGGACGAGTACGTCAAATACCGCGGCGTGCACCTCATCGACAAGGGGGTTATCGAGGAGATGGAGTTCCTCATCCCATACGCCGAGGACCCCTCGGGCGTCATCACGTACTACACGCACAGCGTCGCGAAGGCGGGCGGCGTCGACCGGCTCGCTGGGACGTTCGCAACGCTCGCCCCGATGGTCCGCGACTACCTGCGCCACCGCATCTTTGAGCGCCCAGTCGAGCTGGAGGACAAGGTCGTCCTCCGACGCCTCGCTGAAGCCGACGCCCAAGCACTCGTCGTGGGGGCCTTCCGCGACGCGATCCGCGCCCTGTCGATCACAGAGCGGGAGCCCACGATCGAGGAGAACGCGCTCCGAGTCTTGGACACCCCGCCGTTCCCATGGTCGCGCCAGACCGTCGAAGGCAGGAAGACCGTCTTCAACCTCACGCCGGTCGACAGTTCCCTCGAGGCGCGCTTCGCGGAGTTCCTCGACCGCGCCGCAGACGTGACGGCATGGGCGAAGCTCACCATGAACAGCCGCTTCGCCGTCGAGTACATCTCGAAGGCGGGCGCGCTGCGCTACTACTACCCCGACTTCGTCCTGCGACTCGAAGATGACACCTGCCTGATCGTCGAGACGAAGGGGCAGGAGGATCTCGACGTTGCGCTGAAGGATCGGCGAGCTCGGCGATGGTGCCAGGACGCGACCCGGCTCGCAGGCCGCGAATGGGCTTACGAGAAGGTCCCGCAGAAGCTCTTCGACGGGTTCCACGGCGACACGATCGACGAACTGCGGCGACTCCTCGACGCCTCGGGGTAGGGCGGTGCCGGGGGCGAGATTCGGGTCGTCTGGCCCTATCGTCACTATGAGCAGCCGATGGCACGCACCATGACCTCACCGCAGGGCGAGCAGATCGATCTCGTCGTCTGGGCGCAGGAACTCGAGGAGGAGCGCGAGCGCGTCCGCGAGACCAACGCTTCTCGCCTCGAGCGTCGCGGATACCTCGTCTTCGCCACCGACCCGCAGCGCGCGCCAGACGAGCCCGGCTACCGCGAGGTCTTCGCCACGGAGGCCAAGACGCCCGGCGAGGCGACCAAGAAAGTGCGTCCACTCGCGGATGGCCGGCGGCTACGCGCGTATCTCGCGACGGGTTCGCACCGCGATGAGCTCGCGGACGCGCGCTGGGTTGCCTGAGTCGGCGTCGCGCCTGTTGCATTAGATCACCGCATCGAGCGCCTCGACGATCTCCCGGCCGTTCTTGACGTGAAGTGCGACTTCCCTTGACTCGTAGCTGAGCCTTCCCGCGGCCGGGTGCGGTCGCCGGTGTGCGCTATGCGGTTGCGACGGTCGACCAGCTCTTCCAGTTGGCGACATGAAAGCGCCGCTTCGACGCCGCGGACGCTGTCGACCTTCCTCCAGAGGCTCTTGTCCTTCTTGCCCACGACCTCGAGGACGTCGCCGATCCGGTTCGGTTTGGCGCTCGCCATCTGCTCTGTCTGTTTCGTGAGCAGCTTCCGGTACGCCCAGCCCGGCCTCTTGTAGTCGCCCACCATCAGAACGTCTTGGGACGAGACGGGCGTCGCGTTCTCCAGGTCGCGTCACTCTCGGCCGCTCCGGCTTGCGCTCTGCAGCCGTGGCACAGTCGGCCCGCTCGATTCGCGCGGGCTGCGCCCCTGCCACCCCACGCGCCCAGCGTTCTCGGCACCAGCCATTTCGTCGGCGCCCACCAGCACGCCCGGACGACGCACAGACGGGCATTTCGCCCGGGGGGCGAAAGGCGGCTCGCGCGACTTGATGGTGTGTTGTCGATCGGTCGGGTGCTGGCAGGGGACGAGCGCGAGCGGTACTACCTCGAGCAGGTGGGGCAAGGCCGGGACGACTACTACGCCGGTGAGGACGACGGCGGCGGTGAGTGGATCGGCACGGGCGCGGGCCTGCTCGGCGCCACCGCGTGCGCTCGAGGAGGACGGGCTGAAGGCGCTGCTTCGCGGCCGCGATCCGGTCGCGGGCGATCAGCTTCGACGGGTGATGCGTGAAGGCGGCGTCTCGGCGTTCGATCTCACGTTCAAACCGCCCAAGAGCGTGAGCCTGCTGTGGGCGCTATCGGCCGAGCACGTTTCGGCGGCGACGCGCGCCGCGCACGACTCGGCGGTGCGGCAGGCACTCGACTACCTCGAGATTGAGGCGTGCCGCGGGCGCCGCGGCAAGGACGGCGTGCGCCAGGTCCGCGGGGAGGGGTTCGTCGCGGCGGCGTTCGCCCACCGCACGTCGCGCGCCGGCGATCCGCTCCTGCACACGCACGTCGTGATTGGCAACCTCGCGCTTGGTGAGGACGGCAAAATGGGGCGCCCTGGACAGTCGGCTGCTGTTCCGCCACGCCAAGACCGTGGGATTCCTCTACCAGGCCGCGCTGCGCGTGGAGCTCACCGAGCGGCTCAAGGTCGAGTGGGGTCCTGTTCGGCACGGTTGCGCCGACCTATATCACGGACGCGCCGTCAGCCTGCGCGGCGGCGAGCGCCTGCAGCACATCGCGGGGGGTGAACGTGCTCGCCTGCTCGGTCAGCTCGTCGGGCGCCGGGTGCTGCTCGCCGCGTGGCTCAAGAGCGCGGTTGATCAGCGCATCGACGGCGCGCCGATCGAGCCCGTGCTCCGCCGCGGGCGCGCCGCTGCTCGCGCAGCCGCTCGACCGGCACCGCGCCGTGCGCGCGGTTGCGCATACCGTCGCGAGCAGCGCGCTCGCGAGGAGCGTCGTCAGCCCTAATGCGCCCCTCCGCGCTCCCATCACCCGTGCAGCGCCCCGCCGCTCCGCCGCGCCGGTACCCCCGGTTACATAACCCGTTTGCCGCCGCGGCCCTCTTGGTACCATCCAACTGTCGTTCAGCGGTCAACGCATTCGCAAGCGTTCACCGAGGGGGAAGCGAGGGAGATCATGGCAGCAGTCGATGCGCCGGTCAGGGCGCAGGGGCTCGCTGGCGTCGTCGCGGGCCAGACCGCCGTGTGCTCGATCGAGCTCGGCGGGGGGCATGAGCTTGCCTATCGCGGCTATGACGTGCACGAGCTCGCGGAGCGGGCGACGTTCGAGGAGGTCGCTCGTCTCCTGCTCTATGGCGAGCTCCCGAACCGTGACGAGCTGGCGGCCTATGAGCGGGCGGTCGCCGGGCATCGGTTCCTCCCCGACGCCGCCAAGAGCATGCTGCGGCAGTTCCCCGTCAACGCCTCCGCGATGGACGTGCTGCGCAGCGTCGTCTCGCTGCTCGGGGTCCTCGACCGCGACGCCGGGCCGGAGGACGACACGGCCGCCATCGCGACTCGGCTCATCGGCGTCATGCCGACCGCGCTGCTCTTCTGGCACCAGCTGCGCGAAGGGCGCTACGAGCCGCGGGTGGAGGGCGGGAGCGGGTCGGTCGCCGCCGCGACGCTTCGCGCTCTTCTCGATCGGGAGCCGGACGAGCAGGCCGAGCGGATCCTCTCCGGCAGCTTCATCCTCTACGCCGAGCACGAGTTCAACGCGTCGGCGTTCTGTGCCCGGATCGTCTCGTCCACCGGCGCGGACACGTACTCGGCGATCGCCGCCGCGATCGGCGCCCTGAAGGGCTGGCGGCACGGTGGCGCCAACGAGGCCGCGCTGCGGTTCATCGAGCCGCTGAGCGATCCCGACGAAGCTGAGCGGGAGGTCCTGAGCCGGCTCAAGCGGGGTGAGCGGATCATGGGCTTCGGGCATCGCCTCTACCGCACCGGCGACCCGCGCGCGCGGCTCATGCGCGAGTGGTCGCGGGAGGTCGCTCGAACCACCTGCGACTCACGGCTGTTCGACGTCTCGGACCGGATCGAGCAGGTCATGGCGCGCGAGAAGAACCTGTTCGCGAACGTCGACTTCTGGTGCGCGTCGTGCTGGCACGGGCTCGGGATCCCGGTCGAGCTGTTCACGCCGCTCTTCGTCGTCGCCCGCACTTCTGGGTGGAGCGCGCACGTCGCCGAGCAGCGTGCCGAGCGCAAGCTCATCCGGCCCAAGTCGCACTACGTCGGGCCGGGCTACCGCGAGGTCGTCCCCCTCCACGCGCGAGGATGACGGCGGGCGCGACCGCCAGCACCGCGCTCGGCGCGTGGTCGACGCTGCAGACCGCGAGCGGGCCGCTCGGCTACGTCCGGCTGGGCCGGCTCGCCGAGCTGGGGCTGTGCGAGGTCGAGCGGCTGCCGCTCACCACTCGCATCCTGCTCGAGAGCGTCGTGCGGCAGGCGGCGCGGTTCGGGCTTCACGAGGACGAGCTGGCCGAGCTCGTGCGCGCGGTCGCGGGGGAGCGGCCTGAGGAGGACGGGTGCGAGCGGCGCTGGTCGCGCGCGGTCGCGGGGGAGCGGCCTGAGGGGGACGGGCGCGAGCGGGCGGTCGTCGGCGAGTGGTCGGAGCGCAGCGGGCGCGAGGACGCGGAGCGCACCGCGCCCGTGGAGCTCCCCTTCCTCCCCGCCCGCGTCCTGCTTCAGGACTTCACCGGCCTGCCCGCGCTCGTCGACCTCGCCGCGATGCGGGGCCGGCTGGCCGACCCGACGACACTCGACCTCGCCCTCCCGGCCGACCTCGTCATCGATCACTCGGTTCGCGTCGACCACTACGGGACGCAGGACGCGCGGCGGCGGAACCTCGCCGCGGAGTACGGGCGCAACCGCGAGCGCTACGGCTTCCTGCGCTGGGCCGAGCAGGCGTTCGCGAACCTCCACGTCGTCCCGCCCGGCCGCGGCATCTGCCACCAGGTGAACTTCGAGCGCCTCGCCGAGGTGGTGACCGTGCGCCGGCACGACGGCGGGCCGGTCGCGCTGCCCGACACGGTCCTGGGATCGGACAGCCACACGCCGATGGTCAACGGGCTCGGCGTCCTCGGCTGGGGCGTCGGCGGGATCGAGGTGGAGGCCGCGCTGCTCGGGCGCCCGCTCGTCCTAACTTGCCCGCAGGTCGTCGGGCTGCGGCTGACGAACGCTCTTCCGCCCGGCGCTCTCGCCACCGATCTCGTCCTCGCTGTCACCGAGCTGCTGAGGCGCCACGGCGTCGTCGACCGGTTCGTGGAGGTCTTCGGGCCGGGCGTCGCGACGCTCAGCGTCCCGGACCGCGGCGTCGTCGCGAACATGGCGCCCGACTTCGGCGCGACCGCGTGCCTGTTCGGGATCGACGAGCGCACGCTCGACTTCCTGCGGCTCACCAACCGGTCGGAGGCGACGGTCGACCTCGTCGAGCGGTACGCGCGGGCGCAGGCGCTGTTCGGCGAGGAGGCCGGGGAGGCGGAGTTCGACGAGGTCGTGGAGCTGGACCTGGGGACGGTGGAGCCGTCGCTGGCGGGGCCGGACCGGCCCGATCAGCGGCGCCCGCTCGCCGCCGTGCCGCGGAGCTTCGCGGAGCGGGCCGCGAAGGCGCGGGACCGGAGCGCGGCGGAGGGTTCCGCTCGGGAGTCGAGCGGCGCGGCGGGGGACCGCGGCGTCGCGGAGGGACCGGTTGAGGAATCGAGCGGCGCGGCGGGGGACGGCGCAGGCGCCCCCATCCCCGACGGCTCCGTCGTCATCGCCGCGATCACCAGCTGCACGAACACCTCCAGCCCGGAGGGCATGCTCGCCGCCGGCCTGCTCGCCAAACACGCGGTCGATCGGGGACTCCAAGCCAAGCCGTGGGTCAAGACGTCGCTCGCGCCGGGCTCCCCGGTCGTCGCCGCCTACCTCGACAGGGCCGGCCTCATGCCGTACCTCGAGCGCCTCGGCTTCGACGTTGTCGGCTTCGGCTGCACGACGTGCTGCGGGAACTCCGGCCCGCTCCCGGACGCGGTGGAGCGCGCGCTCGACGAGCACGACGCCGACGTCGTCGCGGTCCTCTCCGGCAACCGCAACTACGCCGGCCGCATCCACCCGCGCGTGCGCGCGAACTACCTGGCGTCGCCGCCGCTCGTCGTCGCCTACGCCCTCGCCGGGCGGATCGACGTGAACCTCGAAGACGAGCCGCTCGCCGACGGCGTCACGCTCGAAGACCTCTGGCCGACCCGCGACGAGCTCGCCGCCGCCCACCAGGCCATCAGGCGCGAGCTGTTCGAGGACGAGTACGCCGCCCTCTTCGAGGGCGACGACGCCTGGCGCGCGCTGCCCGCCCCGACCGGCCCGACCTACGCCTGGACCGAGGACTCGACCTACCTCCGCCCGCCGCCGTTCGTGCGAACAGCCAAGGCGAAGCACCACACGCCGAGCGACATCCACGGCGCCCGCGCCCTCCTCGTCCTCGGCGACCACGTCACCACCGACCACATCTCCCCGGTCGGCCGCATCCTGCGCGACAGCCCCGCCGGCCGCTACCTCCAGGACCGCGGCGTCCACCCGCGCGACTTCGACTCGTTCGGCACCCGCCGCGGCAACTGGGAGGTCATGGTCCGCGGCACGTTCGACTACGTCGCGCTGCGCAACGCGCTCGCCGCGCCGGAGGAGGGCGGCGTCACCGTCCACGTCCCGAGCGGGGAGCGGATGACCGTGTTCGACGCGGCGCAGGCCTACGGCGACACGCCGCTGGTGATCGTCGCGGGCGACGAGTACGGCGCGGGCAGCTCGCGCGACTGGGCAGCGAAGGGGACGGCGCTGCTCGGCATCAGGGCCGTGCTAGCCGTGGGATTCGAGCGCATCCACCGGGCAAACCTGGTCGGGATGGGCGTGGTGCCGCTGCAGATCGCGCGCGCCGACCGCGACCGGCTGACCGGGACCGAGCGGTTCGACGTGCTCGGGCTCGACGCCGGGATCCGGCCCGGGGGAACGGCGACCGTCGTGGTGGACGGCACGACTTTCACCGCCCGCGTCCGCGTCGACACCGAGCAGGAGGCCCGCATCCTGCGCGCCGGCGGGATCCTGCCGCTCGTCCTCTCGGAGCTGGAGGAGCGCCGGTGACCGGCCGCCCGCTCAGCGCCACGGTCGCCGCCTTCGCCCGCTCTGTCTTCACCGACGGGGCGCCGGAGCACGCCATGCGCATGACCCGCCGCGTCGCGCTCGACCAGGTGGGCCTCCAGATCGGCTGCGCCCACCTGCCGTGGAGCCTCGTCGCCCGCGACTACGCCCGCGCGAGCGCCCGCGACGGCAGCGCCACCGTCCTCGTCCACGGCGACCGGCTCACGCCCGAGGGCGCCGCGTTCGCCAACGCCGCCTTCGGCCACGGCCAGGACTTCGACGACACCTGCCGCCCGGCCCAGACCCACGCGGGCGCGGTCGTCGTCCCGACCGCCGTCGCGGTGGGGGAGGAGGTCGGCGCGACCGGCGAGCAGGTCGCCCGCGCGATCGCCGCGGGGCTGGAGGTCATGCTCCGCGTCGCCCACATGGTCTCGCCCGAGTGCCTGAGGCGCGGCAACCACCCGATGCTCGTCGGCGGCCCGTTCGGCGCCGCCACCGCCGCCGGGCTGCTGCTCGGCCTCGACGAGGCGCGGCTCGTCCACGCGCTCGGCATCGCGGGCAGCTACCCCGGGGGGCTGGTCGAGTACAGCGAGTCCGGCGGATCGGTGAAGCGCCTGCACGGCGCGATCCCGACCACCGCGGGCATCCGCGCCGCGGCGATGGCGAAGCTCGGCCTGACCGGCCCGACCGCCGTCTTCGAGGGCGCCAAGGGCGTCGGCCGCGCGTTCGCCGGCGAGCCGGCGCTCGACCGCCTCACGCGCGGCCTCGGGACGACCTGGCTCCTGGACGACCTCGCCTTCAAGTTCTACAACTGCTGCTACTTCATCCACCCGGCGATCGACGCGGTGCTCGAGCTGCAACAGCGTCACGGCCTGCAGGCGCACGACGTCGCCGAGCTGCGCGTCGGCACGAGCCGCCAGGGCCTCGTCCACGTCGGCCAGATCCCCGAGCCGGCCGACGAGGTCGGCGCGCAGTTCAGCATGCACTTCACGCTCGCGCTGACGCTGCTGGGCGAGGTCCCCGGCCTCGACACGTACTCGGCGGCCTGCCTCGGCGACCCCGGGATCCGCGCGCTCGCCAGGCGCGTGGTCGTGGAGGAGGACGCGACCGCGACGAGCGAGTACCCGGCCAACTGGGGCTCGGTCGTGACCGCCCGCACCCATGACGGGCGCGACCTCGCGGCACGCGTCCGCGATCCCCGCGGCACGCGCGAGAACCCGTGCACCGACTCCGACCTGCACGCGAAGTTCGACCGCAACGTCGAGCCGGTCCTCGGCGCCGCGACAGCCGCCGAGCTGCGCGAGCGGCTCGACCGGCTCGACGAGCTGCCGGCGATGGCGGAGCTGACCGCGGCGGCGGCGCGGACCACCGCCGCCGCCCATCCCGACGAACAGGAGGAACGCGTTGCCAGTCCGGCGTGAGACCCCGGAGGCCCTCGACGAGGCCGTCGCGATCCTGCGCGACGGCGGCCTCGTCATCACCCCGACGCGGGGCAACTACTGCCTCGTCTGCGACCCCGAGAACGAGGAGGCGATCGAGCGGTCGTTCGAGGTGAAGGGGCGCACGAAGTTCGGGCCGCTGACGCTCGCGCTGCATGAGATCGACGCGGCCGGCGAGTACGTCGACTTCCCGCCGGGCTTCGACCCGGGCGTCCTGCACCGCGTCTGGCCGTCGGAGGTCTCGTTCATCTTCGACAAGCGCCACCCGTTCCCCGACCGCCTCACCTGCGGTCACTCGACCATCGCGATCATGTTCCACGGCCCCTGCACGCTGCAGCGGCTGCTGACGCGGTACGGCGGGCCGCTCGGGCTGACGTCCGGCAACCGGTCGGGGCAGGGCGACATCCGGATCGAGCTGGACAAGGCGGTGGAGGACCTCGGCGACCGCGTCGACCTGGTCATCGAGGCGCCGACCCGCGACGAGATCACGGTCACCCGCACGTCGGCCGAGCACCCGAGCAACACGATCGTCGACTTCACGTTCGGGCGCCCGCTGCTCGTCCGCCCCGGCGTGCTGCCGACCGAGGACCTGCTCGAGCACTTCCCCGACCTCGAGACCGACCCCGAGGTGTTCAAGCGGCTGCTCGCCGAGCGGCTCGCCGCGACGAAGGCGGGGGCGTGAGGACCGCCGTGCTCAGCCCGCGGGACGCGCTGGCCGGCCGTCTCGACCCCGAGGGGCGCCACCGCCCCGAGCCGGGGCTGGCGCGCGCCGCGGTGCTCGTGCCGATCGTCGAGGAGCCCGAGCCGGCGCTGCTGCTCACCCGCCGGGCGGACACCCTGCGGCTGCACGCGGGGCACCTGTCATTCCCCGGCGGGCGCGAGGAGGAGGGCGACGCGGGGCCGGTGCAGGCCGCGCTGCGCGAGGCCGAGGAGGAGATCGGGCTCGACCGCGCGCACGTCGAGGTGCTGGGCGCGCTCGACGCCGTGCGGTCGCGGACGCAGGGCATCTCGGTCGTCCCGGTCGTCGGGCTGCTCGCGCGCCGCCCCGAGCTCGAGCCGCGCGCCGCCGAGGTCGCGGCGATCGTCGAGCTGCCGCTCGCCGAGGTGCTGGCGACCGAGCCGCGCGAGATCGACTGGACGGCCGGCGACACGACCGTGCGGACGTACGTCTACGACCGCGCGGATGGCGACGACGTGGTCGGGCTGACCGCGCGGATCGTCAAGCACCTCGCCGAGCGGCTGCGCGAGGGGGCGGCGCGATGACCCGCGACCTGCGCCTCCTCTACGCCTACCGGATCGTCTCCCGGCTGTACTTCCACCTGCCGGTCCTGCTCGTCTTCTTCCTGCTCGAGGACTTCTCGATCTTCGCGGCCGAGGTGCTGCTCGCCGTCTACGGGCTCGCGGTCACCGTCGGGTCGGCGCTCGCCCCGCGCCTGCGCGGCGGGCTGCCGCGCAAGTGGCTCGTCGCCGGCGGGGAGGTGCTCAAGCTCGTGGGCCTGCTGCTCGTCGTCGCGACCGGCGAGGTGTGGGCCGCCGCCATCGGGCAGGCGGTCAACGGCCTCGGCTACGCGATCACGCAGATGACCGACGCGTCGCTGCTCGCCGCGGTCGCCCCGAGCAAGGAGGCCAACGCGCGCGCGCAGTCGGGCACGCAGAGCTACATGTTCCTGGCCGTGCTCGTGGCGGGCGTCGTCGGCGCGGTGATGTTCGACGCCGACCGCGAGTCGGTGTTCTACGCCTCGATGGGCGCGGCGCTGCTGTCGGCGCTGATCGCCGCGGCGGTGCGCGAGCCGCGCGAGGAGCCGGCCGCCGCGGGCGGCGCAGCGGCGGCCCGGGGCGTGGGGGACCTGACCCCCGACGAGGCCTGGTGGGTGCGCTACTACGTGACGCTCCGCGCGGTCACGCTGGCCGTCTTCGTCGGCTTCCTGCCGTACCTCTTCTTCGTGATCATCGAGGTGAGCCTGGCGTGGTTCGGCGTCGTGCTCGGGATCTTCAGCCTCGCCGCGTTCCTCGGCGCGCGCTACGCGGTCGGGCTCATGGACCGCTTCGGCAAGCCGCCGCTGACGCTCGCGACGCTGCTGCTGTCGATCGGCTCGATGGCCGTGTTCGCGACCGAGCCGCCGCTCGGCGTCGCGCTGGTCGCGATGCTGCTGTTCGGCCTGTCGGCGGGCGGCGTGCGGCCGCTGACGATGAGCGGGCTCGGCGGGCGGCGCGGCGAGCTCGTGCCGGCGATGGAGCGGCGCTTCGGGCTCGTCAACGCGGCGATCCTCGTCGCGGGCGGCGCGCTGCTCGACGGGACCGACGACTTCCAGACGCTGATGATCGTGCTCACGGTCGCGTACGCGACCGCCCTGGCGGCGTTCCTCGTCAGGCCGTCGGGGGTGCCGGTGCTGCGGGAGGTGAGGAGATGAGGAACGGCCTGGAGCGCGTCGACGCGGACGTCCACCCGCACTTCGACCGCGGCGTGGCGACGCTGGAGCCGTACCTCGACGCGGCCGGGAAGCGGCGCGTGCTGGGGTCGGCGTTCGGCCAGGCGTGGGCGGCGGAGGCGTACGCCTCGCAGTTCACGCTCCCCAAGAACGACCTCTACATCAACCCGGGCGGCGTCATGCGCCGCGACACGTACACGCCGGACGGCTCGGTGCCGGGATCAGACCCCGACCTGCTCGTCGAGCAGCTCGTCGAGGGCTGCGACGTCGACCGGGCGGTGCTGACCTGCGGGAACACGATGGGGCTGGGCGCGCTGGCCGACCCCGACCTCGCCGCGCGCGTCGCCTCGGCGGTCAACGAGTGGATGCTGGAGCGCTGGCTGCAGCACGACAGGCGGCTGCGCGGCTCGCTGCTGGTCGCACCGCAGGACGCGACGCTCGCCGCGGCCGAGATCGACCGGATGGCCGGGCGCGACGGCTTCGTCCAGGTCCACATGCCGATGCGCGAGGGGCTGATCGGCGAGCGCCACTACTGGCCGATCTACGCGGCGGCCGAGCGCCACGGGCTGCCGGTCGCCATCCACCCGAACTCCGTGGACACGATCTACCGCCACGCGCCGAACATCGCCGGCGGCACGCCCACGTACTACATCGAGTGGCACTCGACGCTGACCGAGATCTTCCAGGCGGCGGTGATCAGCCTCGTCTGCCAGGGCGTGTTCGAGCGGTTCCCGGGGCTGAAGGTCGTGGTCACCGAAGGCGGGTTCGCGTGGCTCGTGGACGTGCTGTGGCGGATGGACAAGAACTGGGAGTCGCTGCGCGAGGAGGTGCCCTGGCTCAAGCGGCGGCCGAGCGAGTACGTGTTCGACCACGTCCGCTTCACCACGCAGCCGTTCCCCGAGCCCGAGCGGCCCGAGCACCTCGCCGCGGTGTGCGAGATCGTGCAGGCCGACCGGACGCTGCTGTTCAGCTCCGACTATCCGCACTGGGACTTCGACAACCCGCTGCGGGCGATCGCCAAGCTGCCCGAGCAGACGCGCCGGCGCGTGCAGGCCGACAACGCGGTCGAGCTGTACGGCGACCGCCTGCTCTGATGGCCCGCCACGTCGTCTGCCGGGCGGACGAGCTTCCGCCGGGCGGCGTGCGCGAGGTCGAGGTCGGCGGGCGCAGCATCGGAGTGCTCAACGTGGACGGAACGCTCTACGCGCTGCGCAACGTCTGCCCGCACCAGGGCGCGCCGCTGTGCCGCGGGACCGTCGGCGGGACGATGCTGCCCTCGCGCCCGCAGGAGTGGGTCTACGGCCGCGACGGCCAGGTGCTCCGCTGCCCGTGGCACGGCTGGGAGTTCGACCTCACCACTGGACGGTCGCTGATCGATCCGGCGCGCGTGCGGGTGAAGGCGTACCCCGTAGCGGTCGAGGAGGGGAACGTCGTCGTGGAGGTGTAACCGGTCCTCGCCCGGGTAGCGCACCAACATGCGGATCGGTGCGTTCGTCGTCCACTACCGGTTCTGGCCGGACGTCCGCGGGACGCTCGACGCGCTGCTCGAGCAGACGCGACCGCCCGACGACGTCCTCGTGGTCGACGACCGGTCGGACGACGGCTCGGTCGACGCGATCCGCGCCGCCTACCCGGCCGTCGACGTCCTGGAGGCGCCGCGCAACCGCGGCGTGATCGCCAACTTCCAGGCCGGCATCGACGCGATGCTCGCCCGCGGGGCCGACGCGATCTTCATCCTCACGCACGAGACGCTGCTCGAGCCGGACGCGCTCGAGGTGCTCGCGCGCCGGCTGGAGGAGGACCCGCGGGTCGGCGAGGTCGCGCCGCTGATCGGCTGGCTGAGCCGGCCGGACGTCGTCTTCTCGGCGGGCGGGGCGCTGCTCAGCAGGACGTGGGAGAACCCGCACAACGGGATGTACGAGCCGCTGGCGCGCTGGCGCGGGCGCGGGCCGCAGCGCCGGCCGTGGGTCGACGGCGCGTGCGTGCTGCTGCGGGCCGAGGCGGTGCGCCAGGCCGGGCCGCTCGAGGTCCGCTACCACCACTACTACGACGACGTCCACCTCGGCGTGCGGCTCAACCAGCTCGGCTGGCGGGTCGAGTGCCACTGCGACGCCGTCGCCTACCAGCAGCCCGGCGAGCTGGCCGAGTACTACCGCGTCCGCAACCGGCTCGGCTGGCTGCGCGCCACCGCGCCGCGCCGCGTGTTCAACCGCGCGCTCGCCGGCTACGCGCGGCGCTTCGTCGCCGACCTGCGCGAGGAGCCCGCCCTGGCCGTCGCCATCGCGCGGGGCGTGCGCGACTTCGCCCTCGGCCGCTGGGGGCCCGCCCCGGAGCGCTACGAGGCCGCGCGGCGGGTCCACGAGCCGAGCATCGGCGGCGCGATCGACCTCGTGCCCGATCCGCCGGCGGCCGAGCCGCCGGTGGCCGCGCTCGCCACGTCGGACGCCGAGTGAGGGTCGCGTTGCAGAGCGTCGACCTGCACCTGCACCTCCTGCCGGGGATCGACGACGGCGCGCCCGACGTGCGCACGGCGGTCGCGCACGCGCGGCGGATGGCCGCCGCGGGCGTCGTCGAGGCGGCGTGCACGCCGCACGTCAAGCACTGCTTCCCGGACGTCGTGGTCGACGAGGTCCCGGACCGCACGGCGGCGCTGCAGGTGGCGCTGGACGACGCGGGGATCGCGCTGCGGCTGCACGCGGGCGCGGAGCTGGACTGGCGCCGCGCGACCGAGCTGACCGCCGGCGAGCTCGAGGGGATCGCGCTGGGGCCGCCCGAGCAGCGCTGGGTGCTGCTCGAGGCGCCGTTCGAGGGCGTGCACGAGGGGTTCTGCGCGGTCGCGGAGGAGCTGCTGGAGAGCGGCTACGGCGTGCTGCTCGCCCACCCGGAGCGCGCGCCCGGCGTGCTCGGCGGCGGCCGGCGGCGGCTGGCCCGGCTGCTCGACGCCGGTTGCCGGCTGCAGGTCAACGCCGCCTCGCTGGTCGGCGAGCACGGCGCCGAGCCGCGCGCCGCCGCGGTCGCGCTGCTGCGGGCCGGCCGCGTGTTCGCGCTCGCCTCGGACGGGCATCCGGGCACCCGCGGCGAGGTGCTCCCGCACGTCGCGCGGCGGGCGCTGCGCGCCGCCGGCGCCCCCGCCGCGGAGCTCGAGCGGCTGATCGCGACCAACCCGCGCCGGCTGCTGCCGGCCGAGGTGGGCGCGATCCGGTGAGCGCGCCCTACCCTGGAGGGATGAGCGGACCGGGGCCAGCCCGCAGTGTGAAGATCGGCGAGGACGAGCGCGGCGGGTGGTCGTCCGACCGGCCGCGCCGCGGGAAGGGCCCGGAGCGGCCCGCCGACATCTCGACGCGCTGCCGCGTGCTGCAGCCGGCCGATCGCCTGCGCTACTCGCCCGGCAGCCTCGTCGTCGTCGTCTCGGGGTCCGAGGACGACGCCGACCGGCTCGCCCAGCGCGTGTTCGAGGAGCGCGGCGCGGTGCTGTCGACCGTCAAGGTGCGCGCGCTGCTGGCGGGCAAGGTCGCGGAGGAGGAGATCGACGCGAAGGCCGAGGCGCTGCTCGCGGCGGCCGCCGCCAAGCGCCTCCAGGCGGGCGACAGCACCGTGGTCGCCGGCAAGTTCCTCGACGCGGCCGAGCGCGAGCCGCTCGTGCGCCTGGCGGCCAGCCTGCGCCGGCCGCGGCACGTGATCCTCCTCGAGACCGGTCGCGAGCAGACGGGCGACGAGGACCGCCCGAAGCTCAACGAGCTGCGCCGCGCGCTCGACATCGGCGAGCTGGGGTCGGAGGGGTTCCAGACCGCGCTGCGCCTCGGCGGCGGCGCGGTGGCTGAGCTGAAGCGGATCGTGTTCCGCCCGCCGCCGCGCGACGACGACTGAGGGGGAGGGCGCCGGGGGGCGCCGCGCGCACCGCACCGCGCTCTCCGCATCGGCGCCGCGCGCCCGCACCGCCCCGCCAACCGGCGCCCCGCCGCACCGCGCCGTGGGAGAATCGCCGCCGTGCGCCGCCTGCCGCTGCTCGCCCTCGCGCTGTCACTCGCGGTCGCGGCGCCCGCCGCGGCCCAGGACGACAGCGCGCGGTACGCGCTCGTCCACGGCTGCTACGCGCTCCAGGCGCCGTCGGGCAAGCTCGTCGCGAAGGACGCGACAGGCGCCTACCGCGCCACCGCGGGCGGCGTGGGCGAGGCCGAGCCGTTCCGCATGCAGGCCACCCGGCTCGGCCAGTACCTGCTCTACGGCAGGGCGCGCGACTTCATGTCCGGCGGCGACGCGGGCGTCCGGAGCGCCTCGGCGCCGGACGGCACCGCGGACTGGCGGGTCGACGTGGCCGGCGACGGCTTCCGCCTGACGCTGCCCGACGCGGGCGGCCGGGCGCTCGGCCTCGACGGCGACCGGCTGCGGCTCGTCTCCGGCGCGGGCGAGCGGTGGAGGTTCGTCCAGGCGGAGGGCTGCCCGGCGTACCCGGAGGTCGAGCTCAACGCGACCGGCCAGACCCAGCGCCACCCGACCGCGCTCGGCGAGGTGCGCGGCACGGTCGACGCCCACATGCATCAGATGGCGTTCGAGTTCATCGGCGGCAGCGTCCACTGCGGGCGCCCCTGGCACCCCTACGGCGTCGAGTACGCCCTCGTCGACTGCCCCGACCACGCCACCGGCATCGCGCCGCTCGAGACCGCGCTGAAGGGCAAGGAGCGCCACGACCCGGTCGGCTGGCCGACGTTCCGCGACTGGCCCGACGACAGGTCGCTGACCCACGAGTCGTCGTACTACAAGTGGGTTGAGCGGGCGTGGATGGGCGGCCTGCGGGTCTTCACCAACCTGCTCGTCGACAACGGCGTGCTGTGCGAGGTCTATCCCCTCAAGCGCAACAGCTGCGACGAGATGGCGACCGTCCGCCTCGAGGCGAAGCGGATGTTCGAGCTGCAGGACTACATCGACGCCCAGTGGGGCGGCCCGGGCAAGGGCTGGTACCGCATCGTCCGCGACCCGTTCGAGGCGCGGCGCGTCATCAGCGAGGGCAAGCTCGCGGTGATCATGGGGATCGAGGTCTCGCGGCTCTTCGACTGCACGATCCAGAACCGCCAGCCCGAGTGCACGCGGGAGGACATCGACCGGCAGCTCGGCGAGGTCTACGACATGGGCGTCCGCCAGATGGAGCTCATCAACAAGTTCGACAACGCGTTCGGCGGCGTGGCGGGCGACTCGGGCGACACGGGCCTCGTGACCAACACCGGCAACCGGTACGAGACGGGCCAGTACTGGGACATGCGGACGTGCGACGGGCCGGCGCACGCCCACGACCGCGAGCAGCACAGCGCCCACAACGAGGACAACCTGATCGCGAACGGCATCGCCGCGTTCGTCCCGCCGGGGACGGCGCCGGTCTATCCCGCCCCGCCGCACTGCAACGCGTACGGCCTGACCGAGCTGGGCGCGCACCTCGTGAACCGGATGATCGACCGGGGCATGATCGTCGACCCCGACCACCTGAGCGTGCTCGCCCGCAACCAGCTGCTGGACGTGGTGGAGGCGCGCGACTACTCGGGCGTCGTCTCGAGCCACAGCTGGAGCACGCCGGACTCGTACCCGCGGATCTACCGCGTCGGCGGCGTCATCACGCCGTACGCCGGCGACTCGGAGTCGTTCGTGCAGCAGTGGCGCGAGACCAAGCCGATGCGCGGCGACAAGCGCTTCTACTTCGGGTTCGGCTACGGGGCGGACATGAACGGCTTCGGCTCGCAGGGCGGCCCGCGCGGCGCGAACGTCCCCAACCCGGTGACGTATCCGTTCAAGTCGTTCGTCGGCGACGTGACGTTCGACAAGCAGCGCAGCGGCGAGCGGGTCTACGACGTCAACGTCGAGGGCGTCGACCACTACGGCCTGTACCCCGACTGGATCGAGGACCTGCGCAAGCTGGCCGGCGACGAGATCGTCGAGGACATGGCGCGCGGCGCCGAGGCCTACCTGCAGATGTGGGAGCGCGCGGTCGGCGTGCCGGCGATGGAGTGCCGCGGGGCGCACCTGGGCTTCACCGCGCGCGGGCTCGGCGGCGTCGAGCTGGGCGCCGGCCCCGAGCGCGTCCTGCGCCGCGCGACCCAGCCGCGGCGCCGCGCCGCGCGGACGTGGGAGTGGTGCGTGGAGGGCGACGACAAGGGCACGAACCTGACGGCGCGCACGATGGCGGTGTTCACGCCGGAGGGCACGGTCGGCCTCGTCGCCAGCGACGCGCGCACGCACGTCGCCAAGGGCGTCCACCGCGGCACCCGAGCGCGTCGCGCCCGGCTGCGCACGCGCGCGTTCGGCAAGGGCGTCCGCGTCCGCCGCGCGGCGAGGGGCTCGGACGCCAAGCTCGTCTACGTGCTGCGAGGCGGCCGGGTGCGGTACGTGGCGGTGGCGACCGGCGAGGCCTCGCGCGACCGGGCGACGCTGCGGCGCTACCTGCGGCTGACCGGGCTGGGGTAGCGGCCACGACGCTTGACGGCCGCATAGCGAACAAAATACGGTTTATCATCGGTCGCAGACCGAGACAAGGCCGCCGTAGGGACGCCGGTCGACATCCACCACGGAAGGAGGGGCTGTGCCCAAGCAGCCTCGAGCCGGACGCTCACCCCTGCGGATGCGGGCGGCCACGCCCGGCGGCCGGCCCCGCCCGCTGACCGCTCTCGCAGCCACGACCCTCGTTGCCGTCGCCGCGCTCGCGTCCGGCGGCCTCCCGTTCAGCGCGCGGGCCGCCGGCGGGGCCGGCGAGACGCCGCTCGAGTCCTCGCCAGCCACGCCGCTGACCCGGGTGCCGCCGGAGCACCGCGGGTTCGTCGTCCTGCGGTCGATCGCGGAGTCGCCGCAGTTCGCCGACACGTACGCCGGCGACGTCGAGAACGAGCACGGCGGCACCACGATCTACGCCACGCGGCCCGGGATGGCGGGGCTCGCCCACGCGCTCGAGCGCGAGCTCGGGCCGCCCGCGGCGGACACGTACGAGCTGCGGCCCGCGACGATGAGCTACAAGGCGCTCGACGCCCTCACGCAGCGGATCGCCAAGGCCGCGCCCGCGCTGGCAGAAGACGGCGTCAAGCTCATGATGTGGGGACCCGATCCCGCCTCCAACAAGGTCAGGGCCGAGATCGCCGACTACACGCCGGCGCGTGCGGAGGTCCTCACCAACCGGTTCGGGGACGACGTCACGGTCGTCGCGGCGGCGTCCGACGAGCCCATGCACACGTACGCGCTGAACAGGTTCTACGACACCCCGTCCTTCTACAACGGCGTCTCCATCCGCACGTGGGACGGCGCCCCCTACCGCTGCACGCACTCCTTCGTCGTGCGCGGCCAGTGGTCCGGCGACAAGTTCGGTCTCACCGCGGGCCACTGCGGAGGGAACAACATCACCACGAACGAGTCGGTCATGTACTCGATGGGGCGGGTCTCGACGAACTACTTCTACGAGCAGCAGGTCGGAGGATGGGACCTGCTCTCGTTCAGGTGCTCCCCATGCTCGACCACCGGCTGGGTCTGGCACGAGAACTCGGCGAGTCGCGACGAGGTCGGCTCGACGCACCGCGTGGCCGGCGTGTGCACCTGGTGTGACCGTGTGCTCGACAACCCGGAGAACGTCGCCGTCGACGGCGCGGTCAGGGGTGAGGTCAGGTACAACGCCGTCGTCACTCGCGACATGTGCTTCATCTTCGACGCGTACGAGATCGACAGAGCCCTGTACATCTGCCACCTCAACAGGGTGGTCAACGACACCGCTCGTACCTACCACTTCAGGGTCTGCGGCAAGGGTGACAGCGGCGGACCCGTCTATCAGCGCGACGGGTCGTCCAGCGACCTGGTGTACGCGGCCGGCGTCCTGGTCGGGGGCGACCAGCCCGGGGCGATCTGCATCTACCACGACATGACCCGGGTCCTGAGGATGACGAACACCGATCTCATCACCCCGGTCGAGCCCACGCCGTAGCGACGGCAGGGAGACATCGCGTGGGGCTACCCGCTTCGGCGGGTAGCTTCGCGTCGTGGCCACCCTGCTGATCCTCCTCGGCGCGTTCCTGATCCTGCTCGCGATCACGGGCGGGATGGGGCGCGCGCGGCGGCGGCGGCTCGAGGCCGAGCGGGAGGCCGAGCGGCGGGCGCTGGAGCGCGCGATCCGCGACGATCCCGGCGGCGCGGGCGGCGGCGGGGCGGCTGCGTCGCCGTTCTCCGGGCTGCCCTTCGGCGACCTCTTCGACCAGCTGATGTCGGGCCAGGGCGGGTTCGCGCGCTCGATGGTCTACGACCCGGCGACCGGGCGGTGGCTCGACGTGAGCGACCGCGAGCCGGAGGCGGCGCCCGAGGCCGAGCGCGAGCAGCGGCCGCAGGAGCGGCAGCGGCGCCGGCGGCGCAGCACGCAGGCGTCCGCCGGCCCGCTCGGCGGCCTGCTCGGCGGCATGGGCGGCGGCGGCAGCTTCGAGGTCGAGCCGCCCGGCGAGCTGACGCGCTTCGAGGACGTCGGCGGGATGGACGCGCTCAAGCGCGAGGTCCGCGACACCGTCGGCCTGATGCTCCAGCACCCCGACGACGCCGAGCGCTACGGCATCGAGTGGAACGGGATCCTGCTCCACGGCCCGCCCGGCGTCGGCAAGACGTTCTTCGCGCGCGCGATCGCCGGCGAGTACGGGCTCAACCTCATCCACGTCTCGACCGGCGACCTCGTCAGCTCGCTGCAGGGCGGCTCGGCGCAGAACATCGACAAGGCCTTCCAGACCGCGCTCGACAACCTGCCGTGCCTGCTGTTCTTCGACGAGTTCGACTCGGTCGCGCAGCGCCGCGACGCGACGCCCGACCAGGAGTCGCGCCGCACGGTCAACCAGCTCCTGACCTCGCTCGAGGCGCACCGCGCCGAGCGGCGGCTGCTCGTCATGGCGGCGACGAACAACCTCGAGCAGCTCGACCCGGCGGTCGTCCGGCCGGGGCGCTTCGACCGCCACATCCGGATCGACCTGCCCGACGCCGGCGCGCGCCGCGCGATCTTCGCGGCGGAGCTGGACGACCGCCCGGCCGCAGCCGGCATCGACCTCGACGAGCTCGTCCGCCGCACCGAGGGGATGACGCCCGCCGCGATCTCCAAGGTCGTCGACGCCGCCGCTCTGGAGGTGTTCCGCGAGGCGGCGCGGACCGGCGAGGAGCTGCACGTCGACACCGAGCACCTCGTCGGCGCGATCGAGCGCCTCGGCGGGCAGGACCGCCCGCTCGTCGAGCACTGGACGTGGGACTCGCTGATCCTCCCGCCGGCGATCAAGGCCCAGCTGCAGCAGCTCCAGGCGATCGTCGAGGACCCCGAGTCCGCGCGCCGGTTCGGCATCGACCCGCCGACGGGGCTGCTGCTCGCCGGTCCGCCCGGCACCGGGAAGACGACGGTCGCCAAGGTGCTCGCGGCGCAGGCGCGCGCGTCGTTCTATCCCATCTCCGGCGCCGACGTGATGAGCAAGTGGGTCGGCGAGACCGAGGGCAACATCCGCCGGCTGTTCGAGCGGGCGCGCGCGAACCGGCCGTCGATCGTGTTCATCGACGAGATCGACGCGGTCGCGGGGCGGCGCGGCGCGACGCTCGGCCACGACGACAGCCACGTCAACCAGCTGCTGAGCGAGATCGACGGCGTGGCGGGCCAGCGGGGCGTGTTCGTGATCGGCGCGACGAACCGCCCCGACCAGATCGACCCGGCGCTGCTGCGCGGCGGGCGGCTCTCGCGGACGGTCATGCTCGGCCTGCCCGACGAGGCCGGCCGCCTCGCGCTGCTGCGGCTCCACACCGCGCGGATGCCGACGGTCGCCGTCCGGCTCGACGAGATCGCGCGCGCCACCGACGGCATGTCGCCCGCCGACCTCAAGGCGCTGTGCCAGGAGGCCGCGCTCGCCGCGATGACGCGCGGGTCGGAGGGCTCGGTGACGCACGACGACTTCACCGACGCCATCGACCTGATGCGCTCGGGCCGCGCGGCGCAGGCGAGCTCGTACTAGCCGGCGCGCTGGACGCGGCGGCCGTCGGGCGAGGCGAGGAACGTGCCCGCGCCGGCGCGCAGGAACGCCGACCACCGCAGCTCCGGGACGTTCGTGAGCACGAGGTAGTCGAACTCCGACGGCCGCCGTCCCCGCGTCGCCGCGCGCACGATCCGCGCCGGCGCCGCCGGGTCGATCCGCGACCACGCGAACCCCTCTGCGCCGCCGCCGGGCGTGGTGGAGAGCACGCTCGCGTCGCCGCGCCACGTGGTCCGCGCGAACTGCGTGGTGCCGTCCGGCGCCACCGACTGCACGAGCAGCGTGCCCGCGTCGAGCCGCACCAGGCGCACCCGTGGCGCCTTCGTGAGCCGGCGCAGCCGGCGCAGCGCCGGGGCGAGGTTCTCGTCGCGCAGGAGCGACGCGCGGCCCAGGCCGCGCGGCGGCTCGGCCGACGGCGGGGCGTCGTTCGGCGCCGGGAGCGTCGGCAGCGCGTCGTCGACCGTCTCGATGGCGTCGCCCACCAGCGCGGCGACGAACACCCCGACCGCGCCGATGAAGAGCAGGACGACGACGGCGAACGCGCACCCGAGGCCGCGGCGGCGCGGCCGGTCGCCGGGGATCCCGGTGATCGTCGGCGCGCGCCCGGCGAGGGAACCGGACGCCGGCACGCGGCCCGTCGCGCGCTCGGCCGTCCGCGTGCCGCCGAGCCGCTCCGCCGCGCGGTCGGCGCCCTCGCCGAGCAGGGCCGTGACGCGGTCCGCCCGCGCGCGCTGCCGCGCCGCGCGGTCGGGCCGCTCCGGCGCCGCCACCTCGGCCGCGCCGGTCTCCGCGTTCGAGCTCGTCCAGCCCATCTCGGCGAGCGGGTCCTCGCCCTTGTCCCGCCCGAAAGGATCGGTGTCCGCCATGTCAGGGCGAGCATCGCACGGAAAAGTGGCAGGCGCCACGTCTTTGCCACTACGCTGGCCCGCAGTGCGCCGCCTGAGCCTCGTCCTCGCGCTCGTCCTCGCGGCGCTCACCGCCGCCGCGCCGGCCGAGGCGGCGAAGCGCAGGCCCGTCAAGCGGCAGCTCACGGCGTTCCGCTCGTGCGACGGCCTCGTCGCGTTCGCCGAGCGCCGCGCGCGCCGCTTCGGGAGCGACGTGTACGCCACCCGCCGGCCGGTGTCCGGCGGCGGGCTCGTCGCGCCGCGGCCCGGCGTCGCCGAGCGCCAGGACGCCGCCGCCGGCCCGAGCGCCGACGGCGCGCAGCCCGCCGCGCCGGTCGAGGGCACCGACTACTCGGGCACCAACGTCCAGGAGGCGGGCGTCGACGAGCCCGACGCGGTCAAGACCGACGGCCGGCGGCTGTTCGTCGCGATGAACCAGCGGCTGTACGCGATCGACCTGACGGGCGACCAGCCGCGGCTCGCCGCGTCCCTGCCGCTCGAGGGCGACGGCCACGAGCTGCTGCTGCGCGGCGGCAAGCTGCTCGTGCTGTCGAGCGGCGGCTTCGAGGGCCCGATGCCGATGCCGGTCGCGCGGCCGGAGGGCGACGGCGCGCCGCCGCCGTACGTGTACGCCCCGCGCGCGAGGCTGCTCGAGGTCGACGCGGGCACGCTGAAGGTGATCCGCACCCTGGAGCTGCCGGGCACCGTGGTCGGCGGGCGCCTGCGCGGCTCGACCGCCCGCGTGGCGATCGCGACGCCGACGGGCATCGCGCCCGAGGGCGCCCCCGAGCTGCGCCGCTGGCTGCCGGCGATGGCGGTCACCCCCGCGAGCACCGGCCGCCCGCTGCGCCGGTCGATCGCCCGCTGCTCCGCCGTCAGGCGCCCCGCGATCTTCGCCGGGCTCGGCCTCCTCACCGTCCTGACCATCGACCTCGACCGCGGCGTCTCGCCGGTCGACTCCGACGCGATCCTCGCCGACGCCTCCACCGTCTACGCCTCGAAGGACCGGATGTACCTGGCCACCGAGCGCTGGGTCGACTCGCAGGACGCGCAGGAGGACGGCGTGCCGGTGGGCCGCTCGACGGCGATCCACGGGTTCGACGTCGCCGACGCCGGCCGGACCGCCTACGCCGGCAGCGGCACCGTGCGCGGCTACCTGCTCAACCAGTTCTCCCTGTCCGAGTACCGCGGCGCCCTGCGGGTGGCGACCACCGAGGAGCCGTCGTGGCTCGGCGACGTCGGGGCCGACCGGCGCAGCGAGAGCTTCGTGACCGTGCTCGACGAGCGGCCGGCCGGCCTGGCGCAGGTCGGGCGCGTCGGCGGCCTGGGCCGCGGCGAGCGGATCTACGCGGTGCGCTTCGCCGGCGACGCCGGCTTCGTCGTCACGTTCCGCCAGACCGACCCGCTGTACACGCTCGACCTCTCGCGTCCGGCGAGCCCGCGCGTCGCCGGCGAGCTGAAGATCCCCGGCTACTCCTCCTACCTGCACCCGATCGGCGGCGGCCTGATGCTCGGCGTCGGGCAGGACGCCGACGCGGACGGCCGCGTTCGCGGCGCCCAGGTGTCGCTGTTCGACGTCGGCGACCTGAGCGACCCGCGGCGGCTGCACCAGCTCCGCTTCGGCCGCTACGCGAGCACGCTCGCCGAGCACGACCACCACGCGTTCCTGTGGTGGCCGGCGGCGAAGCTGCTCGTCCTGCCGCTCGCCGAGTACGGCGACCGCTCGGAGGACGCGTTCCTCGGCGCGGTCGGGCTGCGCGTCGACCGCGCGGCGGGCTTCGCCGAGGCGGGGCGCACGGAGCACCCCGACGTCGACGGCTACCGGCCGCAGGTCGTGCGGGCGGCCGTCGTCGACGGCCGCCTCTACACGATCTCCTACGCCGGGGTCCAGGCCGGCCGGCTCGACACGCTCGCCGGCACGGCCTGGGTGGCGTTCCCGCAGCCCTAGCGGCCGGCTAGGGGACGACCGGCGCGGGGGCCGGGACCGGCACGATCTGGCCGTTCGCCGGCGTGCCGACCGCGGTCACGCGCGTGCCGCCCATGATCCCGAGGCCCTGGCGCATGAGCGGGTCGACGTACAGGTGGGTGTTGATGCCCGCCGCCTCCATGTTCGCCCCGACCGTGTCGCCGAGCAGCGTGTTCGAGGCCGAGCCCGAGTCGCCCGGCGAGATCGCGCCGAAGAACATGAAGTGCGTCGCGCCCCAGTGCAGCGCGGTCGCCGACCGCGGCGTGCCGGCCGGGAAGCCGACGCCGGTGCCGTGCCCGTAGTGCACGAGCTGCTGGGCGAGGAACGGGTCCGGGTTCACCGTCACCGTGGGGATCAGGCCGTTCCGCGGGATCGTCACGCCCACCGGCGTGCCGGTCTTCGTGAAGACGCCGCGCGGGCCGCCCCAGAACGCCATCGTCGGCGTCACCAGCGACTGGTACGGGGCGTCGACCGAGATCAGCGCGTAGTCGTCGCCGAGGCCGTTGTCGTGCGAGACCTTGTACGTGCCGAAGTCGAGGACGATCGGGTTGAGCGTGCCGGCGCGGTTGCCGAACGCCGCGATCACCGTCCCCTTGTCGCCGACCTTGCCGCAGTGGCCGGCGGTGCTGATGCTGTAGCTGCCGGGCGACCCGTAGACGTGCGCGGTCGTGCACCAGCCGATCGCGTTGTCGGTGATCGTCAGGAGCAGCGCGCCGGGCCGGATGCCGAAGAAGCCGGCGCCCGCGTACGTCGCGACGGTCGGCAGCGCGACCGCCGTCCGGTTGCCCTGGCGGTCGATCATCGTCGGCGTCGAGAAGCGCTTGCCGAGCAGGAAGCGCTTGGGCGGCAGGCCGAGCAGCCTGAGGTCGCGGTTGGAGAGGTTGAACCGCAGCTCCTGCCAGCCGCTGCCGCGCGAGCGCAGCTGCGCGAGGTGGCGCTGCTTGAGCTCGGCGAGCGCCGAGGGCGCGATGCGGTACGGCTCGATCTTGACCTTCTGGGCCGCACGCGCGTCGGCGGCGGCGGGGGATGCGAGCGCGAGGACGGCGACGAGGGCCGTGACGGTGCCCGCGAAACGGCGAACGGTCATGGGGGGAACCTCCGGGTTTCCGTTGCGTTCAGGGTTCCCAACGTGATCGCGGGCGCAAACTGGCGGCCAACCTTCGGGTGCCTTGCGCGTTCAGAGGGGCATGGGCATTGGAACCAGCATCTTCCTTCTCGCGGCCGGCGCGATCCTCGCGTTCGCCGTGACCGACGCGATCTCCGGCGTCGACCTCACCGTCGTCGGCTACATCCTCATGGCCGCCGGGGCGCTCGGCCTCGTCGTCTCCATGCTGCTGATGAACCGCGCGCGCCGCGCGACCGTGGTGCGCGAGCGCGACGTGTACTGACCCCGCGCCGCGGGGGTAAGGCCCTCCCGAGGGGCAGTTTCTCCGAACTTCGGGAGGGCCGGATGCGGCAGCTGACGAGCCTGGATGCGCAGTTCCTGGCGATGGAGTCGCCGAGCACGTACGGGCACGTGTCGGGCCTGGCGATCTACGACCCGTCGACCCGGCCGGGCGGCAAGCTCGAGCTCAAGGACGTCTGCCGCCTGGTGGGCGAGCGCATCCACATGCTGCCGCCGTTCCGGTGGAAGCTCGTCGAGGTGCCGTTCGGGCTCGACCTGCCGTACTGGGTGGAGGACCCCGACTTCGACCTCGACTTCCACATCCGCGAGAGCGCTGTGCCGCCGCCGGGCAACAAGCGCCAGCTCGCCGAGACGGTGGCGCGGATCGTCGCGCGGCCGCTCGACCGCGCGCGCCCGCTGTGGGAGCTGTACGTCATCCACGGCATCGAGGGCGGCAGGTACGTCGGGCTGCTCACGAAGGTCCACCACGCGGCGGTCGACGGCGTGTCGGGCGCGGAGATCCTCGGCGCGCTGGTCGACCTGTCCCCGGAGGGGCGCGAGCTGCCGCCGCGGGGCGACGACGTGTTCGGCGAGCGGGAGCCGTCGCAGTGGGAGATGCTCGGCCGCGGGCTGCTCGGGGTGCCGCGCCAGCCGCTGCGCGCGGCGCGCGCGGTCCCGGCGACGGTGCCGAACCTGCCGGAGCTGCCGGGCGCGCAGCTGCTCCCCGGCATGGGGACGCTCGGGCGCGTGACGACCGCGGTCAAGCGCCGGCTCGACGGCGGCGGCGACGGCGAGGTGCTCGACCCGCAGTCGCTGAGCGTCCCGCGGACGTTCTTCAACCAGCGGATCTCGCCGCACCGCCGGTTCTCGTTCGACTCGCTGCCGCTCGAGCGGGTCAAGGCGGTCAAGAACGAGCTGGGGATCACGGTCAACGACGTCGTGGTCGCGGCGTGCGCGACGGGCGTGCGCGAGTGGCTGCTCGAGCTCGGCGAGCTGCCGGACGAGCCGCTGGTGGCGATGGTGCCGGTGTCGGTGCGCAAGCCGGAGGAGGCGGGGACGTTCGGCAACCGGGTGTCGGTGATGATCGTCCCGATCCCGACCGACGAGCCCGACCCGCGCCGGCGGCTGATGCGGGCGCACGAGACGCTGGCGGCGGCGAAGACCCGGCACCGGGCGCTGCCGGCGAGCATCCTGCAGGACGCGACGCAGTTCGTCCCGCCGGCGCTGTTCAGCCGCGCGGCGCGCGTGATCGCGCAGGTCTCGGCGGGGGTGCAGCCGCCGCTGAACCTCGTGATCTCGAACGTGCCGGGGCCGCCCGTGCCGCTGTTCCTCGCGGGCGCGAAGCTCGTCGCGCACTACCCGGTGTCGGTCATCACCGACGGCGTCGGGCTGAACATCACGTGCCTGAGCTACCTCGACCACGTCGACTTCGGGATCGTGGCCGACCGGGAGCTGATCGACGACGCCTGGCCGCTCATGAACGCGATCCGCTCCGGGCTGGCGGACCTCGACGCGGTCGTGTGCGGCGGGCGGACGGAGCCGGCGCGGCCTCGCGGGCGGGCCGAGCGCCAGAAGCTGCCGGCGACGTAGGGGCGGTACGCTCAGAGGGTGTTCTTCACGCGCAAGAAGCTCGACCTGCCGAGCGCTGAGGAGGCGCTGCCCGGCCGCGACGCGGAGATGCCGGTCCCGGCCGCGCACGAGGTGCTCGGCACGCCTCTGAAGCCCCCGTTCCCCGAGGGGACGCAGACCGCGGTGTTCGCCCTCGGCTGCTTCTGGGGCGCCGAGCGCGTGTTCTGGCAGGCCCCCGGCGTGTTCACGACCGCCGTCGGCTACGCGGGCGGCCTGACGCCGAACCCGACGTACGAGGAGGTCTGCAGCGGCCGGACCGGCCACGCGGAGGTCGTCCTCGTCGTCTTCGACCCGAAGGCCACCTCGTACGACGCGATGCTCAAGCTGTTCTGGGAGAACCACGACCCGACGCAGGGCATGCGGCAGGCGAACGACGTCGGGACGCAGTACCGGTCGGCGATCTACGTGAGCTCGGACGAGCAGCGGCGCGCCGCGGAGGCGTCGCGCGACGCGTTCCAGCCCCGGCTGGCGGAGCGCGGCTACGGCGACATCACGACCGAGATTGTGGACGCCGGCCCGTTCTACTACGCCGAGGACTACCACCAGCAGTACCTCGCGAAGAACCCGAACGGGTACTGCGGGCTGGGCGGCACGGGCGTGAGCTGCCCGATCGGCGTCGCGTCGGCGGGCTGAGGACCGGCCGCAATGTGAAGGTGCCAGGCACCGTGGTGGGGCGCAAGCGAGATTTAGCCATGCCATAATCGTCCGCATGGCACGGCTGACTCGCCGGCGGCTCCTTGCTTCGCTCCCCGCCGCGGGAGTGGGGGCTGCGGCCCTGCACGCCGCCGTTCCGCATTCGCACGGCGGCGGCGGCGTCGCCGCGGCGGCGGAGAACGGGCATGCCGGGCATGGCGGGGGGCATGCCTCGTTCCGCGGCACCGTCGACCACCGCCGCAACGGGTTCGATCCGCACCGCACGCTCCGCGACTTCGACTGGGGCCGCACGCGGCGGCTGGCGAGCGGGCGGGTGCTGCGCGAGTGGGAGCTGACGGCGACCGAGAAGGAGATCGAGGTCGCGCCCGGCGTCCGGTTCGCCGCGTGGGTCTACAACGACCGCCTCCCCGGCCCGACGCTGCGCGCCCGCGAGGGCGAGCGGCTGCGGATCACGCTGCGCAACGCCTCGGTGCACCCGCACACGATCCACTTCCACGGCCTGCACCCCGCGGCGATGGACGGCGTCGCCGGGGCCGGCGCGGGCGAGGTCGCCCCCGGCGGCACGACCGTCTACGAGTTCGACGCCGAGCCGTTCGGGCTGCACCTCTACCACTGCCACGTCCGCCCGCTCGCCGAGCACATCCAGAAGGGGCTGTACGGCGCGTTCGTCGTCGACCCGAAGCAGGGGCGCGAGGAGGCCGACGAGCTCGTGATGGTCATGCACGGGCTCGACACGAACTTCGACCGCGAGAACGAGATCTACGCCGTCAACGGCATCGGCTTCGCGTACATGGACCCGCCGATCCAGGTCAGGCGCGGCGAGCTCGTCCGGATCTACCTCGCGAACCTCACCGAGTTCGACCCGGTCAACTCGTTCCACGTCCACGGGAACTTCTTTCACTACTTCCCCACCGGCACCTCGCTGCAGCCGGTCGAGCTGACCGACACCGTCATGCAGTGCCAGGGCCAGCGCGGCATCCTCGAGCTGCGCTTCCGGCGCGCCGGGAGGTTCATGTTCCACGCCCACCAGTCGGAGTTCACCGAGCTCGGCTGGCAGGGCTTCTTCGAGGTGGTCGACTAGATGCAGCAGGCCGCCGTGCGGGCGCCCGCGTGGCTGCTCGGGCTGGTCCCGCTGCTGCTGCTCGTCGGGGTCATCGGCGCGTTCGCGCTGCTCGACGGCCCGGGGCTGGGCGACCGCAACGGCGTCCCGGTGGAGGAGGTCGCGGTCGAGCGCACCGTGCTCGAGCCCGGCTCGATCGAGCTGACCGTCCGCAACGACGGCCCGGACGCCGTGCGCATCGCCCAGGCGCAGGTCAACGACGCGTTCGTCCCCTTCACCGGCGCCGAGCAGGAGATCGGCAGGCTCGGCACCGCGACCGTGCGCATCGCGTACCCGTGGAACGAGGGCGAGGCCTACGACGTCACGCTCGTGACCGCGACCGGCGGCACCGTCGGCCACGCCATCGACGTCGCCGCCGAGACGCCCGACAGCGACCTGTCGTTCTTCGGCCTCATGGCGCTGCTCGGCGTGTACGTCGGCGTCATCCCCGTCGCGCTGGGGATGCTGTGGCTGCCGTGGATCCGGCGCATCCCCGGCCGGTGGCTGCGCGCGGTGATGGCGCTGACCGTCGGGCTGCTCGCGTTCCTGGCGATCGACGCGACGCTGGAGGGGGTGGAGCTGGCCGGCGAGGGCTCGCAGGCGTTCGGCGGCGCCGCGCTCGTCTTCCTCGGCGCTGCCGCGTCCTACCTCGGCCTGACCGGCGTGTCGGCGTGGCTGGAGAGCAGGCGCGCGGGCGCCGGCGGCGAGCGGCTCGCGCTCCTGATCGCCGCGGGCATCGGCCTGCACAACCTCGGCGAGGGCGTCGCGATCGGCTCCTCGTACGCGGTCGGGGCGCTCGCGCTCGGCGCGTTCCTCGTCGTCGGCTTCGCGATCCACAACACGACCGAGGGGCTGGCGATCGTCGCCCCGCTCGCCGACGGCCGCGCCACGCCGGGAAGGCTCGCGGTGCTCGGCCTGCTCGCCGGCGCGCCCGCGATCGCCGGCGCGTGGATCGGCGCCGCCGCCTTCAACGCGAGCGTCGCCGCGTTCCTGTTCGGCTTCGGGGCCGGGGCGATCGCCCAGGTGATCGTGCAGCTCGCCCCGTCGCTGCGCGACGAGAGCGGCCGCGCGCTGCACCCGGCGGCGGTCGCGGGGCTCCTCGCCGGGATGGCGGTCATGTTCGCGACGGGACTGCTGGTGGCGGTGTGAGCGCGACCGAGGGCGTCAGCTCCGCCGTCCAGGACTACGCGAAGGCGATCTACGCGCTGCAGGCGCGCGGCGGCGGCGAGCCGGTCGCGACGAACGACCTGGCCGCGCGGCTCGGGGTCACGCCGGCGTCGGCGTCGAGCATGGTCCGCAAGCTCGCCGAGCAGGGCCTCGCGCACCTCGAGCCCTACCACGGCGTCACGCTGACGCCGGCGGGCGAGCGCGTCGCGCTCGAGGTGCTGCGCCACCACCGGCTGCTCGAGCTGTACCTCGCCGAGCACCTCGGCGTCCCGTGGGACCGCGTCCACGAGGAGGCCGAGGCGCTCGAGCACGTCATCTCCGAGGACCTCGAGGCGCGGATCGCCGCCAAGCTCGGCGACCCGACGCACGACCCGCACGGCGACCCGATCCCGTCCGCCGACCTGGCCATCGACGAGACGCAGACCTCCAGCCTGGAGGCGCTCGACGTCGGCGCGCGCGGCCGGTTCGTGCGCGTCTCCGACTCCGACCCGGCCATGCTGCGCTACCTCGACGAGCGGGGGATCGCGATCGGCGACGAGCTCGAGGTCGTCGAGCGCCAGCCGTTCGGCGGGCCGGCGACGGTGCTGATCGGCGGCGAGCGGCAGGTGGTCGGCGGCGCGCTGGCGCGTGCGATGCGGGTGCAGGTCGGGTAGCCCTGGGCGCCATGACCGCCCGCGCCACCGAGTCGCTCTGGCTCGACCAAGCCCCCTCGACCGCCTACCCGCCGCTCGCCCGCGACCTCGACGTGGACGTCGCGGTGATCGGCGGCGGCATCGCCGGCGTGACGACCGCGCTGCTGTGCAAGCACGACGGGCTGCGCGTCGCGGTGCTGGAGCGCGGGGCGATCTCCGCCGCGGCGACCGGGATGAGCACGGCCAAGTGCAGCGCGCTGCAGAAGACGCTGCTCTCCGAGGTCCGCCGGACGTGCGGCAGCGACGCCCTCGCCGCGTACGCGCAGGCGAACCTCGCGGCGGTCGAGCGCATGGAGGCGCTGGTGCGCGAGCTCGCGATCGACTGCGGCTGGGAGCGGGTGCCCGACTACACGTACGCGGCCGACGACTCGCAGGTTTCGACCGTGGAGCAGGTCGTCGAGGCCGGGCGCGAGGCGGGGCTGGCGGTCGAGCTGACGACCGACGTGCCGCTGCCGTTCGACGTGCCGGCCGCCGCGCGACTGGACGCGCAGGCGCAGTTCCAGCCCGCGACGTACACGCGCGCGCTCGCCGCGGCGGTCGACGGCGACGGCTCGTCGGTCTTCGAGTCGACGACGGTCACCGGCGTCACCGAGGGCTCGCCGCACGAGGTCCACGTCGAGGGCGGCGCCACCGTGCGCGCGCGGCACGTCGTCGTCGCGACGCAGTACCCGCTGCTCGACCGCGGCGTGTTCTTCGCGCGCCTGGAGGCGACGCGGTCCTACATCGTCGCCGGCCGGCCGGCGGTGGCGCCGCCGCGCGCGATGCTCATCACCGCCGGCCAGCCGACCCGCTCGGTGCGCGCGCACGGCGACTGGCTCCTGATCGGCGGCGAGGGCCACCAGACCGGCGCGTCGAAGGCCGACCCGGATCGCTACGAGCAGCTCATGGAGTTCGGCCGCCGCCACTTCGGGATCGCGGAGTTCCCCTACCGCTGGTCGACGCAGGACGGGATGCCGGTCGACCACATGCCGTACGTCGGGCGCTACCACCCCCGCGCGGACGGGCTGTGGGTCGCCGGCGGGTTCCAGAAGTGGGGGATGACGAACGGCACGGTCGCGGCGACGATCCTCAGCGACCTGATCGCCGGCCGCGAGAACCCGCACGCCGAGCACTTCGACCCGAACCGCGCCCGCGTGCGCAGCGCGCCGAAGCTCGCCCAGGTCAACCTGCTTGTCGGCGCCCACTTCTTCGGCGACCGCCTCGCGCGGGCCGACGCCTCCTCCTCCGCCGAGGTGCCGGCCGGCGAGGCGCGCGTCGTCCGCAGCGGGCTCGGCAAGGTCGGCGTGTACCGCGACGAGGCGGGCGGCCTGCACGCGGTGTCGCTGCGCTGCACCCACCTCGGCTGCCTGACGAAGTGGAACGACGCCGAGCGCTCGTGGGACTGCCCGTGCCACGGCTCCCGGTTCGACCCGGACGGCAACGTGCTCGCGGGGCCGGCGACCCGGCCGCTCGAGCGGCGCGACCCGCCTGCATAGCGACGGTCGGGTGGCCGCTTCAGCCGCGCAGCCAGCGCAGCATGCGCGGGTAGGCCTCCGCCGTCGTCATCCCCGCCTCGACGAGCAGGTTGACCCCCGGGTACACCCCGGCGGCGAACGTCCGCAGCAGGCCGGCCGACTTTCCGCGGTAGCCGCCGGCGTGGAACACGACCGCCGGGTCGATCCCGAGGTGGAGCGCCGCCGCGTACGACCACGGGACGGCGGCGACCTCGAGCCTCGCTAGGTCGAGGCCGGGCACCGCGACGTCGCCGGTCATCCGCGCCCGGGCGTCCGGCGGGGCGACCGCGAGGTGCGCCGCCTCGTGGAGCAGGTCGCCGGGGTACGTCAGCCGCGCCTCGTCGTAGCGCAGCGCGCCGTGCTCGACCGCGAGCCCGGGGAGGAACGTGTCGTCGCCGAGATCCGCCGGCTCCACGTCGAGCCCGATCTCGCGCAGGAAGGCGACGATGCGCCCGGTCACCGCGGCCGCAGGGTGAGGACGACGACCTCGGGCGGCGAGCGGAAGCGCAGCGGCCACGTGCTCGTGCCGACGCCGCGGCTGACGAACAGGTGGCGGCCGCCCTCCTCGACGTGCCCGGCGACGTAGCGGTCGCCGAACAGCGAAGGGGTGACGCGCGGGCGCAGGAGCGGGATCGAGACCTGCCCGCCGTGGGTGTGCCCGCTGACGGTGAGCGCCGCGCGGTCGGGGACGCTGGGGAAGAGGTCGGGGTCGTGGCTCAGCACGATCAGCGCCGCGTCCTCGGGGACGGGGGCGAGCGCGGCGGCCACGTCCGGCACGCGCTCGGTGGCGTCGGCGAGGCCGGCGACCCACAGCGGCGTCCGCGCGTCGCGCAGCAGCCGCGCCTCGTTCTCCAGGACCGGGATCCCCGCGCCGCGCAGCGCCGCGCGCACCGCCTCGCCGCCGGTCCGCCAGTCGTGGTTGCCGAGCACCGCGACGCGCCCGAGCGGCGCGCGGATCCGGGCGAGCGCCCGCGCGACGTCGGCCGGCCGCACCGCGTCGGAGAACGCCGCCTCGTCGTCGACGAAGTCGCCGAGCAGCGCGACGAGGTCCGGGCCCTCGCGGTCGGCGAGCGCCGCGACCTGCTCGACGCGGTCGACCCCGACGTGCGGCGTGCCGGCGTGCAGGTCGGCGATCAGCGCGAGCTTGAACCCGTCGTACACGCGCGGCCAGCGGTCGAGCCGCAGCTCGACGCGCCGCACGCGCACGCGGCGCGGCTCGACCAGCAGCGCGTACGCGCCGAGCGCCGCCACCGCGCCCGCGCCGAGCAGCGCGGCGGCGGCCGCCGCCTCACGCCGGCGCGGCGGCACGGGCGGGCGGCGTCACGGCGAAGCCGCGCTCGGGCTCGGCGGTCACCCGGTGGATGATGGCGAAGCCGTCGCCGGCCGCCCGCACGGCGGCCTCCCGCTCAGCGGTTCGGCGACGCCGCGCTGATGTCGGTCAGCTCGGCGTCCGCGTCGCCGTCGACGGCGAGGTCGCCCAGCGAGACGATGCCCGCCGCGCGCCCGCCCTGCTCGACGACGATGCGGCGCACGTCGTGCTCGCGCATCAGGCGGCGCACGTCCTCGACGGACTGGTCCGGCGTCACGGTCACCACCGACTCGCTGGCGACGTCGCCGACCTGCGTCGTCGCGGGATCGTGGCCCTGCGCGATCGCGCGGACGACGATGTCGCGGTCGGTCACGACGCCGGCGATCGCGCCCTCGCGCTCGACGACGATCGCGCCGACGTCGTCGTCGCGCATCAGCACGGCCGCGTCGGTGAGCGTGCTCTCCGCCGACACCGTGCGGGGATCGTGGGTCATCACTTCGTTGATCGTTCGTGCCATGACCCCGGCCTACCCGCCCGGTGGCGTGACACACGGCCGGTTCGGGTAGCCGCGCGACCATGACAGAGGAACGACCCGACGACAGCGACCTCGTCCGCGAGGAGGAGGCCGCGGCGGCGCAGGCCGCCGGCCGGATCGGCGGCACCGCCGGCGACGAGGACGACTTCGACCCCGCCATGCGCCCCGTCTACGAGGCGGGCGGCGGCGTGGCCGAGGGCTTCGAGCAGGCCGAGGCCGACCTCGTCGACAACGCCCAGCACGGCGACGGCCGCGGCGACCCGCTGAGCGACGCCTTCCGCGGCGAGGTCGAGAGCGACCGCGCCGGCGCGGAGTACGGCGAGGGCGACGAGGAGAAGGTGACCGAGGTCGTGCGCGACCCCGGCGCGCCGGACGACGACCCCGGCGCCGGCCCGAAGATCACGTCGGAACGCTGACGAGCACGCGCTTCTTCCGCATCCAGCCGCGCGACCGCGACCCGCAGGACCTGCTCCGCCCCGAGGGGCAGACGTCCGAGCCGTGGGACGGCGCGGTCCGCGGCCGCTGCGACAAGTGCGGCGGCGACGGGTGGACGTGGCACGAGTGCGCGTCGTGCGAGGAGAGCGGCGCCGACGAGGACTGCCCGTCGTGCGGCGGCGAGCTGCGCTACCGCGACGAGTGCCCGGCGTGCGAGGGCAGCGGCTGGATCACCGACGCGGCCCGCCGCGGCGTGAGCGTCTTCCCCGACGAGGAGGGCCTGTACCGGTACATGGTCGACCGCGGCGCCGACGTCGAGGGCTGCGTCGTGGTCGAGCTCGAGGGGCGCGAGAGCGAGGACGAGGACTTCGACGCCGACGAGGGCGCGCTGCTCGTCATCCCCACCCGGATCGTCGACGTGCGGCCCGTCGACCGCGACCGGCTCGCCCGCGCGCGCCCCGGCTGACCGCGAGCAGAGTCTCCACACCACTTCACGCGTGCTGTAAGTTCGACGAGTTCCAGGACTCGGGGGGGTGACGGCCGTGGCCGTGCAGGGGATCGTCAACGACGTCTTCAAGTTCCTCGCGCTGCGCCCGCCGGTCGCCAAGCGCCACAAGGTCGTCAAGGACGACCGCGACCCCGCCGACACGCCGATCGGCCGGCTCGTCGGGCAGGGCGACGTCGCGCAGGCGGCGGCCGTGGTCCGCAATCACGTCGAGGGGCACCGCTGGAGCGTCGACCCGGCCGAGGACGAGGAGATCGCGGACGCCGCCATTGCGGGCGACGCGATCGCCGCCTGGGTCGCGGACCCAGGCGAGCGGTCGCTCGCGCAGGCGATCGAGGACGCGCTCGGCGCCTCGCCCGCCGACCTCGCCCAGAGGGGCCGCCTGGCGGAGCTGACCGCCGCGACGTGGGACCGCGTGTACGCGTTCTACGTCCTCACCCGCGTCGAGGCGCCGAACATCGAGCGGCTGCTGGCCGCTGTCCGGGCGCTCGACGTCGTCGCGGCCGTCGCCGCGGGGGAGTCCATCGAGGAGCCCGCCGGCGTCGGGGAGCGGCTGACGGCGACCGTCGCGATCCCAGCCATGCTGGTCGACCTGATGCCGTCCACGGGCGGCCGAGACCCGCGGGTGCGCGAGCGCGACGCCCGCCTGGAGGCGCGCAAGCAGGACCTGGCCGCGCTGTGGGACCGCTACGTCGCCTTGGAGCGCACCGCCAGCGAGCTGGCGAACCTGCGCCCGGAGATCGAGGTCGTGAAGGACGAGCCGGCCGGCGAGCCGCCGCCGTTGGAGGACCGCGACGCGCCGCGGCGCGGCCGGCCGCTGATCGCCACGACGACCGAGCGCCGGCCGGTGTTCCGCGCTGCCGCGCTCGACGCCCTCGGCGCCGGCGCTCGCCGCGCGCTCGCGCTGCAGCCGGGCGCGGACGCCGCCCGGAGGGGCGAGCACGCGCTCAACGCGACGTACAGCGCGCTGGCCGCCGCGGGCGACGAGCTGCTCACGGCGCCCGAGGGCCAGCTGCTGCTCGCCACGATGCCGGCGGAGGCCGAGCAGCTCCCGGTCGCCATGGCGGTCACGAAGCAGTACTCCGCGTCCGAGCTCCTGCCGGACCTCTCGGCCGCCGCGCACACGACGCCGATCAGCTGGCTGAAGACGCCCGGCGTCCGCCCGCTCGGGATCGGCGACCTCAAGGTCGTCAAGCAGAAGCTGCTCCGCTACGTCGCCGGCGAGGTCGCGCACATAGAGAACGTCCTGCTCGGCGAGGACAAGGAGCGCGTCCACCGGCGGCTGGACCGCCGCGAGGAGACGATCACCGTCGCCGTCGAGACGACCGAGGAGACCGAGCGCGACACGCAGACGACCGACCGCTTCGAGCTGAAGAAGGAGGCGGAGAGCACGATCCAGACCGACATGAGCGTGGACGCCGGCGTGAACGTCAGCGCGTCGTACGGGCCGGTCGAGGTCGGGGCGCACGCGAATTTCGCCTACAGCCAGTCGCAGACCGACACCACGCGCTCGTCGCAGAACTTCGCGCGCGAGGTGGTCGACCGGTCGGTCACGCGCGTGCAGCGCAAGGCCCGCGAGGAGCGGGTCACCAAGATGCTCCACGAGATCGAGGAGACCAACCGCCACGGCCTCAACAACGTCGGCGGCAGCGGTCACGTCACCGGCGTCTACCGCTGGGTCGACAAGGAGTACGAGGCGCAGATCTTCAACTACGGCAAGCGGATGATGTTCGAGTTCGTCGTTCCGGAGCCCGCCGCGTACTACCGCTGGGCGCAGGAGAACGACCCGTCCAAGCAGGTCGACATCCCGAAGCCCCCGGCGCTGCCGGCGATCACGCATCAGAGCATCACCGAGGCGACGTACCAGACCTTCATCCGCGACTACAACGTGCAGGGCGTCACGCCGCCGCCGCCGCCCAGCAAGGTCGTCGGCCTCGCGCTCGACCAGTCCGGCATGGCGGACGACCAGTCGTCGTCGAAGGCGTCGAAGGAGCTGGTCATCCCGGACGGCTACGTCGCGACGACCTTCTGGTACCAGTTCGGCGTCTGGCAAGGCAGCCAGCCGTACTTCAAGCTCAGCGTCGGCGGCGACTCCTCCGAGAACCTGTCGAGCGAGGACAGCGTGATACCGGTCGCCCTCGTCACGCAGGACGTGCGCGCGTACGCCGGGGTCGTCGAGGTGTGGTGCGAGCGCACCGCGCGCGCGTACGAGGACTGGCAGATCAAGACGTACGAGAAGATCCGCACGGCGCACAAGGCCGCGATGGCGGAGTACGAGGACAAGGTGGCCGCCGCCGAGGCGCGGCGGGGCGTCGTGATCAAGGGCCAGAACCCGGCGATCAACCGCGAGATCGAGCGCCGCGAGCTGAAGAAGCTGTCGCTGCGGATGCTGACCGGGACGACCTACTCGGAGTTCGACGCGATGAGCGGCGCGCCGCCCCACTTCTCGCTGACCGAGGCGGCGAGCGAGGGCAAGTTCGTCCAGTTCTTCGAGCAGGCGTTCGAGTGGGAGCAGGTGACCTACCTCTTCTACCCCTACTTCTGGGGCCGCAAGGAGGAGTGGCCGAAGACCTCGAACCTCTACGACAACGACCCGCTGTTCACCCAGTTCCTCCAGGCGGGCTCGGCGCGGGTCGTCGTCCCGGTGCGCCCGGCGTACAACGACGCGATCCTCTACTACCTGCAGACCGGCGCGATCTGGAATGGCGGCGAGGCGCCGCAGCTCGACGACCCGCTCTACGTCGCGATCCACGAGGAGCTGAAGGCCCAACAGGACGACCTCGGCAACGCGGTGCCGGAGGGCGACCCGTGGAGGGTGGTGCTGCCGACGACGCTCGTCTGGCTGCAGCCGGGGCCCGAGCTGCCGGACTACACCGTCTGACCGCCGGCGGGAGGCGCCATGGGCGAGGTCCTCCGGCACGCCGAGATCTTCCACAACACGCGCGAGAGGATCGGGACGCTCCGGCCGGACGAGGACTACACGTACCTCGAGCTCGGCAACTACCTGACCGACGTCTCGCAGTTCCGCGACCCCTTCGCGCACATGAGCGCGAAGCGGACGATCTGGCAGCAGGCCAAGTCGAGCAACCCGTTCCTGGCGATCCTGTCGGTGATCCCGATCCTCGGCATCCTCAGCGACGTCTTCCTCGACGCGTTCGATGTCGAGGAGTGGCTCAACAACCTGATGGGCGAGCACGAGCCGGCCGACCGGCGGTACGGCAAGCTGGCCGAGTACTTCGAGAACGTCATCCTCGCGGTGACGCACGTCATCTTCGCCGACGACATCCCGCAGAAGGAGGCGATGCGCGGCATGCTGCCGCCGGAGCTGCAGCGGATCGAGCCGATCCCGCCGGCCGAGATCGACCACGTCTACAGCACGCACTTCACGCAGTACTGGCCGCATGAGCACGTCGACTTCCCGCCGTTCGTGCTGCACGGCGACCAGCGCCCGCGCAACCGGATGTACCGCCGGGGCCGCCGGGGGCTGATCCAGTACCTGGAGGAGTACCTGACGTTCCTCACCGAGGAGCTGACCAAGCTCGAGGCCGACTGGAAGGGCAAGCGCACCGTCGGCAGGAGCGACCGCGCGCGCCACGACATCCTCGTGCGCTTCGGCAAGCTGCTGCACGCGGTCGAGGACTACTTCTTCCACTCGAACTACCCCGAGCTGCAGCTGTGGAACGACCTGCGGCGCGGGCGCCCGCGCGAGGAGACCGACGACGCCTATCGCGCCTGGTTCGCCGAGAACTGGATGCGGACGTACCGCACGTACCGCGGCTATCCCGGCTACCAGGTCGGCGGGGACGCGTCGCACCCCGAGGCCGGCACGCACACGACCTGGCGGCGCAAGCTGATGCGGCGGCTGCGCTACCCGGTCTACGAGAGCGGCAACCGGCTCAGCGACGAGACCTCCGAGGCGCGGCTGGACCTGTGCTACACGGGCGGCTTCGAGAGCACGGACATGGCGCACACGATGGCCGGCGCGCTCGAGAGCCTGCAGGCGCTGTTCAAGCGCTTCGACGAGGCGGGGGGCTACCTGTCTCCCGAGCTGCGCACCGCGCTGGGGATCCCCGGCACCGACGCGCTCGTGAAGAGCAACCTCGTGCTCGTCCGGACGCTCTTCAACGCCGACGAGCGGTCGCGGATGCACCGCGACAAGGACTACCTGCAGGCTCAGCTCGTCAAGCACGTCGAGCAGATCAACTCCGAGGTCTACAACCAGGGGGTCGACCGGCTGCGCACCGACGGCTACCTCAACGACGCCGCCCGCGACGCCTTCAAGCGGGCGTTCGCGATCGACCGCGGGCTGGAGGCGCACGACGAGCGCACGCCCGGCGTCGGCGGCTTCCTCATGCAGTTCCTCGCGCAGTCGCAGGGCGAGATGGATCGCAGCCGCGTCGCCACCCGGTCGCTCGACGGCGGCGGCCGCCCCGACCCCGGCCACGTCTTCGACGTCCGGACCGACAACGGCGCCTCCGGCGAGACGATCGGGACGCACACGCTGATGGCCAAGGACACGCCGAAGAGCCAGCCGCTCTACGAGGACGCGAAGGTGCTCGCGAAGTTCGCCTCGCTCTCGGTGGTCCACCTCATGCTCACCGAGATCAACTCGCCCAACGACGCCAGCTCGGGGCTCGACTGGGAGGCGGTGCTGCAGGAGCTCGTCCGCTTCCCGCAGGGGCGCCCGGGGATGTGGGAGGCGCAGGCGCTCGCGCTCTTCCGCGAGTCGGAGAGCAACCCGGCGTTCGAGGATGTGCCGAACCGGCCGCAGGCGCCGCGCCTGAACGCCAGCGCGCCCGATCGCAAGCTGCTCGCGCGCCGCGAAGGGACGCAGCGCAAGAAGCTCGAGGACATGTACGTCGCGCTCGAGGAGCGCGTGGACCGCTACATGATCAACCTGTGGCCGGGGTAGCGGGGCCTCCATGCCGTCCATGCAGACCAGCGACGTCACGCAGGAGCGCCTCCAGCGGCTTGCCACGTTCAGCCCGGGCGACGGCGCCCGCGTCCTGTCGCTCTACCTGAACCTCGACCCCACCGCCAACCTCCACGCCTCCGAGAACCGCCGGTCCGCCGTGAACTCGCTGCTCGACGAGGCGGCGCGCGCCGTCGAGGGCGTGGAGGACCTCGACCACCGGGCGCACATGGCGCTGCGCGAGGACGTCGTCCGCGCGCGCGACGAGCTCGAGGCCAACCTCGACGACGGCTGGGCGGAGGGCGCGCACGCGCTCGCGCTCTTCCTGTGCGGGCCGGCCGAGCTGTTCGAGGTCCTGCGGCTGCCGCGGCCGGTCGACTCCCGCGTGACGATCGCCGACCGCCCGGCGATCGAGCCGCTGGCCGAGGTCGGGCCGGCGGGGCACTGGGCGGTCGTGCTGCTCGACGGCGACGACGCCCGGCTGCTCGAGGGGTTCGGCGACCGGCTGGAGGAGGTCGAGCGCGCGAGCGGCGACCACCGCGGTCGCAGCCGCCGCGGCGGCATGTCGGCGATGCGCTACGAGCGCAGCGTCGGGATGGAGGTGGACGAGTTCCTGCGCGGCGTCGCGCGGCTGCTCGAGGAGGCCGACGGGCGGCGCGCGTACAAGCGGATCTTCGTCGGCACGAGCGAGCGGATGTTCAGCGCGTTCAGCGACGCGCTGCCGCAGCCGCTGCGCGAGCGCATCACGGCGCGGTTCGACGTCGGCGCCGACTGGGAGTCCGTGCAGACCGTCCGCGAGCGGCTCGAGCCGCTGCTGCAGATCGACGAGACGCACCGCGAGCGCGAGGCGCTCGACCGCGCCGGCGCGAACGGGGTGCGCGGCATCGTCGACGTGCTGCCCGCGCTGTACGAGCGGCGCGTCGGGACGCTGCTGATCGAGCCCGGGCTCGAGCACCCGGGCGTGGTGTGCCCGAGGTGCCGCTGGGCGATGGCCGAGGAGCGCGGGTCGTGCCCGGTCGACGGCGAGACGATGGTCCCGCACCCGAACCTCGTGGAGTGGGCGGTCGAGCTGGCGGTCGAGCAGGACGCCGACGTCCTCCCGGTCCGCCGCCACGACGACCTGTCCGACCACGACGGGATCGCCGCGGCGCTGCGGTTCTAGCGCCCGGCCTGCTCCGCGATCCAGCGCACGACCAGCTCGCGGTCGGCCGGCCGCATGCGGTCCAGGCGCACGCCGAGGAGGCCGTCGCCGGTGCGGCGCACGACCTCGCCCCTGGCGGGGATCGGCAGCTCCTCGCTCGGCAGGTGCAGGTGCAGCAGCAGCTCGTGGCCGCTGTCGAGCGCGGCGGGGCCGCGCAGGAGCGCGCCGCTCGCCGAGACGTTGAGCGTCAGGCCGCGCGCGGGCGGCAGCTCGGCGTGGACCGGGACGAGCGTGACGGGCAGCACCGCGGGGGCGCGGGCCTCGCGGGGCCTCAGGCGGGGGCCGGCGGCGCGGAAGTGGAAGCCGATGGCGTCCTCGCGCGCGCGGCCGCGGCGGCCGGCGACCATCGCCAGCTCGCCGTCCGCGCGGTAGCGCCGGCCGTCCACCGCGGTCTCGATCGCCGCCGCGCGGCGGTGGAGCATCCGCGCCGGCACCGGCCCGCGGTCGTCGAGCACGAGCGTGGCGTGCGCGCGGTCGGTGGCCGCGATCGTGGCGGCCAGCGGCGCGAAGTCCTCGACCAGCAGCGCCACGCGGTCGCGGACGCGCAGGGACATCGTGCGGGGCGCTGCAGCCGGCATCTCGCCGGATGATTCGGCGTGCGCGTCGCGGACTTGATCGGCGGGTAGCCGATCCGGCATCGCGACGACCGCACCACCCAGAGCCGACCCCACGCCGCCCGGCGTCAGCGAGGCGACGTCGACCTTCTGGCGCACGCTGTCCGCGCTGCGCGGCAAGCGGATCTTCCACCCGCACGGCGACGCGTTCGAGGCGACGCTGTCGGTGACCGGCGGCGACCACGGCGCGCCGCTGCTCGACGTCCCCGGCGAGCACGCGGCGATCGTCCGCCTGTCGCGCGGGATCGGGCTCCCGCGCCCGCTGCCCGACGTGCTCGGGCTGGCCGTGCGGCTGCCCGACGTCCACGGCCCGAGCCGCCACCAGGACTTCCTGCTCGTCACCTCGCTCGACGGCCCGGGCCTGCACCACCTGATCCTGCCGGCGCCGCTCGGCACGTACGGGCAGAGCTACTCGAGCGTCCTCGCCTACCGGATCGGGGCGCGCGTGCGGCTCGTCGGCGCCGTGCCCCGCCGGCCTGACTTCGACCTGGCCGTCGCGCCGCTGCGCGGGCGCTGGGAGCCGTTCG
>DASZEJ010000130.1:0-41366 GCA_035940955.1 Solirubrobacteraceae bacterium
CGGCGCACGCCGCGAGCTGCACGGCCCCCGCGACCCACGGGCCGGCGACGAGCAGGACCGCGAACGCCACCGCCGGCGCGACCGGCACCTCGCGCTCCGCGCCCCGGCGGGCGACGCGGACGGGCCATGCCGCGGCGACCGGGGCGGCCGCCGCCAGCGCGAGCTGCGCCGCGACGCTCATGCGGGGCCCTCCGTGGGCTGTGGCGTGCGTCCGTGCATCGCGCCGCGCATCATCGGGGCCGCGTCGGCGGCCGCACGGCCGTCTCAGGTGCGACTCAACGCATGTGCGGCCCCGGCCTCCCCAGAACTGGGGAGGTCAGGCGGTCCGGCTCGACATCTGTTCGAGGCGCCGGCGAGAGCCGCCCGGCCGCCGCGACCGCGAGCAGCAGCGCGATCCACGCGCCGGTCGCGACGAGGATGTGCAGCCACACGAGCTCCGGCGGCAGCTCCAGCTCGTACTGCGCGAACCCGATGACGCCCTGCGCGGCGACGAGCAGGCACAGCGCGGTCAGCGCCCGCCGCAGCTCCGCCCCGCCGCCCCACCGGCGCGCCAGGAACCAGACGGCGAGCGCGGTGAGCCCGAGCAGCGTCCCGGCGCGGCCGTGCCAGTGGATGACGGCGTCGAGGGTGCCGAACGTGTCCAGCCGCGCGACCGGGTCCTGCTCCTCGTTCTCGCCGGCGTGCGGGCCGGCCGCGGTCGCCAGCGTGCCCATCGCGATCGCCAGCGCGCCCACCGGCAGGAGCGCGCGGGCGGCCCTCACGAGCCGCGGGTCGTGCGCGGGGCGCGCCAGCTCGTCCGGCTCGCGCCGCGCGCGCCAGTAGAGCGCGACGGCCGCGCACAGGATCAGCATCGAGAGCAGGAAGTGCGCGATGACGAACCCGGGCTTGAGGTGGAAGAGCACCGTCAGGCCGCCGAGCACGCCCTGCATCAGCACGCCGAGCGGCAGCAGCGTCCCGACGATCGCGAGGTCGCGCCGGAACGGCCGGCGGCGCCAGGCGGCGAAGCCGGCGGCGAACGACACGAGCCCGACGAGCGCCGAGGCCAGGCGGTTGCCGTACTCGATCCACGCGTGGGTCTCGAGCGGCGCGACCACCGACTGGCCGCACTTGGGCCAGTTCGGGCAGCCGAGCCCCGAGCCGGTCAGCCGCACGGCGGCGCCGGTCAGGACGATCAGCCCGAGCGCGCTCAGCGCCAGCAGCGCGAGCTGCTCGACGCGGCGGGGGGAGAACGTCGGCAGGCGGCGGGTCACAGCTCCTCGGCGATGCGCGGCGCGCGGCGGCGGAACAGCAGCGCCCCGCCGGCGACCACGAGCACCACGACGGCCGCCGGGATCAGCAGCATCCCGGCGCCGCCCACGGCCGCGCCGGCGCTCTCGTGCGCCGGGTCGATCATCGCGTAGCGCGCCTGCTGCAGGATCGCGGCGAACGGGTTGAGCATGATCAGCTCCGCGACGGTGTCGCTCGTCTTCTCGGCGACGAGCTGCCCGGTGTAGAAGATCGGGGCGCCGTAGAACATCGCCTGCAGCGCGACGTCCCAGATCGGCTCGACGTCGCGGTAGCGCACGTACAGCACCGACAGCACCATCCCGATCCCCAGCGAGAACGCCATCAGGATGCCGAGGATCACCGGCAGCTCGAGCCACGTCAGCCGGACGCTCCCGCCCGACAGCAGCAGGAACACGACGACCGGGATGAGGTTCAGGGCCAGGTTGAACGAGGCGGTCAGCACCGTCGCCAGCGGCACCGCCAGGCGCGGGAACTCGATCTTCCGCATGAGGCTCTCGCGCATCACGAGCGAGCGGACGGCCCCGGCCGTCGCGTCGCTGAAGAACGTGAACAGCACGATGCCGAGCAGCAGCGAGACCGGGTAGAACGGCACGCCGCCGCCGAAGTCCAGGAACTCGCTGAAGACGACGAAGAGGATCCCGAACAGCAGCAGCGGCCGCATGAGCTGCCAGACGTAGCCGAGCACCGACCCGAAGAACCGCAGCTTGAAGTCGGCGACCGCGAGCGCCCAGCCGAGCTTGAGGACCCGCATCGGATCGCCGCCGACCGCGGTCGGCCCGAGGATGGGCTTGCGGGCCGGGGTCGTGTCTGCGGCCGTGGTCACGACCGACCGAGCCTAGCGACGGGCGCCGCTTCTACTCTCTGCCCCATGGGCCCGGCGTCCCCCGCGGTCGAGGTCAGCGGGATCTCGAAGACGTTCACGATCCCGCGCGAGCGCGTGCACACCTTCAAGGAGCGGGCGCTGCACCCGCTGCGGCGGGCGGGCCACGACGAGCTGCGCGCGCTGCAGGACGTGTCGTTCCAGGTCGAGCCCGGCGAGTTCTTCGGCATCGTGGGCCGCAACGGCTCGGGGAAGTCGACGTTGCTCAAGTGCCTCGCCGGGATCTACAAGACCGACTACGGGCGCATCTACGTCAACGGCCGGCTGTCGACGTTCATCGAGCTGGGCGTCGGGTTCAACATGGACCTCGCCGCGCGCGACAACGTCCTCTTGAACGCGACGATGCTCGGCGTCTCGCAGCGCGAGGCGCGCCGGCGGTTCGACCAGATCCTCGAGTTCGCCGAGCTGGAGGAGTTCGTCGACCTCAAGCTCAAGAACTACTCGTCGGGGATGCTGGTGCGGCTGGCGTTCGCGGTGATGATCCAGGTCGACGCCGACATCCTGCTGATCGACGAGGTGCTCGCCGTGGGCGACGCCGCCTTCCAGCAGAAGTGCTACGACGAGTTCGCGCGGATCCGCCGCCAGGGGACGACCGTGCTGCTCGTGACGCACGACATGGCGTCGGTCAAGCGCTTCTGCGACCGGGCGATGCTGCTCGAGCACGGGCGCGTCGTCGAGATCGGCGACCCCGACCGGGTCGGCAACCGCTACCTCGAGCTGAACTTCGACCCCGACGCCCGCGACGGCGCCGACGCGGCCGGGCCCCCGGCGGAGGCGACCGGCGCCGAGGCGCCCGAGCCCGAGGGCGACGGCGCGGCCGACGTCGTCGCCGCCTGGTTCCAGGACGCGCACGGCAAGCCGATCGCCTACCTGCCGCTGCGCGAGCCGTGCATGTACCTGGCGAAGATCCGGTTCAACGCAGACGTCGTCGACCCGGTGGTGAGCATGGAGATGCGCGACGACCAGGACACGAAGGTGTTCGGGTGCAGCAGCGAGCGGCTCGAGCCGCTGGGATCGTTCTCCGCCGGCGACGAGCTGCTGTTCATGGCGAGCTTCGACGCCGTGTTCGCGCCCGGGCGCTACTTCCTGACCCCCGCGATCGCGCACGGCGACCACCGGCTGATCCAGCGGCGCGACACGTTCACGAGCGTGGTCATCGCCGGCGACCGCGAGGGCGACTGGCTCGCGCACCTGCCGGTGGAGATCGGCGTCGAGCGGACGGTCGCCGCGCCCGAGACGGTGACCGGGACGGGATGAGCGCCCCGCTGCCGTGGCCGGTCGGCGCGCTGCGCGACCGGCTGCGGACGCTCGCCGAGGCGATCGGCGACACGCGCGCCCACGTCCTCGCGTCGCGCGACGAGGCGCGGCAGCGCTTCGACGCGATCGAGGCCGAGCTGGCGCGGCTGCGCGAGGCGGTCGAGGCGATCCCGGCCCCTCCCGCGCCGGTCGACGAGGCGCTGCTGCTCGAGGCGATCCGCGCCGCGGTGGAGGACGAGCCGCGCGCCCGGGCCGCGCTGTGGGCGCTGCGGTCCAGCGACGCGTACGCGGCCGCGTACGACGAGGACGAGCCGCTGGTCTCCGTCGTCATCCCCACCTACCGCCACTACGAGATGCTCCGCGAGCGCTCGCTTCCCTCGGTGCTCGGCCAGACGTACGAGCGGCTCGAGGTGATCGTCGTCGGCGACGGGGCGCCCGACGAGGCCCGGGTGGCGGTCGAGGGCTTCGGCGACCCCCGCGTCAGCTACCGCAACCTCCCGCTGCGCGGGCCGTACCCCGAGGACGTGTCGCGGCGCTGGCAGGTCGCGGGCGTGCCGCCGTACAACGAGGGCGTGCGCCTGGCGACCGGCCGCTGGATCGCGCCGCAGGACGACGACGACGCCTGGCACCCCGACCACGTCGAGCGGCTGCTCGCGCTCGCCCGCGAGCGGCGCGCCGAGCTGGTCTACGGGCGCCTGCGGGTCCGCGGAGACGGCCCCGAGTACTCGATCGGGCGCTTCCCGCCGGCGCAGGACCACTTCGGGATGCAGGGGTCGCTGTACCACGCCGGCCTCGGCGCGATCTTCGAGTGCGAGCTGACCGACGACCTGTGGTACACGCCGACCGACTGGGCGTGGTGCCGGCGGATGCTGCGCGCCGGCGTGCGGGTCGCGATGCTCGACGAGGACGTCTCCGACTACTACCCGTCGAGCGAGCGGGGCGGGTAGCCGGTCACAGGTCGAGCGCGTAGTGGTCGTGGACCACCCCGCGCGCGCCGAAGTTCTCCTTGTAGCGGACCAGGCCGGCGTTGAGCGCGCGGCCCTCGTCGGTCGTCGAGATGCCGAAGTCGAACCAGCGCTTGGCGGCGAACCGCTCGCCGACGAGGTGGTCGAACAGCAGGTCGAGCGCGTAGCCGCGCCGGCCCTCCCCGGTGGCGGCGATGTACTGCGCGTGCGCGCACACCGGCGTCTCGTAGACGATCGTCCCGGCCACGATCCCCCCGGCCTCGTCGCGGACGGCGAAGGGGCGGATGCTGTCGGGGAAGCGGTCGGCGAGCAGGCGCATCTCCGCGTCGTCGTGCGTAGGGGCGACCCCGTGGCGCTCGGCGAGGTTCGCGCGCACGACGGCCATGAGGTCCTCGATCGCGCCCTCCTCCCGCACGGTCAGCCCGGCGGCGCGGGCCGCGCGGACGTTGCGGCGCCGGCTCGGGTGCGGGCCCACCGGTTCGGGGCCGAACACCGCCGCGCTGAGGTCCCGGCGGACCAGCCGGGCGCCGGCGCGGGTCAGCGCGTAGAGGTCCTCCTCGGCCGGGGCGCGGTGGTAGACGTGCGGGGGCGCCCGGTAGACGAGCCGGCGCGCTCCTGCCTCGCGCAGCGCCGCGAGCACCGCGTCGAGGGCGGCGAGGGTGCGGCCGGCGGTGAGCCGCTCGTCGGCGAGCAGCCCGCCGAACGTCAGGCCGCCGTGGCTCGTGACGACGTCGCCGGAGCGGCTCGCGGGCAGCAGCGCGACGGGCCGGCCGCGGTCGCGCACGACGAGCGACGCGTCGGCGAAGCGGTCGGCGTGGTACTCGACGTACTCGCGCTCGAACATGAAGTGCGGCACGCGGGCCGCGCGGGCGAGCGCGTTCCACTCCTCGCGCAGCTCCGGCCGGTACGGCTCGGCGGTCGTCACGGGCGGGCGACGAGCAGGTCCTCGCGGCGGTTCGCCATCGGGAGGCTCGGGTGCTGCGGCACGACCCACGCGTGCAGCCCGGCGGCGCGCGCGCGGGCCGCGAGGCCGAGGACCAGCGCGTCGTCGACCTCGCCGCGCGACGGGGTGTTGAACGCGACCGGCGGGTCCTCGTCGCGGCCGGTGTAGGCGCGGTGGTGGGCGGCGCCCGCCGCGCTGGCGAGGAAGCGGCGGCGCATCGAGGCGTTCGGCAGGTCGCCGATCAGCAGCCGGCCGCCCGGGGCGAGCAGCTCGGCCGCGGCATCGACGAACTCGATCGGGTTGGCCTCGCCGTAGACGACCTGCAGGACGCTGTAGGCGACGGCGGCGTCGACCCGGCCGCGCCACTCGGCGAGCCGCTCGGCGGTCTCCGCGGGGAAGCGGCCGGGGACCTTCACGACGCCCGGCCCGTCCTCGTGGTGCTCGAGCATCTCGGGCGCGTCGATCAGCAGCAGGGTGTGCCCCTGGCGGCGGCAGTGCTCGCGCAGCAGGAACGGCAGCCCGGACGCCCCGCAGCCGACGTCGGCGATCACGCGCCCGTGCTCGGTCAGCGCGGGCAGCTTCGAGGCGACGTCGGCGAGGATCGCCTCCTCGCGGCCGGCGCGGTAGCCGTCGGGGAAGCCGACGCGCTCGGCGTCGCTGAGGCTCTCGTCGCGCGCCATGCGCCGGAAGTCCTCGTAGCGCAGGCCGCTGAAGCGCTGCGCGTCGCGCTCGGTCGCCTGCGGCCGCGCGCCGCGTTCGGTCGTCTCGTCGCCGTCCACCGTGCGCCGCAGTGTCGCACCCTCTGCTATCGGTCCGTGCGTGCGGATCCCTCTCGTCGACCTCGGGCGCCAGCACGAGGCGGTCGCCGGCGCGATCGCCGACGGCTGGGCGCGCGTGCTGGGGCGGCGCTCGTTCGTGCTCGGCGAGGAGGGCGCGGCGTTCGAGGCCGAGTTCGCCGCGTTCTGCCGGGCCGCGCACTGCGTCGGCGTGGGCAACGGGACCGACGCGCTGGAGCTGGCGCTGCGGGCGGCCGGCGTCGGGCCCGGCGACGAGGTCGTCGTGCCGGCGTTCACCTTCGTCGCGACGGCGATGGCGGTCGTGCGGGCCGGCGCGACGCCGGTGCCGGTCGACGTGGCGGCGGACACGGGGCTGGTGGACCCGGCCGCGGCCGGGGCGGCGCTGTCTGACCGCACGCGGGCGATCGTCCCCGTCCACCTCTTCGGGCAGATGGCGGACATGCGGGCGCTGGGGGCGCTGGTCGACGGCACGGGCGTCGCGCTGGTGGAGGACGCGGCGCAGGCCCACGGCGCCTCCCAGCACGGCCGGCCGGTCGGCTTCGGGAGTACCGCCGCGGCGATCAGCTTCTACCCGAGCAAGAACCTCGGCGCCTACGGCGACGCCGGCGCGGTCCTCACCGGCGACGCCGCGGTCGCCGACCGCGTGCGCCGGCTGCGCAACTACGGCAGCGCGAGCAAGTACGAGCACGTCGAGGAGGGGTTCAACTCGCGGCTGGACGAGCTGCAGGCGGTCGTGCTGCGGGCGAAGCTCGGGATGCTCGGGCGCTGGAACGAGCAGCGGGAGGCCGCCGCGCGGCGCTACGGCGAGGCCCTGCGCGACGTGGACGGCGTCGAGCTGCCGGTCACCGCCGCGGGGAACCGGCACGTCTGGCACCTGTACGTCGTGCGGGTCGACGACCGCGACCGGGTGCTCGAGCGGCTGCGCCGCGACGGCGTCGGCGCGGCGGTCCACTACCCGGTCCCGATCCACCGCCAGCCGGCGTTCGCGGGGGCCGCCCGCCGGCTGGCGCGCGCCGAGCGGCTCGCCGCGCGCGTGCTGTCGCTCCCGCTGTTCCCCGGGATCCGCGACGACGAGGTCGACTACGTCGCCGAGGCGCTGCGGCGGGCGGTCAGGAACCCGTCGTACTCGCGCAGGTAGTCGTCCTCGTCGTAGAAGTCGGAGGCGAGCACCGCGCACACCGAGCCGGACGAGAAGTTCGACATGTCGCGCCAGATCATCGGGGGGATGTAGAGGCCGACGTGCGGGCGGTTGAGCATCACGCGGCGCTCGGCGGTGCCGTCGCTGAGGACGACGTCGAAGCTGCCGGAGATCCCGACGAGGAACTGGTGCAGGCGCCGGTGGGCGTGGCCGCCGCGGGTCGCGCCGGCGGGGACCTCGTAGAGGTAGTAGAAGCGCTGGATCGCGAACGGGATCTGCCGGGCCGACTCGACGATCGACAGCTTGCCGCGCGGGTCCGGGACGGTCGGCAGCTCGATGAGCCGGCAGTCGTCGACGGTCGCGAGGGCGGGCACGCGGGCCGGTTCGCTCATCGGGGCGCGAGCCTAGACCAGCGGGCGCGTGCGCTGGGCGCGGACGTCGCGGAGGAAGTCGGTGAGGACGCGGCCCCAGACGTGGCTCGCTTTGAAGCGCTCCGCCTTGAGGCGGCCGCGGACGCGGGCTCGGCGCAGGAGGTCGGGCGACGCGCGGATCGCGCCGAGGAGCCGTGCGAGCGCGTCGGGGTCGGCGACCTCGACGAGGTCGATGCCGGGCTCGAGGCCGTGGCGGGGGCGCAGCGGCTCGGTGAGGACGAGGTGGCCGGCGGCGAGGTGCAGCGCGACGCGGTGGTCGAACGTTGCGCGGCCGCTCGCGTGGGCGACGAGGGCGACGTCCACGTCTTCGAGCAATCGCTTGAGGCGGTCCGGCGTGACGCCGTGCGCGACGTGCCGCACGTCGTGCAGGTGCGTGGCGGGGGCCAGCCACCGCTCGCGGTGCTCGGTCGACGGCCCGGCGAACACGATCCGCGGCGGGCGGCGGGCGCTGGCGACCGGCGCGAAGAGGCCGTCGTCGACGGGCGGCGCGATCGTGCGCCACAGCCGGGCGCCGACCGCGTCGATCGGGTCGAGCGCCACGAGCCGGTCGCACGCCTCCCCCGGCGACCCGGGCGCCCACAGCCGCGCCCGCTCGTGCGCCGCGGCGGCGGCGAGAGCGGCGGCGTCCGGCGGCTGCCCGGGCGCCGCGGCGCGCAGCACCCAGGCGGGAGGCCGGTCGGGGGGGACGACGACGCCGAGGACCGGAGCGCGGCACTCGTTCAGCACCTGCCCGTCGTGCTCGGCGACCCCGAGCGCGACGACGACGTCCGGCCGGGCGGCGGCGAGCGCAGCGCCCACGGCGGCGGGCGCCGCGCCGCGGGTGTCGACGAAGGTGGCGGCGAGCGACCGGCGCGGGTCGCCGTCCGCCGCCGCGTCGCTCACCCCGCCCGGCACCCACGCCGCGAAGCGGGTCGCGTCGCCCGCGAAGGCCACCCGGAGGGGGCGGCCCGCGATCACCCGGCCGCGCGCGACTTCGCTCGGCGGGCCGCGGCGGCGAGAAGGCGGCGCAGCGGGCCGAGCCGTGCCGTGCGCCACCGCTCGCGGACCTGGACCGCAACCCTGTAGGCGTCGTCGCCCTGCAGGCGGTGGACCTCGGTGGTCAGCGTCGCGATCTCCTGGCGGAACACCGCCGCACCGCCGATCGCGTCGCCCATGAGGCGGACCGGCCAGGCGGCCTGCGGCGGCGGGTCCTCGGCGACGAGCCGGGCGAGCGCGGCCTCCATCTCCGCCGCGGACTGCTCCCACGTCGGCCACGCCGCCGCGGTCGCGCGCGCCGCCTCGCGCAGCCGGGCGAGCAGGTCGCGGTCGCGCGCGAGGTGGTCGAGCCACCGCGCGGCGCCCCGCACGTCGTCGGCGTCGGCGACGAACCCGTTCTCGCCGTGGCGAACGAGGTCCTGAGCGTCGTGCGCCGGCCCGACGACCGCGGTCGCCCCCGCCCCGAACCCCTCCAGCGGCGCCCCGAGCACCCCGTCGACCGCCGACAGCATCACGACGACGTCGGGCGCGTCGGCCAGCCCGACCTCGACCGCCGGCTCCTCCATCGCGTCCAGCGCCGCCCGCTCGTCGCCGCCGCCCGCGAGGTGCACGCGAAGGGGGGGCGCGCCGCCTGAGGATTCCGCTCCGCCCGCGGCGGCGCCGGCCCCTCCTCCCGCCGCGGCGCCGGCCCCTCCGCCCGCGGCGGCGGCCGGACCGGGGTCAGACCCCTTGAGTCGGGTCGACTCAAGGGGTCTGACCCCTTCATGGGCCGGCGGGGGCGTCGCGGGGGCTTCCGCTTGCGGCCGGCCCGCCGTCACGAGCTCGCATCGCGCCTCGGGCCGCAGGTCGGCGAGCGTGTCGCGCACCCACGGCGCCGCGGCGATGAAGTCGACGGGCAGGTCGTAGGCGAGCTGGGCCGCGAAGCGCTCGGCCTGCCAGGTGCCCATGCGGCGGTGGGCGAAGTGGTCGACCCAGAACGCGTGGCGCTTCGCGCGCACCTCGAAGAGGTGGGCGGTCGAGGCCCAGTCGGTCGCGACCGCGACGTCGAACGACGAGCCCTCGGGCGCCGCCTGCGCGACGACCGCGTCGAGGCGGCGCGCGTACTCCGCGATCGCCGGCGGCGCGGGCAGGGCGAATGTGAGGAAGCAGACGCGCACGGCGCGCAGATCCTAGGGTCTGGGCCCATGCGGCTCGCCTTCGTCGGCCAGCGCGAGTACTTCGACTACACGTCGCTGCAGGCGCCCGCGGGCGGCGTCGAGCCCGCGTTCGTCCACTTCTTCCCCGGCGCGCCCGTCGAGCCGCTGCTCGGCGAGCTGCACCGCCTGCAGCCCGACGTCGTCTTCGTCTGGCGGCCCGAGCTGATCCCGCCGCAAGCGTTCGCGACCCTCGACGCGATCACCGTCGGCTACCTCACCGAGCCGCTCCCGCGCCCCGGCGGCGCGCCGCCGCACCGCGACCTCCTGACGCGCTGGGAGCACCTCCAGCGCGCCGACCCCAGCAACTTCGACCGGATCGTCTCGTTCGATCCCCTGGTGGCCCCGACCGTCGACCGCCACATGCGCGTCTGGCGCTCGTTTCCGATCCCCGTGTCCGACACCTACTTCGCCCCCGTCGCCCCGCCGAATCCCAGGCCGTCCGTCCTCTTCACCGGGCGCTCGACCGAGCACCGCGAGCGCTTCCTCGGCCCGGTCAAGAAGGACTTCCACACGGTCCACCTCGCGCACGGCGTCACCGACGCGCAGCTCATGCCGTTCCTCCGCCGGAGCGACGTCGGGGTCAACCTCCACAACGAGCCCTACCCGACGTTCGAGAACCGCGTCCCCGCCTACCTCGCCGCTGGCCTGCTCGTGATCAGCGAGCCGCTCTCGCCCCACCACGGGCTGCAGCCCGGCCGCGACCTGCTCGAGGTCCGCGAGCCGTTCGACCTCTACGAGCTGGTCGAGCGGGCCGCGCGCACGCCGCACGCCTTCGACACGGTCCGCCTCCAGGGCCGCCGGGCGGCCGAGCGCTGGCGTGCCTCGCGCGTCTACCCGCGCTTCGTGAAGGACCTGATCGCCGACGTCCGCGCGTTCGGCCGCGGGCGCGTCCCCGCTACCCTCGGACCCGCATGAACCAGCCCTTCGAGCCTTCCGAGGGCCGCAAGAACGGCCTTGCCGCGCAGGCACCGAACCCCGACCAGACCATCCTCGTCGCGGGGGGCGCCGGCTACATCGGCTGCGTGCTGATCCCCCGCCTGCTGGACCGCGGCTACCGCGTGCGGCTGCTCGACCGGCTGTACTTCGGGGAGGAGGCGATCGCGTCGTTCCGCGACCGCGTCGAGGTCGTGGTCGCCGACGTGCGCGACGTCCCGGGGACCGCCCTGGACGGCGTCGACGGGGTCATCAACCTGAGCGGCCTGTCGAACGACCCGACCGCGGAGTTCGACCCCGAGGCGAACTGGCAGATGAACGCGATCGCCACCGAGACGCTCGGCGAGAAGTGCGTCGAGCGCGGGATCGAGCGCTACGTGTTCGCGTCCTCGTGCTCGCTCTACGACGGCCTGCCCGCGGGCATGCACGACGAGACGGCCGAGATCAAGCCGCGCGCGGCGTACGCGACCTCCAAGCGCTACGGCGAGGAGGCGCTGCTGCGGCTCGCCGGCGAGGGGCTCGTCCCCGTGCTGCTCCGCAACGGCACGGTGTACGGCTGGTCGCCGCGGATGCGCTTCGACCTCGTCGTCAACACGTTCGTCAAGGACGCGCTGCTCAACGGCAAGCTCATGCTCCACGGCGGCGGCTGGATGTGGCGCCCGCTCGTCGACGTGCGCGACGTCGCCGACGCGATGATCGCCGCCTACGAGGCGCCCGCCGAGCTCGTCCGGGGCGAGGTCTTCAACGTCCTGCACTCGAATTACCAGATCCGCGAGCTGGCGATGCTCGTCGCGGGGACGGTGCAGCTCACCGGCCGGTCGGTGACGCTCGAGGAGGTCCCGGCGCCGAAGCTGACCCGCGACTACGAGTGCTCGAACGCGAAGCTCTCGACGACGCTCGGCTTCATCCCGCGCCACTCGGTGCTCGAGGCGGCGACCGACCTCGTGCAGCGCATCGAGGGGATGGATCGGGCCAAGCTCACCGACCCGCGCCACTACAACATCCGGTGGCTCGAGTTGATGAGCGAGCTCAAGCCGCAGCTCGCGCGGTTCGAGACCGTCCTGTGAGGGCGCTGATCACGGGCGGGGGCGGCCAGCTCGCCTCCGACCTGCAGGGCGTGCTCGGCGACGGCGCGGTGTCGCTCTCGCACGCCGAGCTCGACGTCGACGACCCGGCCGCGATCGACCGGGCGTTCGCCGAGCACGCGCCCGACGTCGTCTTCAACTGCGCGGCGTTCCACAACGTCGACCAGTGCGAGCGCGAGCCCGACCAGGCGTGGGCGACGAACGTCCGGGCGGTGATGGAGCTGGCCCGCCGGCCCGCCAGGCTCGTCCACCTCTCGACGAACTACGTCTTCGACGGGCGGCGCGGCGCGCCGTACCGGGAGGACGACGTCCCGTCGCCGCGGTCGGTCTACGCGCTGACGAAGCTCGCCGGCGAGTACGCGGCGCTCGGCTACGCGGAGGACTCGCTCGTCGTCCGCAGCGGCGGGCTGTACGGCTTCGCCGGCAACGCGTCGAAGGGTGGCAACTTCGTGCAGCGGATGATCGCGCGGGCGCGGGAGCAGGGGTCGTTGAAGATGGTCGCCGACCAGCGCCTGCAGCCGACGTTCACCGAGGACCTCGCGCGGGCGCTGGTGGACGCGGTCGAGCGCGGGGCGACCGGCGTGCTGCACCTGACGAACGAGGGCGCGACGTCGTGGCACGAGTTCACCGTCGCGATCATGGAGAACGCGGGCATCGACGTCCCGGTCGAGCCGGTCTCGACCACGATCCCGCCGGGCGGCGTCGACCGGCCGCTCAACGGCGTCCTCGCCCGCCCGCGGGCCGACGCGCTCGGCCTGCCGAAGCTGCGCCCGGTCACCGACGCGCTGCACGACTACATGTCCCGCGCCGGCCTCAGCGCCGGGGCGACCGCGTAGAGCGTTGCGAAAGCGCGCCTACGCGCAGCTGCTGCGCCACCCGCGGCTGCACCGGCTCGTCCGCCGCGCGGCGCTCGTCGGCCGGCACGTCGCGCGCCGCCCGCACGAGGCCGACTTCGCCGTCTTCCGCCTGTGGCCCGAGCGCGACGGGCTCTTCCTCGACGTCGGCGCCAACGCCGGGATGAGCGCCCTCGCGTTCCGCCTCTACAACAAGCGCAGCCGCATCCTCTCGATCGAGCCCAACCCGCTCCACGAGCCGGACCTGCGGCTCGTCCGGCGGCTGATCGACGGCTTCGAGTACCTGCTCTGCGGCGCCAGCGACCGCCCCGGCGAGCTGACGCTCTACACGCCGACGCTCAACGGCATCCCGCTGACCGGCGAGGCGTCGCTGTCACCCGACCAGGTCCGCGACCGCGAGGAGCCGGTGATGGCCGACCTCGGCGCCGCCGGGTCGTGGGAGGTCGTCGAGACCACCGTCCCCGTCCACCCCCTCGACGAGCTCAAGCTCGCGCCCGACTTCGTCAAGCTCGACGTCCAGGGCTGGGAGCTGCACGTCCTCGCCGGCCTGAAGGAGACCCTCCGCAGGCACCACCCGATCGTCTTCATGGAGAACGGCCCGTACATGCCCGCGGCGATCGACGTGCTGCGTGGGCATGGCTACGAGCCGTACCTCTACGACGGCGGAGCGCTGCGCGCCTACGCGGGGGAGGACGTGCTGAACGTGGTGTTCGTGCCCCGGGCCTGATCGAGGCGACTGGCGCACGCGCGTCCAGTTGGCGTTGATTGGCGTTGATTGGCGTTGATTGGCGTCGACTGGCGCTCACCGGCGCCCCGCCTGGCGTTGATCGACGCCAGAGCGGCCCCGGTGAGGTTCCTCGCCGTTCAGGTGGAGGCGGGGTGGGTGACGCGGCGATAGTGCCCGGAGCGGCGCGGGCCCACGAACTCGACGAGCCCCTGGTCGCGCAGGACGCCGAGCTCGCGCACCAGGGTTCGCCCCGGGATCCCGGTGCGCTCCTGAAGCGCCGTCGCGTTCGGGCGGTCGCTCTGGTCGATCGCGTCGAGGATGGCCGTGCGGCGCTCCTCGGGGGTCTGACGCGTCGCTTCCGGCGCCTCCGCCTCGCGCGGCTCCCCGCCCTCGACGCTGGGATGCGGGCGAAGGATCACCTTGATCTGCGGCCCGTTCTCGACCCACTCCGGGATCGGGTATCCGCCGGACCGGCACGCGGCGACCACACGGTCGTAACCGCTGCCGTAGCCCTCGCTGACGTGAAGGCGGCGCAGGATTCGCGCGATGGCGCGATTCCGCCGCAGGCTGACGCCGGACTTGAAGTCCTCGACCGAGAACCCCGGCGGCCACGTCCCCGGGCTCGAGACCTCGAGACGGTCGGGGTAGAGGGCGACGAAGATCGAAGCGCCCTCGATGGAGTAGTCCGCGTGCGACACGCAGTTGTTGACGATCTCTCGCAGCGCGACCGGCTCGTACGGCTCGACCTCGGCGCGTTGAGCGCGGCCTGAGATGAGAGGGACGGAGTCGGTGTTGCGCTCGACGAAGGCGAGCGCCTGATCGATGCCGTCGAGGACCGTGCCGTCCATCTCGTGGCTCGCGGCCGGCTCGCTCTTGTCGAGGCTGCGGAACCGCACACAGCGAATCTCGGCGGCCGGGAAATGCGCTTCGCGGTCGCGGCCGAAGAGGATCACCCCCGCGCGCGTCGGCACGAGGTCGTCGCCGATGGGGGCAAGCATGCCCAGGCCGCGTTGCCGGGCTGGGGTCGGAGGCGGATCGCCGACGGAGTCGAACCACCTCGCGATGCGATCCGCGTCGAGGTCGTCAGCCGACAGCCCCGCGACGGGCTCCTGGTCCCAGCCGACGCCGGCGCGCACTCGTTCGAGCTCGGCGATTTTCTCCGGGCTCGCCGGGATCGAGTTGGAGCCGAGGCGGATGTACGTGCCCCGGTCCTTGCCGGCCGCCTTGAGATAGAAGGGGCCGGCGACGTACGGGACGTCGAGCAGCAGCAGGTCGTGGCCGTCGTACGTAACGATCTCCAGCCGCGCGCTCGGCTGCGGCTCGATCGACGACGCGACCGCGTTCGCCAGCCGCTCTTCCTCCCTCTCGACGTCGGGGACCCCGCGCAGCGCCCGCGTGCCGTCCTCGACGCCGACGACGAGCGTGCCGCCCGCCGTGTTCAGGAACGAGCACACCGTCTCGATGACGCGCCGCATGCTCGAGAGGTCTCGCTTGAAGTCGAGCCGCGTGCCTTCGCGTTCGGCGAGGAGCGCTGCGATCGGCCTGGCCACGCTGGCAGCTTAGAGTCCGACCCGCCGTCCCTACCCCTTCTTGATCAGCAGTTTCGCGATCGTGTCCGGCGGGGACACGACTTCGAAGTTCTCGCGGACGTAGTCCTCGATGTCCTGGCTGAAGAGCTGGTCGGAGATCTCCTCGTCGCCGGCGTCGTGGATGTAGTGCTCGCGCAGCTCGGGGGTCCAGTCCTTGGCGAGCGTGGTGGTGACGAAGATGCCTCCGGGGACGAGGCCTCGGGTGATCGTCTCGGTGCACTTCTTCAGCTCGTAGACGTGCTCGAAGACCGACCACTCGACGACGCAGCCGAACGGGCGGCCGTCGGCTCCGGTGTCGTAGTAGTCGCGGTCGCCCGAGGCCTGGTGGACCTCGAGCTCGACGCCGCGCTGGCGGCCGAGGAACTTCGCGAACTCGACCTGCTCGGGGACCTTCTCGGCCAGCACGGTCCGGTAGCCCTCGAGCGTGAACGCGAGGCCGATCTGGCCGAGGCCGGAGCCGAAGTCGAGCACCGACAGCCGCTCGGGGCCGCCGAGGTCGTCGAGGCGGCGCATGATCTCGTCCCAGACCCAGAAGAGGTCCTTGCGGTGGCGGTCGAAGCGGTTGAAGAGGGCGTACTGGTGCATCACCGAGTACTCCCAGTACGTGATGCCGAGCCGCTCGAGGAACTCGTCGTGCTTCGGGTCGTCGCCGAAGAACCAGCGCCGGCAGGCGTCGGCCTTGTGGCCGGTCTCCCACCCGAAGTAGTCGATCAGCTCGAGCTTGCGCGACTCGTAGTCGTCGACCTCGTGGTGGAGGTGGAGCTTGGGGACGAGGGCGTCGACGCGCGCGTAGCGGACCGAGGGCGGCTCCTCCGCCGACTCGGGCTCGGGCGCGGGCACGGGCGGCGGCGCGGGGGGAGGCGGCGGCTCGGGCGGCGGCGGCGGGGGCGAGAGCCGCTGGGCCGCGGTGCTGAGGGCGTGCGCGGCGCGGCCGCGCACCCGGTCGCGCAGCGCCACGTCAGCCCTCGTACCGGAACGGCAGGTCGGCCTCGATCTCCCTCAGCGTCGGCGCGCGGCTGTCGCGCTCGGAGGGGACCAGCTCGGCCGCCGGGATCGGCCACTCGATCCCCACGTCGGGGTCGTCGTACCGGATCCCGCGCTCGCGCTCGTCGTAGTAGTAGTTCGACTGCTTGTAGAAGACGTCGGCGATCTCCGACACGACGCAGAACCCGTGCGCGAACCCGATCGGGCAGTAGACCATCCGCCCGTTCTCGTCGGTGAGGTCGAACGCCTCCCACTCGCCGTAGGTCGGCGAGCCCTTCCGGATGTCGACGACGACGTCGACGATGTGCCCGCGCCCGCAGCGCACGAGCTTGGCCGTCCCCTCGCCGATCTGGAAGTGCATCCCGCGCACGATCCCGCGCTTGGAGCGCGAGTGGTTGTCCTGGACCATCTCGTCGGGCAGCCCGAGCTCGGCGAACTCGTTGCGGCGGTAGGTCTCGACGAAGAAGCCGCGCTCGTCGCCGAGCACCTTGGGCTGGATCAGGCCGACCCCCTCGATGCGGGTCTGCAGTCTCTCGAAACGGGCCATAGGCCCGCGAAACCTAGCCGGTCGCTGCCTCCTCGGGCATGGCGCCGAGCTGCTGCATCATCGCCAGGTTGTCGGTGACGCCCCAGTGCTCCACGGCCCTGTCGTCGCGGATGCGGACGAGGTCCATCGCCGGGATCTCCATGCGGCGGCCGGTGGGCTGGAGGCCCATGAAGTCGCCCTGGTGCGTGCCGGTCATCGTCAGGTGGACGGCCACCAGGTCGCCCTCGGCGACGACGTGGCGGGGCTCCATCCGCAGGTCCGGGAACGCGCTGCGCATGAGGATGAAGAACTGCCGCACGCCCTCGCGATCGGAGGGCAGGCCGGGGAACTCCTCGTGGTCGTGGAAGTCCTCGGCCACGAGCTCCATGAACCCGTCGACGTCGCCGGAGTTGACCAGCTCGTAGAACCGCATGGTCAGCTCGCGATTGCGGTCGGACATAACCGCCTCCTCGGGGGTGGGTGACAGGCCGCATTCTCCCCCGCGAGCGTGTGACGGATCAACCGCGCGCCGTGCCGAAAGCGGCCAGGTCGGCGCGCAGGTCGTGCACGAGCCGGGGCCACACGCGCGAGGCGCGGAACTGCTCGGCCTTGAGGCGGCCGCGGACGCGGACGCGGTGCCAGGTGCGCGGGAAGCGCTCGAGCTGCCCCAGCAGCGCGGCGAGCGCGCCGCCGTGGGAGATCTCCAGGTAGTCGATGCCGCGCTCGAGGCCGTGCTGGGGCGACAGCGGCTCGCTGACGACGAGGTGGCCGGCCGCGAGGTGCAGGCAGACGCGGTTCTCGAACGACCAGTAGGTGTCGTTGTGGAGGTTGACGCCGACGTCGTGGCCCTCCAGCAGCGCCTCGAGGTCGGCGGCGCCGACGCCGAACGCCTCGTGGAGCAGGTCGGGGTGGTCGGCCTTCGCGGCGGCGAGCATCTGCTCGCGGTGCGGCGTCGAGCGGCCGACGAACAGCACGCGCGGCTTGCCGCGCACCGGGCGCACGTCGCGGTACAGGCGGTCGCTGACCGGCAGCGGGACCGAGCGCCACACCGGCAGGATCGACGCGGCGGTCGGCGCGATCAGCGGGTCGAACGAGACGACGCGGTCGAACGAGGCGGCGTCGACCTGCTCGAGCTCCCACCGGCGGCGGTCGAGGTCGTGGTGGCCGCCCGCGGCGTCGCGCGGGATCGGCTCGGTGAGGAACCCGAGGGTCGCCGCGCGCAGCCCGGCGAACGTCCCCGCCGGGACGATCTCCGGCCGGAAGACGACGACGACGTGCGGGCGGAAGGCGTCCAGGTCGCGGCGCAGCGCCGCGGCGTCGCCGTGCCGGCGGAACTCGACGAACCGCGTGACGAAGTCCGGCCGCTCGTCCCCCAGCGCGCAGACCTCGAAGAAGGTCCGCTGCCCGACGAAGGCGAGCCGCAGAGGCCGCCCCGCGGGCGGAGTCGGATACGGCATGGGCGCGAGTACGATACCCCGCTCCATGCCCGACTGGCAGGAGCGCATCACGCGCGAGACCAACCCGGCGGTGCGCGCCGAGCACGACGTGCGCTACCGCCTCGCCGAGCCGCTGATCCTCGGCGCCCGCACGTGGGCCGACCTCGGGTGCGGCAACGGCGTCGCCGCGGGGGACGTGGTCGGCGGCGCCTACGCGGGGCGGGCGGTGCTGGTCGACGTCGAGCAGCACGCGGTCGACGCCGCCGCGGCGGAGGTCCGCGCCGCCGACACGGTGCCGATCGTCGCCGACCTGACCGACCGCGACGCGCTGGCGCGGGTGCGCGAGGCGCTGCTGGAGGGCGAGGCGCCGCGCGCGGTCACCTGCTTCGAGACGATCGAGCACCTCACGACGTTCGTGCCGCTCGTCGAGCTGCTCTCCGAGCTGGCCGAGGCGGGCGAGGCGACGGCCGTCCTCAGCGTGCCGAACGACGAGTTCTGGGCGATCGACAACCCGTACCACCGGAGCATGTGGGGCGAGGGCTCGTTCGCCGAGCTGCGCAGCCTGCTGCCCGAGGGCTCGGTCGTCGCCAGCCAGCTCGCGCTGCAGGGCTCCGCGGTCGTGCCCGAGGGCCACGACGGGCAGCCGCTGACGGTCGGCATCGCGCCGAGCGCGGCGGGCGCCGTCCCCACCCACTTCCTCGCCGCGCTCGGCCCGCAGGCGAGCGCGCTCGACGCCCACGCCGGCGTCGCCCAGACCGACCTCGACGAGCGCCGCCGCTGGGAGCGCGAGCGCGAGTCCGACCTCGCCCACCTCGAGGCGCTGCACCGCCACATCGAGAAGCTGCAGGGCGAGAACGACGGCTTCCGGTCCGAGCTGCAGCGCAGCCACAAGGAGTTCGAGGACTGGCGGCGCTACATCCACGAGCTCGAGGGCAAGCTCGGGCTGCCGCTCTCGGGCACGTGAAGGTCTGCTTCCTCGTCAACGACCTCCAGCTCTCCGGCGGAGTGGGGGTCGTCGTCGAGCACGCCCGGCGCCTCGCGCACGACCACGGCTTCGACACGTCGCTCGTGCTGGTGCGCGAGTGGGACCTGCCGAGCTGGCGCTACGAGGCGCTGGCCGAGGTGCGCGTGCTGTCGCTCCAGGAGGCGCGCGCCGAGCGGTTCGACGTCGCGGTCGCCACGTGGTGGGAGACGACGTTCAGCCTCTTCGACGTCCCCGCCGAGCGGCACGCGTACTTCGTCCAGTCGCTCGAGGACCGCTTCTACCGGCACGACCAGGCCGAGCGCGTCGGCGCGGCGCTGACGCTCGACCTGCCGGTGGCGTTCGTCACCGAGGCGCGGTGGATCCAGCGCACGCTGCGCGAGCTGCGCCCCGGCGCGCCCGTCCACCTCGTCCGCAACGGGATCGACAAGTCGGTGTTCGCGGCGCCGGAGCGGATCGAGCCGCGGCTGGAGGGGCCGCTGCGCGTGCTCGTCGAGGGCCACCCCGGCGTGTGGTTCAAGGGCGTGCACGACGCGGTCGCGAGCGTGCGCGCGATGCGCGAGCCGCACCACCTGACGATCGTCACCGGCTGGCCGGAGGAGCTGGGCGAGCTGGCGGACGCCGCCGACCGCGTGATGAGCCAGCTCAGCCACCGCGAGATGGCGGCGGCGTACGCGGAGAGCGACGTCGTGCTGAAGCTCTCGCACGTCGAGGGGATGTACGGGCCGCCGCTGGAGGGCTTCCACATGGGGGCGACGACGGTGACCACCGAGGTGACCGGCCACGACGAGTACGTGCGCCACGGGTGGAACGGGCTGGTGGTCGACTGGGACGACGTGCGCGGCACGGCGCGGGCGCTCGACCTGCTCGCCCGCGACCGGCGGTACCTGGACTTCCTGCGCCACAACGCGCTCGCCACCGCGCGCGGGTGGCCGTCGTGGGGGCAGGCGGCGCAGTTCATGGCGCTCGCGCTGCTGCGGATCCGGCGGGAGGCGGCGCCGAGCGCGGACGACAGCGCGGCCGCGCTGCTGAGCGACCTGCGGGGCGGGATCGAGGCGTACCGCGAGCACCTGGTCGAGCGCGGCGACTTCGCGCGGCAGGTCGAGCGGGTCGAGCGGCTCAAGCGCGTGGGGCCGGTCCGGCGGGCGCGCGCCGTGTGGCGCTCGCCCGCCGTGCAGCGCACGCTCGGGCCGCACGTGCTGCGCGCGGCCCGGCGCGTGCTCGGGCGATGAGGCTGCCGCGCCGGCGGCGGGCGGCGCCGCTGCGCGTCGAGGCCCCGCGGGCGCTGCTGGAGTGGCGGCGGCGCGGGTCGGCGGTCCCCCTGGAGCCGCGCCCCGCGCCGCCGGAGCGGATGCGGGTCGCGGTCGTCATCCCCTGGTACTTCGAGGGCAGCGGCGGGCACTCGACGATCGCCAACCTCGTGCGCGGGCTGGAGGCGCGGGGGCACGAGTGCTCGCTGTGGGTGGAGGAGGACGGCGCGGGCAGCGGCGACTTCGAGCGCTTCTTCGGCCCGGTGGCGGGGCCGGTGCACCACGACTTCGCCGCCTGGGACGGCGCGGACGTGGTCGTGGCGACCGGCTGGCAGACCGTCCACCGCACGCTGCTGCTGCCCGGGTGCGGGGCGCGGGCCTACCTCGTGCAGGACCACGAGCCCGAGTTCTACGGGACGTCCGCGGAGCGGACGTGGGCCGAGCAGACGTACGGGCTCGGGCTGCACTGCGTGTGCGCGTCGCCGTGGCTGGCGCGGCTGATGCGCTCGCGCTACGGGGCGAGCGCGTCGGCGTTCGACCTCGGCGTGCGGCACGACGTGTACCGGCCGCTCGGCGTGCCCCGCCGCGACGACCTCGTCCTGCTCTACGCCCGGGCGGTGACGCCGCGGCGGGCGGTGCCGCTCGGGCTGCTCGCGCTGGAGGAGGTCGACGCCGAGGTCGCGCTGTTCGGCGAGCCGCGCCCGCTCGCGACCCGCTTCGCCCAGCGCGGGGTGCTTCCCCCGCACGACCTCGCGCGGCTCTACGGCGAGGCGACGGTCGGCGTGGTCCTGTCGATGACGAACCCGTCGCTCGTGCCGACCGAGATGCTGGCCTGCGGGCTGCCGGTGGTCGACGTGGCGAGCGACGCGATGGTGGCGACCTTCGGCCGCGACGGGCCGATCGTGCTCGCGCACTTCGACCCGCTCGCGGTGGCCGGGGCGGTCAACGGGCTGCTGGCGGACCCCGGCGAGCGGGCGCGGCGGGCCGCCGCGGGGATCGAGCTGGTGCGCGGGCGGACGTGGGAGGCGGCCGCCGCTCAGGTCGAGGCCGGCCTGCGGGCGGCCTTCTCGTAGACCGCCCAGATCCCGCGCGCGCAGCGCTCCCACGTGAACGCCTTGACGCGCTCGCGCCCGCGCGCGACCAGCTCGGCGGCGCGCTCGCGGTCGTCGAGCACGCGCCGGATCGCCGTCGCCATCGCCCGCGTGTCGCGCGGGTCGAACAGCTCGGCCGCGTCGCCGGTCACCTCGGGGAGCGACGTGGCGCTGGAGCACGCGAGCGGCACGTCGCGGGCCATCGCCTCCAGCGCCGGCATTCCGAAGCCCTCGAACAGCGACGGGTAGACGGCGCACGCCGCGAGCCGGTACAGCCCCTCCAGCTCGGCGTCGTCGACCCAGCCGGTGAACGTCACGCGGTCGCCGTGCAGGCGCTCGCGGCCCGGGTGGCCGGCGACGACCAGCCGCGCGTCGACGCCGCGCATCGCCTCGATCAGCCGCCGCAGGTTCTTGTGCTCCAGCGCGGCGGAGACGCACAGCACGACGCGCTCGTCGCCGAGGCCGTAGCGCGCGCGCAGCTCGGCCGGCGACGTCACGCGCGCGGCCGGTGCGATGCCGTAGCCGTTGAGGACGACGTCGACGCGCTCCTCCGGCACCCGCAGGCGCTGCACGACGTCGCGCTTGGTGAACTCGGAGATCGCGTGCACGCGGGTGGCCCGCCGGGCGGCCGGCCCGACGAGCGCCCTGAGCCCGAGCCGCGCCGGCGCGGGGAACGTCGCCGGGAAGTGCTCGTAGATGAGGTCGTGGATCGTCACCACGGTCGGGCACCCGGCGGCGAGCGGCGACGTCGTGCCGACGCTGTGGAGGACGTCCACGCCCGCGCGCTGCGCGGCGGCGGGCAGCAGCGACAGCTCGGCGGCGATGCGCAGCGGCTTGGCCGCCGAGCGCACCGGCATGCGCCGCACGCGCACGTTGGGCGGGAAGCCCGCGAGCGTCGGCGCGGCCTCGATCCCGGCGAACGCGACGAAGTCGTCGTCCGGCCGCAGCGCCGCCAGCGCGGCGATCAGGTGGCGCGCGTAGATCTCCGTCCCGCCCACCGCGCCGGGGACGAGATACAGCAGGTTCAGGCCGATTCGCACGGGCCGGGAACGTAGCGAGGCCGCTGCTACGGTCCCCGACCGTCATGGTCCACCGTGCCAAGGCGCCGCTGCGGGTGAGCTTCGCGGGGGGCGGCACCGACGTGCCGCCGTTCCCCGAGCGCGAGGGCGGGCTCGTGCTCAGCGCGACGATCAACCGGTACGCCTACGGGGCGCTGTCGCCGCGCCGCGACGGGACCATCCGGGTGGAGAGCGTCGACTTCGGGATGGAGGTCACGTACGGCGCCGACGACCCGCTGCTGTTCGACGGCAAGCTCGACCTCGTGAAGGCGGCGATCCGCAAGATCGGCGGGCGCGGCGCGGAGAACGCGGGCTACGACCTCTTCCTCCACGCCAACGCACCGCCCGGCTCCGGGCTGGGGTCGTCGTCCGCGGTGATGGTGACGCTGATCGGGCTCCTCACCGGCTACCACGGCCTGCCGCTGACCGACTACGAGATCGCCGAGCTGGCGTACGCGCTCGAGCGCGAGGACCTCGGCATCAAGGGCGGCCTGCAGGACCAGTACGCGGCGACGTTCGGCGGCTTCAACTTCATCGAGTTCGCCGGCGACCACGTCATCGTCAACCCGCTGCGGATCCCCGGCGACGTGATCCACGAGCTCGAGCACAACATGCTGCTCGCCTACACCGGGCGCACGCGGCAGGGCGACCACATCATCGACGACCAGACCAAGCGGTTCGAGGGCGGCGAGGCGGCGGCGCTCGAGGGGCTGCGCCGGCAGAAGGACCTCGCGGTCGAGATGAAGAACGCGCTGCTGCGGCGGCGGCTGGAGGAGTTCGGCGAGCTGCTCGGCACCGCGTGGCAGTTCAAGAAGCAGATGTCGCCGCGGATCTCGACCGACTTCATCGACGAGGCGTACGAGGAGGCGCTGCGGTGCGGCGCACTGGGCGGCAAGGTGACGGGCGCGGGCGGCGGCGGCTACATGCTCTTCTACTGCCCGTTCCACCAGAAGCACCGGGTCGCGGACCGGCTGATCGCGCTCGGGGCGTCGGTGACCGAGTTCGAGTTCACGTTCGATGGGCTGACGACGTGGGGGTTCGAGTGAGCGACGCGGACGCGGAGGCGGTCCGCTCCGCGATCGCCGCGAGCGTCGCGGTGAAGGAGGCGCTCCTGCGCGACCCGTTCCCGGCGCAGACGGCGCGGGTCGCCTCGGTGATGACGGAGTCGCTGCGGGCAGGCGGCAAGGTGCTGTTCTGCGGGAACGGCGGCAGCGCGGCCGACGCGATGCACCTGGCCGCCGAGCTGGTCGGGCGCTTCCAGCTCGACCGGGCGCCGCTGCCGGCGCTCTCGCTGAGCGACAACGTCTCGTCGGTGACGGCGATCGGCAACGACTACTCGTACGACCAGACGTTCGCGCGGCAGCTGCGCGGGCTGGCGTCCGCCGGTGACGTGCTCGTGGCGCTGTCGACGAGCGGCTCGTCGGCGAACGTGCTCGAGGCGGTGCGGGCGGCGGCTTCCTTGGACGTGCGGACGGTGGCGTTCACCGGCGCGGGCGGCGGCGAGCTGGCCGGGCTGGCGGAGCTGTGCGTGCGGATCCCCTCCGACTCGACGGCGCGCGTGCAGGAGGGCTACATGCTGCTGTGCCACACCGCGTGCGAGCTGGTCGAGCGCGCGCTGTTCGGATGACGGCGCCGGCGGCGGCGTTCCTCGACCGCGACGGGACGATCAACGTCAAGGCGCCGGAGGGGGAGTACGTCGAGACGCCGGAGGAGGTCGTGCTGCTGCCGGGGGCGGCTGCGGCGATCCGGGTCTTGAACGAGGCGGGCGTCTCGGTGGTCGTCGTCACCAACCAGCGCGGGATCGCGCTGGGCCGGATGACGGAGGACGACCTGGAGGCGGTCCACGCGCGGCTCGCGTCGCTCCTGGCGGCGGAGGGAGCGCGCGTCGACGCCTGGTACCACTGCCCCCACGACCGCGGCGAGTGCTCGTGCCGCAAGCCGGGGACGGCGATGCTCGAGCGGGCCGCGCGCGAGCACGGGATCGAGCTGCGGCGGAGCGTGATGATCGGCGACTCCGAGAGCGACGTGGAGGCGGGCCGGCGGGTGGGGGCGCGGACGGTGCGGCTGGCGCCGAGCGGCGCCGCTGCGGCGGGCGGCGCGGCGTCGGCGTCGGCGGCGAGCGGCGCGGGCGGCCCCGCCGGCGCCGTCCCCTCCGCCGCCGACGCGGTCCTCCCCTCGCTCCTCGACGCCGTCCGGTGGGCCCTGCGGTGAGGGTCCTGTGGCTCACGCCCGAGCTTCCCTCCCCGCTCGGCGCGGGCGGGGGGATCCGGCAGTGGCACATGCTCGACCGGCTGCTCGCGGCCGGGCACGAGGCGGTCGTCGTCGCGCCCGTCCATCCCAGCGAGCGCGAGGGGGCGGCGCGGCTGCGGGAGCGGGGCGTCGAGCTGCGCGCCTACGAGCGGCCCGCGTCGCGGGTGCGGGAGACGCTCGGCCTGCTGCGCCGCCGCCCGGCGCTCGTGCCCGCGGCCGCCCGCGAGCCGCTGATCGCCTGGCAGGTCGACGTGTTCTGGACCGCCCTCGCACCGCTCGCCGGTGACGCGCGCGAGTTCGACGCCGTGAACGTCAACCACGACTGGGCCGCAGACTGGGTCCGCCGGGTCGACGCGGGCGGCGCGAAGCGCGTGCTGACGCTGGAGAACGTCACGTGGTCGTACTACGAGAACCGCGCGCGGGCGGAGCGGCGCCGCCTCCACCGTGCCGCCCTGGCGGCCGAGGCGCGCCGCTGGCGCCGGTTCGACCTCGACCGCTTCCGCGACTACGACGCGCTCGTCACCGTCAGCGAGCACGACGCCGACCTGCTCTCCCGGGCGACGCCGACGCGCGTCGAGGCGATCCCGTCGGGCGTCGACACGCGCGCGCTCCACCCCGGCCCCGTCGCCGGCGGCGCGCCGCCCGCGCTCATCTTCACCGGGACGATGTCGTGGCCGCCGAACGCCGAGGGGCTGCGCTGGCTGCTGCGCGAGGTCTGGCCGCGCGTGCGCGACGCGGTCCCGGACGCGCGGCTGCTCGCGGTCGGCGGCAGGGCGCCCGAGGACGTCCGCCGCCTGGCCGCCGCCGACGACCGCGTCGAGCTGCCCGGCCGGGTGCCCGAGCTGGAGCCGTGGTTCGAGCGCGCGTCGGTCGTCGTCATCCCGATCCTCAGCGGCGCCGGCATCCGCCTCAAGGTCCTCGACGCGCTGGCGAGCGGCCGCGCGATCGTCTCCACGACGATGGGCGCCGAGGGAGCGGTCGTCCGCGACGGCGAGCACCTAGTCCTCGCCGACGACCCGCAGGCGTTCGCCGACGCGACGATCGCCTTGCTCCGCGACCGCGAGCGCGCGGCGGCGCTCGGCGCGAACGCCCGGCGGCTGGCCGAGGAGCGCTACGACTGGCGCGTGCTCGGCGACCGCTTCGCGGCGCTGCTGGCGGCGCTCTGACCCCCAGCCACGCGCTCGAGGAACGCCGCGACGGCGGCGCGCACCGCCGGCAGGTCCTTCTTCAGACCGTGGTCGCCGGCCACCTCGGCGACCGTGCGGTTCGGGGCGGGCGGGGGCGTGCCGAAGCGGTCGGTCGTGCCCTGGACGACGAGGACGGGGACCGGGACGGCCTCCAGCTCGTCGAGGCGCGAGGCGCCGCGCGGGGAGACGAGCGGGAAGGCGAGGCAGAGGACGGCGGCCGCGCCGGTCGCCTCGGCGGTGCGGCACGCGACGCGCGCTCCGCTCGACCGGCCGCCGGCGACGAGCGGCAGGCCGGCGAACGGGAGCGCCTCGACGGCGGCGATCCAGGCGGCGTCGAGCTGGTGCGCGGGCGCGGGCGAGCGCCGGCCGGCGACGCGGTAGGGCTGCTCGACGCGCGCGACGCTGAAGCCGGCTTCGAGCGCGGCCGCGCGGGCGGCGCGCAGGTCGGGGGCGTCGACGCCGCCTCCCGCGCCGTGGCCTAGGATGAGCGCGCCGCGCGCGCCGTCGACCGCGTCCACGTGCGCGCGCGCCGTCCCGTGCGGCGTGGCGATCTCCATGCCTGGCAGCATGGCGCCATGCGCGTCGACAAGTGGCTCTGGGTCGCGCGGCTGATGAAGACCCGCTCCGCGGCGGCGGAGGCGGTGAGCGGCGGCAGGGTGCACGTCAACGGCCGGGCGGTGAAGCCGAGCCGCGAGGTCGCGCCCGGCGACGAGCTGGAGATCACCCGCGGCGCGGTGCGCCAGACCGTCGTCGTGAGGGGCGTCGCGCCGCGGCGCGGCCCGGCGGCCGAGGCCGCGCTGCTCTACGAGGAGACGCCCGAGAGCGTCGCGGCGCGCGAGCGGTACGCCGAGCAGCGCCGGCTCGCGGCGGGCGCGCAGCCCGACTACGGCGGGCGGCCGACGAAGCGCGACCGGCGGAGGCTGGACCGGACGCGGCGGCGGTGAAGGGGCGCCGCGGGCGCGCGGCGTTCGGCCAGCTGCGGTGCAGCGGCGCGAGCGGCGCGAGCGGCGCCCTACGACGGCTCGCTCGTCCGCAGCGACGCCGCCCAGCTCGGCGGCAGCTTCTCGACGATCTCGATCTCGCCCGGGAAGTCGATCGGGGGCTTGGAGCCGTGCTCGCGGACCCATGCGGCCATTCGCTCGATGCCCGTCCGCAGGTCGATCGGCGGCGGGGGGTCGAAGACGCGGTGGACCTTCGAGTGGTCGCTGAAGGCGTGGACGACCTCGTTGCGGGCCGGCAGGTGCTCGACGTTCGGCTCGACGTCGAAGGCGCGCGCGATCTCCTGCGCCAGCTCGAGGATCGTGTACGGCGTGTCCGCGCCGACGTTGAACACCTCGTTGCGCGCCGCCGGGACGAGCGGGCTGCGGGCGATGATCGGCGCGACGTCGTCGACGTGCGAGAACGCGCGCGTCTGCAGCCCGTCGCCGAACACCGGCATCGGGTCGCCGCGCATGACGTTGTTCATGAAGATCCCGATGACGTTCCGGTACCGGTCCGCGATGTTCTGGCGCTCGCCGTACACGTTGTGCGGGCGGAAGACGACGTAGTCGAGGCCGTACATCTCGTGCGCCGCCGCGAGGTCCAGCTCGACCGCGTACTTCGAGATCCCGTACGGGTCCTCCGGCTGCGGCGTCAGCTCCTCCGTCATCGGCGTCTGGCCGGCGCCGTACACGGCGATCGAGGACGTGAACACGAACGTCGAGGCCTTGTGCAGGATCGCCTGGTTGACGAGGTTGATGCTCGCCACGAGGTTCGTCTCGTAGTTGAAGCGGCGGACGAAGTGCGACAGCCCCTCGGCCGCGTAGGCCGCCAGGTGGTAGACGTGCTCGAACGGCCCGTCGTCCCACAGCGAGGCGACGAAGTCGGCGTCGCGGACGTCGCCCTGCACCCACGTCGCGCCCTCCGGCACGTTCTCGACGAAGCCGCCGGAAAGGTCGTCGGTCGCGACGACGTCCATGCCGAGCGCGAGGCAGTGATCGACGACGTGCGAGCCGATGAAGCCGGCCGCGCCGGTCACCAGGGCGCGCGGTCTCGCCTGGGAAGTCACCGCTTCAAAGTAGCGCAGCACCCGCTGCTAGCCTCGCCGCGCGCATGGCCGAGCCGCCCCTCAGCGACGTCCGGATCGTCGTGCTGACGCACGGCTCCGGCGCGCCCGCGGCGGCCCTCGCGGGGCGCGTGCTGGCGGAGGGGATCGAGCCGTCGCAGCTGACCGTCGTGCACAACCCGACGGCCCCCGGCGCGCCCGCGCCCGGCATGCCCGACCCCGCGATCGAGGTCCTCCAGACGCCGCGCAACCTCGGCTACACGGGCGGCATGAACCTGGGGATCCGCCGCCAGCTCGAACGCGACCCCGGCTGGGTGCTGCTGCTGACCCACGACGTCCGCTTCGAGCCGGGCGCGCTGGCCGCGCTGGCGGCGGCCGCCGCCGCGCACCCGCAGTACGGCGTCCTCGGCCCGGAGCTGTACGACCCGGCCCGCGACACGATGTTCTCCTACGGCGCGCGGATGAGCGCGACCGGCGGCATGAGCCACCTCACCTCGCCGCCGGCCGACGAGCGCGACGGGATCGTCCCCGCCGACTCGATCGACGGCGCCTTCATGCTGATCCGCGCGGACGCCCTGCGCGGCGTCGGGCCGTTCGACGAGAAGCTGTTCATCTACGCCGAGGAGTCCGAGCTGTGCCTGCGCGTCCGCCGCGCCGGGTGGAAGGTCGGCGTCGTGCGCGCGGCGCGCGGCGAGCAGTCGGTCGGCGCGCCGAGCCGGCCGGGCGCGTACGGCTACCTGATGACCCGCAACGGCCTGAACCTGGCCCGGCAGGCGGTCGGCTGGAGGGGCGTCGCCGGCGGCCTCGGGCGCGCGCTGGTCCAGGTCGCCGTCCACGGGCGGCGCGTGGTCGACCCGCGGCGCTCGCCGGAGGGCAGGGCCGCGGCCCGCGCCGCGGTCGAGGGCGTCGTGCGCGGGGCGGTCGACTTCTTCCGCGGGCGCTGGGGCCCGCCGCCCGACACGCTGTCCGGGCTCGGCGACACGCAGGGCACGTAGTGAGCGGGCCGGCGATCGCCGTCGTCACGGTGGCGCACGACAGCGCCGCGGACCTGGAGCGGACGCTCCCCGCGCTGTGCGACCAGCTGCGGCCGGGCGACGAGCTCGTCGTCGTCGACAGCGGGTCGAGCGACGGCTCCGCGGAGGTCGCGCGGCGGCTCGCACCCGAGGCGACGGTCGTGGCGCCCGGCGCGAACGTCGGCTTCGCCCGCGGCTGCCGCGTCGGCGTCGAGGCGAGCAGCGCCCCGCTCGTGCTCCTGCTCAACCCCGACTGCACCCCAGCCCCGGGCTGCGTGGACGCCCTGCGCGCGGCCGCCGCCGAGCGCCCGGACTGGGCGGCGTGGCAGGCGCTCGTCACGCTGCCGGACGGCGAGCGGGTCAACACGGCCGGCAACCTCGTCCACTACCTCGGCTTCGGCTGGGCGGGCCGGCTCGACGAGCCCGTCGCTTCGGTCCCGAACCATCCGCACGACGCCGGCTTCCTGTCGGGCGCGGCGATGGCGATCCGGCGCGCGGCCTGGGAGGAGACGGGCGGCTTCGACGAGCGCTACTTCATCTACGGCGAGGACCTCGACCTGTCGCTGCGGCTGCGGCTGGCCGGGCACGGGATCGGCGTCGTGCCCGCCGCGCGGGTCGCCCACGAGTACGAGTTCGCCAAGGGCGGCTACAAGTGGTTCTACCTCGAGCGCAACCGCTGGTGGACGGTGCTCGCCGTCTACCCGGCGCCGCTGCTCGCGCTGCTCGCTCCGGCGCTGCTCGCGTTCGAGGTCGTGCTGCTGCTGGCGAGCTGGCGCGGCGGCTGGCTGCCCGCGAAGCTGCGGGCGCAGCGGGCGGTCGTCCGCGACCTGCCGCGGATCCTCGCCCGCCGCCGCGCCGTGCAGCGGACGCGCCGGGTGAGCGCCGCGCGGTTCGCGGACGGGCTCGTCGCGTCGCTCGACTCGCCGCACCTGGCGATGGGCCGCGCCGTGCCCGGGGCAGAGCCGCTGCAGGCGCTGTACTGGCGGCTGGTGCGAGCGGCGCTGCGGTAGGGGGGCGGAGCCGCTTGTAGGCGCTCCACCGGCGGCTGGTGCGCACCGCGCTGCGGTAGCCGGGAGCGGCGCGGCCGTCAGAGCAGGTCGGCCGCCGGCACCTCGCGCACGACGCGCGCCGGCACCCCCATGACCACCGCCCGCGGCGGCACGTCGCGCGTCACCACCGCGCCCGCGGCGACGTAGGCCTCCTCGCCGATCTCGACGCCCGGCACGAGCACCGCGCCGCCCCCGATGCGGCACGCGCGCCGCAGCGACGGGCCGCGCAGCCCGGAAGGCCGGCGGTCCATCGTGTCGTCGTTCGTCGTCACGACCCCCGGCCCCAGGAAGACGTCGTCCTCGACCACGGTGCCCGCCGTCACGTACACGCCCGTCTGGATGCGGACCCGCTCGCCGATCGTCACGTCGTTGTCGATCGCGCTGCCGCGCCCGACCACGGTCCCGGCCCCGATCCGCGCGCGCTCGCGCACGTACGCCTGGTCGCCGACGATCGCGTCGTCGCCGATCGCCGCGCCCGCGAACACGACGCAGCCCGCGCACAGCGTCACGCGGTCGCCGGCGACGAGCGGCCCGACCTCCCGCCCCGCGGCGGCCGACGTGCGGGCGAGCTTCGGCACCTTGCCGAGCACGACGCCGTCCTCGACCACGCAGCCGTCGCCGAGCACCGTGCCGGCGTGGATCGTCACCGACGCGCCGAGCGACACGCCCGCACCCAGCCGCACGCCCTCGCCGAGCGCGAGCCCGGGCGCGAGGTCGGAGGGCTCGAGCATCAGCGCCGCACGCCGCGCAGGACGTACTGCCCGTACAGGAACGGCGCGAGCGGCGTGCGCGCGAGCAGCTCCGCCGGGCGGCGCAGGCGCCCCTCGAACCACAGCTGCCCGCTGACCTCGACGACCTCGATCCCGGCCTGCTCGAGCAGCTCCCGCATGTCGGCCAGCGCGAACCAGCGCAGGTGGGTCGCGTCGAAGAGCCCCGCGCCGCGCCGCGGCCAGCGGCCCCGCCAGCCCAGCTCGCGGAAGGTCTCCCAGTAGCGGACGTTCGGGAGGCTCACGACGACCGCGCCCCCCGGCCGGAGGCGGCCGACGGCGCGCCGCAGGGCGTCCCAGGGGTCGACCAGGTGCTCGAGCACGTCCGCGGCCACGAGGCAGTCGAAGTCGCCGAGGTCCTCGTCGAGCCCGGCCACGACGTCGGCGCAGACGACCAGGTCCAGGCGCTCCTCGGCGTCGCGCGCGTACTCGGGGTCGAGCTCGATCCCGACCACCTCGGCCCCCTGCCGGCGCTTGAGCGCGCCGCCCAGCGCGCCGGACGCGCAGCCGAGGTCGAGGATCCGCGTCGCCGACCGCGGGACGAGCGCCTGGACGTCCTCGCGCTCGGTCTCGTAGCCGCCGCGGCGGGCGGCGCGAGTCGTGGCTGCCATGGCGAGAAGGTAGCTACGATGGCCCGCTCCCGTGCGCATCGCCTACGTCCGCGGCCCGAACCTCAACGCGTGGGAGCTGCAGAACGTCGACGGGCTCGCGCACGACGTCGTGGCGTTCGCGTCGCGGGCCGGCCGCTACGAGCTGGGCGACGTCGAGCTGCCCGTCCGGCACCTGCCGTCCCCGCGCGACGCGCTCGCCCGCGCCCCCGCGCCGGCCCTCGCCGCGGTCCACCGTTTCGCCGGCAACGTCGACTACCTGATCGGGCTGGAGCGCGCGCTGCGCGGCTTCGACGTCGCCCACGTCGCCGACCTGTCGTTCCCGTTCTCGCTCCAGGCGGTGCGCGCGCGCGACGCGGGCGCGTGCCGGCGCGTGGTCGCGACGGTGTGGGAGAACATCGCGTTCCCGCCGTGGGCGAACCGCTGGGAGGCGCGGCGGGTCGAGCGCGTCGCCGCGGGCGTCGACCACTGCATCGCGATCAGCGAGGACGCGCGCCTGCACCTGCAGGTCCGCGGCGTGCCCGACGACCGGATCACCGTGCTGCCGCCGGGGATCGACGTCGAGCGGTTCCGGCCGGCGGAGGGGGACGGCGGCAGGCACGAAGACGGTCCGCTGCGCGTCCTGTGCGTCGCGCGGCTGGTCGAGGAGAAGGGCGTCGACGACCTCGTCGTCGCCGCGGGGCTGCTGCGCCGGCGGGGCGTGGACGTCCGCGTGCGGCTCGTCGGCACCGGCCCGCTCGCGGCGCGGCTGCCGGAGATCGCGCAGAGGATGGGCGTCGCCGACGCGGTCGAGGTCGCCGGGCCGATCCCGTACGCCGAGCTGCCGGACGCCTACCGCGCGGCCGACGTCTTCGTCCTCGCCAGCGGCCCGCGCACGACGTGGCGCGAGCAGTTCGGCTTCGCGGTGGTCGAGGCGATGGCGTGCGGCCTGCCCGTCGTCGCCGGCCACTCGGGCTCGCTCGCGGAGGTGGTCGGCGACGAGGACCAGCTCGTCGTGCCGCACGAGCCGGCGCTGCTCGCCGACCGGCTCGCGGCGCTCGCCGCCGACCCGGAGCGCCGCCACCGCCAGGGCGAGCGGAACCGGGCGTGGGCGGAGCGGCGCTACGACCGGCGCGCGGTCGCGCGCGCCCTCGCGGGCCTGTACGAAGAGGTCGTCGAGCGGCCCGGCCGCGGCGCGGCGCCGGGTTGATGGCCGGTCCGGGCTCGGGCGGCGCCGCCGCTCCGCCGGAGGACCCGGCGCCGCCCGTCGCCGCGCTCACCGCGCGCAGCGCCGGCGTCACCGTCGCCGCGCAGTCGGTCGCCCGCGCGATCACGCTGGCGGTCGTCGTCGTCAGCACCGCGCTCGTCGCGCGCGAGCTGACGCTCGAGCGGTACGCCGACTGGGTCACGATCCTGTCGCTGGTCACCCTGGCCGCCGTGCTCCTCGACCCCGGGCTCAGCCCGGCGGTCGTGCGGCGACTGGCCCAGCAGCACACCGACGCGCCGACGCCGGCGGCGCTGCGCCGGGTCCGGCTCGCGCTGGGGCTGCTCACGCTCGCGGTCGTCACCGCCGGCAGCGTCGCCCTGCGCGGGACCGGCGCGCTGCTCCTGGCGCTCGCGCTCGGCGGCCAGATCGTCGCCCGCGCCGACGTGCTGAACGCCACGCCGTTCCTGCAGACCGACCATCGCCTGCACCGCCAGACGGCGCTCGAGGCGGTCACCGCCGCGCTCGGCCTCGCGGCGCTGGCCGTCGCCGTGGCCGCCGGCACGTCGGCCGAGGTCATGGCGCTGGCGGGCTTCACGGTGCCGGCGTTCGTGCTCGCTGCCCTCGTGCGGGGGGAGCTGCGCCGCACGCCGTCGGCGAGCGTGCCTCCGCCCGGGCCCCAGCGCGCCCGCGTGCGCTCGATCGCCCGCGAGGTGGCGCCGCTGGCCGCCGCGCTGCTGCTGACGACGGCCTACACGCGCCTCTTCACGGTGTTCCTCAACGCGGCCGAGGACGCCGCCGACGTCGCCCGGTACCTCTTCGCGTTCCAGTTCGTCGAGCAGGTCATCGTCGTGGCGGGGATCGTCGGGGGCGCGCTGCTGCCGATCATCGCCGTGCGGGGGCGCACCGTCCGCCTCGTGGCCGACGACGTCGTGCACGAGCTGACGGTCGCGATGGCGGCGGTCGGCGCGATCGTCGCCGGGGCGCTCGTCGCGTCCGCGCCCGTGCTGTGCCGCGCGATCGGCGGGCCGAAGCTCGCGGCGGCCGACCGCTACCTGGAGCTGGTCGCTCCGCTCAGCGCGCTCATCTTCGTGGCGTTCGTGCTCGGCTACGTGTACATCGCGATGGGCCGCGGGGCCGCGTACCTGCGGTTCAACGCGGCCGCGCTCGCGTTCAACCTCGCGGCCAACGCGGCGCTGACCCTGACCGTCGGCGCCTCGGCCACCGCGCGCGTCGCCTGGGCGACCGAGCTGATCGTCGTCACGCTGGCGTTCGCGCCGCTGGCGAGGGCGTCCGCCTCCGGGCGGGCGACGGCGGTCCGCGTCGCGGCGATCGTGGCGGTCGCCGTGACCGGGGCGGAGCTGGCGGGCGGCGACGTCCTCGCGCCCGCGGTCGCCGGCGTGCTGGTCGCGGCCGCGGCGGCGGCGCTCGCGGCCGGCCCGCTGCGCCGCTTCGCCGGCGCCGTGCTCAGGCCGGGTCGATCCTGAGGACCCGGACGGTGCCGTCGTTGCCCGCGGGGAACCGCAGGGCGGGCAGGTCCAGCTCGGCCACGCTGAGCGCGCCGCCGGCCGGGCGGCCCTCGACGACGACGCGCGTGCGCGTGCCGCCCCGCAGCGTTCCCCGGCGCGTGCCGCGCGCGTCGCGCAGCGACCACGACAGCCGCACCGGCCCCGCCTCGGGCGGGGCGCCGTCGGCGACCAGCGTCAGCGCGACCCGGCGCGACGGGCGGTAGACGCTCAGCCGCAGCCGGCGGCTCGCGCCGGCGGGCGCGCCGTCGAACGTCGCCCCCTCGAGCCGCCACTCGGCCCGCAGCGGCTGCGCCGGCCGCATCAGCGCGACGCCGTAGGGCGAGGTCTTCAGGACCTCGCCGGCGAGGCGCATCGTCGGGTCGGAGGGACCGACGAGGAGCAGGTCGGGGACCTCCGCGGTCTCCACCCGGCCCGTCGCGCGGTCGAGCTTCAGCCGGTGCCCGGGCCAGCCCGTGAACGGACCGGCGCCGGAGAGCGTGTACTCGCGGTCGACCTCCTTGTTCCAGAACTCGGTCCACATCCAGCGGTCGCCGTCGTTGGGCGAGCCGACGCGCCCCGGCATGAGGCCCACGACCGCCGAGTCCGGCGCCGCCCGGTCGACCCAGTCGCGCGGGATGCGGTCCACGCCGTCCAGCAGCGCCGGGTAGCTCTGGGCGATGCCCGTGATCACCCGGGGGAACAGCCAGCGCGTCTGGGCGACCGAGGCCGCGAGCGCGGCGACGCACGCGAGCGGCACGAGCACGCGCCGCCAGCGGCCGGCCGAGAACGCGACGGTGAGCACGATGCCGGCCGCGAGCGTGAACAGCGCGAGCAGCTCGGTCACGCTGCGGTCGCGGCCGGGGACGACGCTGTTGGCGTCCGGCTGCAGCTCGGCCCAGCGCTCGTTCAGGCCCGCGCCCGCCGACGCCACGCGGCCGAACGCGCCGGCCGCCTCGGCGATCCCGAACTGGCTGCCGGCGACCGCGACCGCGGCGAAGAGCGTCGCCGCCAGCAGCGACGCGCGCGGCGCCGGGCGCGCCGCCCGCGACCCGAGCACCGCGACGCCGACCCCGAACAGCGCGACCGCGTACAGCGTGTAGCGCTCCTGGAAGACGCCGCCCGCGACCGTGCGCGTGAACCAGCCGGCCTGGTAAATGACCGCCGCGAACGCGAGCGCCGACACGGCCGCCGCGGCGCGCTCGGCGCTGCCGGCCGGGCGCGACGACGCGACCAGCAGCCACGCGCCCCACATCACCGCGGGGACGACCGTCACCCCGATCACGAGGTGCGCGACGTGGACCATCATCCCGTCCCACAGGCCGCCGGGGAGCAGCGACGTGGTCGTCGTGATCTCGTACGACCCGAGCAGGTTGCCGCCCGCCACCTGCACCAGCGCGACGACCGCCGCGCCCGCGAGCGCCAGGCCCGCGAGCATCCGCCGCGCGCGCAGCCGCTCGCGCAGCCGCGGGGCCTCGGGCCGCGCCAGCTCGTAGAACAGGATCGCGAGCGGCAGCACGGCGATCAGGAACACGAGCTGCGTGCGGGCGAGCACCGCCAGCGCGATGCCGGCGACCGCCAGCAGGTCGTGGCGCGGGCGCGGGTCGGCCACCGACAGCGTCATCCCGAACACCGCCCAGGCGAACGCCGGGTACGCGGTGGCCTCGGTCATCATCACGAGCGACGCGACCGCCCACGGGACCCACACCGCGGCCAGGCCGCCCAGCAGCGCCCACGGCCACGTCGCGCCCGCGCGCCGCGCGGTCAGGTACACCGGGAGGATCGCGCTCGCGAAGAGCAGGCCGTTGAGCACGTGCGCCGCCTTGAACGCGTCCGGCGCCGAGAGGAACCAGAAGAGCGGCGACGCGAGCAGCGCGTAGAGCAGGTTCGGCGCGCCGTAGGCCTGGCCGTGCACCGCCGGCATCACGCCGGCGAAGTCGCTGTACGAGACCGCGTACTTCATGTACAGCAGCTCGTCGATGAGCCAGATGTACGAGTTGACGTGCGACGCCTGCCAGGCCAGCCACGCCGCCGTGAACGCGAACGCGACCGGCAGCGCGACGCGCGGCGTCCACGCGCGGGCGGCGAGCGCGCCGGCCGCGCCCCGGGCGGCGGCGCCGGGCCGGCGGGAGGCCGAGACCGCCATCCTCAGCGGCGGGCGACGAGCCGCGCCGGCTCGTCCGGCTCGTCCACGGCCGCCGCGCCCTCGCGCTGGGCGGCCTCGAGCTCGTCGATGCGCGCCTGCAGCAGGCTGATCCGCTGCGCGAGGACCTTGGTCTGGTCGGCCAGCCGCGAGATCACCAGCGAGAAGTGCAGCAGCAGGACCGAGATGAAGCCGAGCGCGATCGCGAACAGCGCCGACGGCGCGTAGTAGATGCCGACCGCGGACGCGAACTCCTCGAGCGCGTCCTTCCACACCGCGAGGCCGAGCAGCACCGCCGTGCAGAACAGCCACAGCAGCGCGTAGCGCTCCATCAGCCGGCGCCGGCGCACCGCCTCGAACACGACGAAGAAGAGCGCCGCCGTGGCGAGGACCGCGACGATCTGGATCCGCGTCTCCACGTCAGACCGCCTGCTGCGCCCGCACGGGCGCCTCGTCGCCGGGGTCCACGGCCGGCCGCGTGCGCAGCAGGCCCACGAAGATCGCGAGCAGCACCTTGACCATGTAGTAGACCGACCGCGTCGCGTTGATCGACGACACGCCGGCCCGGCGCTCGCGCATCCGCACCGGCAGCTCCTCGGCGTTCAGCCGGTGGTGGTGCATGAGCAGGACCGCCTCGACCTCCGGGTAGTCGTGCGGGTAGTCGCGGGCGAACAGCTCGATGCCCCGGCGGTCGGTCATCCGCAGGCCGGACGTCGGGTCGGTGACCCGGCGGCCGACGACGGCGGAGAGGATGCCGCCGAAGATCCGGATCCCGAGCCGCCGCGACGCCGACGAGCGGTACCCGTGGCCGTCCGCGGCGAGGAACCGCGACCCGGTGACCATGTTCAGGTCGGGCCGCGAGCGCAGGTGGTCGAGCAGCACCGGCAGGCAGCGCGGGTCGTGCTGGCCGTCGCCGTCGACCTGGACCGCGACGTCGTAGCCCTGCTCGGCGGCGTAGACGTAGCCGGCCTGGACCGCGCCGCCGATGCCCAGGTTGAACGGCAGCCGCAGCACGCGCGCGCCGGCGGCCCGCGCCGCGCCGGCCGTGCCGTCGGTCGAGCCGTCGTCGACGACGACGACGTCGAACTCGGGGGCATGGCGCCGGATCTCGGCGACCGTGCCGGCGACGGCGCCGACCTCGTTGTACGCGGGGACGATGGCTAGGAGCTTGCTCATTCGGAGCGAGGGGGGACGCGGGCGGGGACGCGTCTGCAGTCGCACGCACGAACGCCGGGGAGCGTCCGAAGTTACGGACCTTTGCCGGCCCACAGGCTAGACGATGGCGCGGCGCCCGGGCCGACTACTCTGGCGCGCCATGGCCACCCGCCCGACGACGAGCGCCCTGCGCGCGAGGGTCGTGGGGGCGCGGGGGAGCCGGTCCGCCGCGACCGTCCGGGAGCTGCCGCGCCGCGCGTGGCGCCGCGTCCGCTCCACGCCCCCGGCGCTCGCCGTCCTGCTCGTCCTCGCCGCGGCGAACGGGATCGCCTGGGCGGCGGTGACCCCGCCGATCCACGGGCCGGACGAGCTGACCCACGTCGCGTACGTCCAGGCGCTCGTCGAGACCGGCGACGGCCCGCTGCGCGACAGCGGCACGGCGCAGTACTCGCGCGAGCTGGAGATCATCGGCCAGGGGCTGAACGTCCTGCCGATCGTCCAGCACTTCGAGGGGCGGCCGGCCTGGCACCGCGTCGACGAGGTCGAGGCCCAACTCGAGCGGGAGGGCGCCGCCGCGCGCAACGCCGCCACCGGGCCGAACGCCGCGGCGGCCAACCCGCCGGTCTACTACCTGTACGCGGCGGCGGTGTGGGAGCTGACCCCGGACCGGTCGCTGCTCGGCCGGCTCATGTCGGTGCGGCTGGCCACGATCGCGCTGTTCGTGGTCACCGTCGGCCTCGCGTGGCTCGTCGCGGCGGAGCTGTTCAGCGCCGCGTGGGCGCGGCCGCTGGTCGCGGGCGTCGTCGCGCTGAACCCGAAGCTCGCCTCGATCGCCGGCAACGTCAACCCGGACGCGATGCTCGTGCTGCTGAGCACCGCCGTGCTGCTCGCCGCGCTGCGGCTCGTCCAGCGCGGGCCGACGCCGGGCCGCGTCGCGGCGCTGGCCGTGCTCGCGCTGCTCGGCGTGCTGACGCACGGCCGCGGCTACTTCCTCGCGCCGCTGGCCGGCGCGGTCGTGGCGATCGCGCTGTGGCGGGCCCGGCCGCCGCGGCGGACCGCCCTCGTGCTCGGCGGGGCGGCGGCGGCGACGCTGGCGCTCGCGCTGGTGCTCGGCGCCGCCTGGACGCGCTCGCACGCGGGCGGGGCGGCGTTCGGCGGCGCCGCGCCGGCGGCGGGGTCGTTCGTCCCGCGCGAGTTCCTCTCGTACGTGTGGCAGTTCTACTTCCCGCGCTTCGCCTTCCTCGACGCGTCGGTCGGCCAGGGATACGGCTACCGCGAGCTGTTCGTCACCCGCTTCTTCGGCGGCGCGGTCAACCTCGAGATCGACCTGCCCAACAAGGCGTACGACGCCATCCAGGTCGGCGCGTGGCTCGGGCTGCTCGCGGTGTGGACCGCGCTGGCGGCGCGCTGGCGCGACGTCGCGCGCCGCTGGCCCGCGCTCGCCGTCTGCGCGCTGATGTTCCTCGGGATGATGGCCCTGCTCCACCTCGTCAGCTACACCTCGATCAAGGCCGGCGGCGGGGTCGTCATCACCGGGCGCTACCTGCTGCCGTGCATCGCGCTGATGGGGGTGGCGATCGCGTTCGTCGCGACGTCGCTGCCGCGCTGGCTCGGGGTGCCGCTCGCCGGGGCGGCGCTGGCGCTCGCCTCGCTGCACTCGATCGTCCTGCTGGGGCTCGCGGCGGAGCGGTTCCTTGCCTAGCCGCCGCGCCGCCGTCGCGCTGACCGTGCTCGCCGCGGTCTCGGTGCTGGCCGTCGCGGCGTGGCACGGGCGCGGCACGTGGAACCACGCGCGCGAGCTGCGCGACGCGACGACGGCGTCGCCGACCCTCAGCGCGCTGTTCTCGCGGGCGGTGGTGCGCCTCGGCGGGCGCGGCGACGTCGCGTGCCTGGAGCCGGTCACGTTCTACGCCGACACCGCTCGCGCGCGGTTCCGCGCACGGGCGCCGCGCGGCCCGGCGCCGCGCGTGACGGTCGAGGCGAGCGGCGGCGGCTACCGGGCGAGCGCGACGTCGGCGCGGCTGCCGCCGGAGACCGAGGGCCTCGTCGACCTCGAGTTCGCGCCGCCGGGCCGCGAGGTCACCGGCCGCATGTGCGTGCGCAACCGCGGGCCGGCGCCGGTGCAGCTGATCGGGACCTACGAGAGCCGGTCGCTGACCGACGTCAGGCTGTCGGTGAACGGGCGGCCGCGGCCGAACGAGCAGGTCGAGCTGATCCTGCTCGAGCGCGGCCGGCACTCGCTGCGCTCGCGCCGCGGCGAGCTGATCGCGCGCGCGGCGTCGCTGACCGGCGGCCTGGCGCCCGAGTGGCTCCTGTGGCCGGTGGCGCTTCTCGTCTTCGGGTCGCCGCTGCTGGTCGCGGCGGCGTTCGCGCTGTCGGTGTGGCGCGCTAGCAGCGCTCGAGGTGGACGCGGGCCAGGCGAGCCCCGCTGAAGCGGTTGTTGCCGACGTGCGCGCCGGCGGTGATCTCCATGCGGCCGAACTGCGCGCCGGTACCCCCGCACAGGTCGTAGGAGAGCGTCCGCCGCTCGGGATGGCCGGGGCCGAAGCGCAGCTCCTGGGCCCGCCCCGCGAAGTCGACCCGCACCCCCGCCACCTGGTCGTCGACGATCGGCGCCGCCACCTCGATCGTCACCCGCTGGCCGCGCCGCGCGGCCAGGTCGATCCGGCGCAGGACCTGGCCGTCCGCCTCGATGCCGTACGCGACCCACGCCGCCCGCCACGGACGCGACGGGCGCACGAGCGCGAGCCTGCCGTCCGGCGACGCGCGCACGGTCTCGCCCTCGACCTGCCAGAGCGGGGAGTCGACGGCGGTCAGCGCGTACTCCGGGAGCGGCAGCGTGAGCCCCAGCTCGCGCGTCAGCCCGCTGAAGCTCTTGTCGAGCGTGAAGACCGGCCACTCGGGCTCCTTGAGCCGCAGCGGCTCAAGGCGGTACACCCACGTCACCTCGTCGTTCCAGAAGATCGAGTTGCGCTGCAGCGCGTCGCGGTCCTCGGACTGGTTGTCGAGCAGCGGCAGGCGGGGGTCGCCGGGCGTCGCGCGGTCGATCCAGCCGAGGTCGGCGAACGGCACGTCGACCGTCAGGCCGCCGATGCCCTCGAGCTTGCCGTACACGCCGGAGAACGCGTACGCCGCCAGGAAGAGCTGCAGCGCCACCGCGGGCACCAGCGCGAGCGCGCGGACGCGCGGCCCGCGCCGCCACGCCGCCGCGGCGCCCGCGGCGAGCAGCAGGCAGGCGAGCCCGGCGATGTCGCGGCCGCTGAGCAGCCCCTTGAGGCCGGTGAGGTCGCTCGCGGTCCCCTCCAGGCGCGGCAGCACGTGGGCGGCCGACATGCTCACGGGGCCGAGGAACACCTGCTCGCCGGTGTTCTGCACCGCGATCGGGAGCGTGAAGAGGACGAGGGCGAGCGCCACCGCGCAGCCGGCGATCCACCGCACGGGCACGTCGCGCCGCTCGACCGCGGCGACGGCCCCGATCCACAGCAGCGGCACCGCGTAGATGAAGTAGCGCTCCTCCGAGCGGAAGTCGAGCCAGCCGCCCTGCGCCCACAGCGTCCCGGCGAACAGCGCCCCGACGAGCGTGAGCGTCACCGCGGCGAAGCGGAACGTGCCCGGCTCCTCCGCGCGCCGGCCGAGCGCGCGGCCGTACCACGCGGCGGCGAGGACCGCGGGAAGCAGCCCGACGCCGAGCGCCAGCATCTCGAGCTCCCACGTCAGGCCGAGCCCGAAGTTGCCCGGGACGTCGTCGCGCCGGCCGATGTTGTAGTAGGGCCCCGCCAAGTCGCGCAGGCGGCCGGTGAGGACGCCGAGCGCGAGCAGCGCGACGAGCCCGGCCGCGGCGAGCGCGACGCACGCGGCCGTCGCCGGGTGCCGGCGCCGGACCCCGCGCAGCGCGGCGCGCCAGCCGCCGGCGCGGCGCCGCTCGACGACCAGGACGATCGCGACCCACGCCGCGCCGAGGACGACGAACTGGACCCTCGTGAACACGAGCGCCGCGAGCAGGACGACGGCGAGCGCGTCGCGGCGGCCCGACGGCCGCTCCAGCGCCCGCAGCATCGCGAGCGTCGTGAGCGCGAAC
>DASZEJ010000131.1:0-33411 GCA_035940955.1 Solirubrobacteraceae bacterium
GAAGACGAGGAACCAGATCGCGAACAGCGCGACCGCGACGACGGTGGCGGCCGTGAACACCGGCCCGATCGCGCCCGTGCGCTGGTCGCAGCCGGACGCGCGCCGCACGAGCATCCAGAAGTGGTCGAGCTGCTTGAGTAGCACGAGCCCGGCCAGCAGCGTCAGCAGCATCCCGACGGAGGAGAGCGCGATCGCGAGCCCGCCCGAGCCGGTGTGGTGCTCGACCTGCGCGCCGAGCCACAGCCACGCCGCGGGGATCGGTCCCCAGAACGCGATCGAGACGAGCACCATGACCGCCAGCACCGCCGCGGCGAGCAGCCTGTCGAACGCACGACGGGCGCCGGCGCTGCGCTGCGGGGCACCGCGATACCGCAGCGGTGCCGTCCCCGGCCGCCGGCCGATGAACAGCCCGCCGTTGTCAGTCGGATCGGTGCGCACGACGCCGGCCGAGCCTACGCCTGTGCCGGGGGCGATTTCCAGCAAGGAGGAGCCGGGGTCCGCCGACCATTCGAGGAGCGCGACCCGCCCCCCGATCGGCCCGCGGCTCGCCCGCACCGCGCGGGTGGTGACGCACGCGTTCGAGCGGGCGCTCACGGACGCGGGCGCGGAGCTCTTCGAGCGCCTGCGCGCGGTCGCGGCGCGGCACGACGAGCGGCTGCGCTCGACCCCGAGCGACCGCCCGCTGGCGGAGCTCTCGGAGAAGCTCGAGGCCGCGGCCGATCCCGACCGGGCGCGGTCGCCAGCGGCCGAGCGATGACGGGCGCCGGCGCCCGCTCGCTCGCCGACCTGAGCGCCGTCGCGCTGCTCGACGGCTTCCGGCGGCGCGCGTTCACGCCGAGCGAGGCGCTCGACGCAATGCTGCGCCGGCTCGACGAGCGCGAGCCCGAGGTGCACGCCATGGTCGCCACCCGGCTCGACGCGGCGCGCGACGAGGCCCGGGCGGCGGCCGCCGCGTACCGTCCCGGCGCCGCCGCGCGCCCGCTCGAGGGCGTGCCGTTCGTCGCCAAGGACGTCCTCGACACCGCCGACCTGCCGACGGCTGGAGGAGCGCCGTGGCGCGCGAACCACCGCCCGGCCGCCGACGCCGAGGCGGTCCGCCGCCTGCGCGCCGCCGGCGCGATCCTCGTCGGCAAGACCGCCACCCACCAGTTCGCGCTGGGCATCACGACCGTGGCGTCCGGGCCGGGGCGCGCCAGCACCCGCAACCCGGCCGACCCGAGCGTCGTCGCCGGCGGCTCGAGCGGCGGCTCGGCCGCGGCGCTGGCGATCGGGGCGGCGCCGCTGGCGCTGGGGACCGACACCGCCGGATCGATCCGCATCCCGGCCGACTTCTGCGGGGTGGCGGGGCTGCGCCCGACGTTCGGCGCCGTGCCGGTCGACGGCGTGCTGCCGCTCGCGCCGTCGCTCGACGTGGTCGGCCCGATGGCGAGGACGATCGAGGACCTCGCGCTCGCGCAGGCGGTGCTGACCGGCGACCCGCCGCCGCGGCGTGACGGCGAGCCGACCGTGCGCGGCCTGCGCATCGGCATCGCCGAGCAGCTCGGCGCGGCGTGGGCGACCGCCGAGCGGCGGCGCGCGCTGCGCGACGCGGCCGAGCGGCTGGCCGGCGCCGGCGCGGCGATCGTGCCGCTCGACCTGCCCGCGACCGCGGGGGCGTACGACACGCTCGGCGAGATCGTCTCCTGGGAGGTCCTTCCCGTCCACCGGCGGCTGGGGCTCGCGCCGCCGCCCGGCCACGAGCTCGACCCGGACGTGGCGCGGCGGCTCGCGCGCGCCGCGAACACCACCGAGGCCGACTACGGGCGAGCGCAAGCGCGACAGGAGGAGATCGCCGGCGAGCTGCGCGGAGCGCTGCGCTCGGTCGACGTGCTGCTGTCGCTGAGCGCGGGCAGCGGCCCGGTCGCGATCGAGGACGGCGGCGGCTCCGACGAGTTCCGCCGGCGCGTCATGACCTGCACCTCGCCGCAGAGCATCGCGGGCCTCCCTGCGCTCGCGCTGCCGGTCGGCACCGACGCCCGCGGCCATCCGTACGGCGTGCAGCTCACCGGACCGCCGCGCTCGGAGAAGAGTTTGCTGCAGACGGGAGACGCGATAGGACGCTGTCCCACGCGCTCCAGCGCTACTGAGCGATGAAGTTTTAGCAAACGAGCGGTTGACAATGTAGCCATCGCTGTGTTTGAGTCCGATGAAGGCGGTGTGCCGCCGCTGAGCGAAACGGAAGTCGGGAGATGGGGGTGGTCCGGGTGTAGCCACACGCGGTGCGACCGTGCCCCTGCGCGGGTGCGATGCGCCCGGCGAGGAACGCCGGGCGAGCCGTGAGGCGGAAGCGGCGCCGACGGTGTGCAACGAGCGACGCACGCCCCGCCCCACTCACGCCGGCCGAACGAGTCGGCCGGCGACCTGCAACGGAAGTATCTCCGAGAGGACCTGCTCCATGCGCAAGCGCGCGCTCATCATCGCTTCTCTGTCCATCCTCGCCTTCGCCGGCTTCTCCACGGCGGCGTCCGCGACCACCATCAAGTACCTCACCGGCGGCACCGTGCCGTCCAGCAACCCCATCACCGGCCAGCTCAAGGCCGGCACCAGCGCCGTGCTCTCCAGCAGCGCCGGCAACATCACGTGCACCACGTCGACGTTCGGCGGATCGCTCGGCACGAACCCCGCGGTCGGACCGGTTACGGGCAGCCTCACGTCGCTGACCTTCAGCAACTGCACCGACACCATCCCGTTCGTCACCGTCAGCACCGTGACGACGAACGTCGGCGCCGGCGCGTCAGCCAAGACTGCGACCGCGGCCTACGTGGGCTCGGCGTCGACGTTCGCGGTCGCCGGAGTGGTCGCCACGATCACCTTCACGAGCGGCTCGTGGTGCACCTACGCGCCGACGACCGATCCGGCCACAGCGACGCACGACTCCACCACGAGCCCGTGGAACAACGAGTACCGCTTCAACGCGGTGCCGCTGACGAGGACCGGCGGGACGACCATCTGCTCGTCGACCGCCACTTGGAGCTCGACCTACGTCGCCGCCTCCGTCAGCGTGGGCATCACGATCCAGCCGTAGCCGCAATCCCGCACCGCAGCGCCGCCGCACCTCGCGGCGGCGCTGCGCGCGGCTCCTCGATGATCGCGCCGGCGAGGACTGGATCGGTACCCCCGGCGGCCAGGCCTCCCGCACGCGATGCCGGCCGCTTGACATCTCCTGACTACCAGTCATATATTGGAAATAGGCGTGTTTGTGAGCGCCGGTCAGTGCGGGTGCCGACCGTTCGGGACGAACCGCCGGTACAGCAAGACGGAACGTGCAGGAGGAGCTGGGGGTGGTTCGCATGTAGACGCGCGTGCCGTCGTGCCCTGCGGGCGCGACGCACCCGGCGACGAGCGCCGGGCGAGCCGTGAGGCGGGAGCGGCGCCGACGGTGTGCAACGAGCGACGCACGCCCCGCCCACCTCACGCCGGCCGCGCAAGACGCCGGCCGGCGACCTGCAACCGAAGTACCTCCGAGGAGAATCCCCCATGCGCAAGCGCGCGCTCATCGTCGTTTCTCTGTCCGTCCTCGCCTTCGCCGGCTTCACCACGGCGGCGTCCGCGACCACCATCCGCTACGTCACGGGCGGCATCGTGCCGAGCGGCGACCCGATCACCGGCACGCTCAAGCCCGGCACCAGCGCCGTCCTGTCGAGTTCCGCGGGCACCATCACGTGCACGACGTCGACGTTCGGCGGCTCGATCGGGACCAACCCGGACACCCCCTCCGTCACCGGCAGCCTCACGTCGCTGACGTTCAGCAACTGCACGGACACGATCCCGTTCGTGACGGTGAGCACCGTCACGACGAACGTCAGCAGCTCGACCCCGAAGACGGCCACGGCGACGTACGTGGGCGTGGCGTCGACGTTCGCGGTCGCCGGAGTGACCGCCACGATCAACTTCACGAACGGCACGTCGTGCACCTACGGGGTGACGAACAACAACCCGGCCACGGCGACGCACGACTCCACGACGAACCCGTGGAACAACGAGTACAGGTTCAACGCCGTCCCGCTGACGAGGACGAGCGGCACGACGGTCTGCTCGTCGTCCGCGACGTGGACGGCGACCTACGTCGCCACCTCGAACGGCGTCGGGATCACGATCCAGCCGTAGGCCCGCTTCCGCACGGCAGCGCCGCCGCACCGCGCGGCGGCGCTGCCCACGGGCTTCTCTCGGCGGCGTGCCGGCTACGGCTGGATCGTCACGCCCACGCCGCCGGACGTCATCACGTACGTGGCGGTCCACGTAGCGGTGCTCGAGCAGATGGTCGTGCCGCCGGTCCTCGTGAACGGCACGGCGTTGAACCTGTACTCGTTGTTCCACGGGTTCGTCGTGGAGTCGTGCGTTGCCGTCGCCGGGTCGGTCGTCGGCGCATAGGTGCAGGACGTGCCGTTCGTGAAGTTGATGGTCGCCGTCATGCCCGACACCGCGAACGTCGACGCCGCGCCCACGTACGTCGCCGTGGCCGTCTTCGGGGTCGAGCTGCTGACGTTCGTCGTGACGCTGCTCACCGTCACGAAGGGAATCGTGTCGGTGCAGTTGCCGACCGTCACCGCGGTCACGGTCCCACGGACGGACGGCGTGTCCGGGTTCGTGCCGAACCACCCGGACCACGCCGACGACGTGCAGGTGATGTTGCCCGCCGAGCTCGAGAACACGAAGGAGGTGCCCGGCTTCAGCGTCATGTTGAACGGCGAGTTCGGCGGCAGCGCCCCGCCGCTGGTGTACCGCATGGTGGTCGCCGACGCGGCGTCCGCTGCCCCGGCCATGGCCGCGATCGACGTCGCGGCGGCGATGAGTGCGCGCATGCGCATTGCTGGGCTCCTCTCTGGCCCGTGGCGGTCCGCTCCCGTACTGGGCGCGAACCGCTCGCTTGACAATCCCTCAGCGACCAGCATAGATTGGGAACGGGTGTGTTTGTGAGCGCCGGTCAGCGCAAGTCTCGCTGATCGCTCGAAAAGGCCGGTGTCGACGGATCGACACGGGAGGAGAAGAGGTTGTTGCGTCCCAACCAGCCGGGGCCCCGTGCGGGCCAGTGTGCCCGTGCCGCGGTCGCGGCGGTCCTCGCGTGCCTGGTCGCGGCGCCCGTCGCCGCGGCCGCGCTGCCGGACGGCCGCGCGTACGAGCTGGTCAGCCCGCCCGAGAAGAACGGCTACGACGTCGACGCCACGCGCACGGCGTTCACGCCGGCCGCCACGGTGCTGATGGCGGCGTGGGGCGACTTCGGCGAGTCGGCCGGGTCGGCGGTCAACACCTACCACGCGCGGCGCACGGCGGGAGGCTGGGACACGGACTCGGTCACCCCCGGCAAGGAGAACGGCCCAGCGGTGCTCTGGGGCGCCAACGACCCGATCGTCGACGTGGCCCCCGACGGGGTCACGAGCGTCCTCCAGCACACGCAGTCCTTCGACTTCCCCGACCACGACGACTTCGCCCCCGACCTCTTCCGCTACCGCCTCGACACGCTCGCGGTCGAGTGGCTGAGCGGCGGCACCAGCGGCGAGAACGCCGGCAACACGCCCACCTACGCCGGCGCGTCGAGCGACTTCAGCCACGTCGTCTTCTCCACCTACGCGGAGCACGAGCCGGAGCACGCCTCCGGCAACGAGGCCGTGTACGAGTACGTCGACGGCGAGCTGCGCGTCGTCAACGTCGACGACAGCCTGGGCGTCCCGGCGCCCGGCGTGCCGGGCGGCGGCGACACCTTCCCCGAGGCGGCGGGCGTCGGCAGCTCCCGGCTGCCGTACAAGGAGGGCTCGGCCCACAACGCGGTGTCCGACGACGGCAGCCGGATCTACTTCACGCGCGCCGAGGGCACCGACGTCGCGGGCGGGATCCGCGGCATCCTGCACCTGCGCGAGAACGGCTCGGACACGATCCACGTCGCCGACAACGCGACGTACCTGACGGCCTCCACCGACGGCGGCAAGGCCTTCTTCACGTCGACCGAGCAGCTCGTGGCCGCCGACACGGACACGGCGGCCGACGTCTACGAGTACGACGTCGAGGCGGACGCCTACCGGCTCGTCGCCCAGGACGAGGGCGTCTTCGCCCGCCTGACCGACGACGGGCAGAACGGCATCGTCGTGACGGCCAAGCTCGACAACACCGGGACGAGCGTCGTCAGGACCCTCCACGCCGTCCGCGCCGGCACGGTGACGAAGATCGCCGACGTGCCGTCGGGGTTCCCGGAGGTCTCGGTCTTCCTCAACGCCGTCTACGGCACCTGCGCCGCGCTGCAGGTCACGCCCGACGGCCGCCATGCCGCCTTCGCCACCGCCGACCCGCTCGAGGCCGGCGACACCGACGGCGCGGTCGACGTCTACCGCTACGACGCCGACGACAACTCGCTGACCCGCGTCTCGCCCGGCAACGAGGCCACGCCCGCGGCGGTCAACGCGTGGTGCGACGGCACCGTCGCCCTGGAGCGCCGGTTCATCTCGGACGACGGGCGGCTCGTCGCGTTCCAGACCGCCGAGGCGCTCGTCGCCGAGGACACGAACGGCCGCGTGGACGTCTACCGGTACGACGCCGGCACGGGCGCGGTCGCGCTGATCTCGGCCGGCACCGGCGCGCGCGACAGCCGGTTCGTCGCGCTCTCCCGCGACGGGCAGGATGTCCTCTTCGCGACGCGCGACCGGCTCGTCACGCAGGACGTCGACGACATCGTCGACGTCTACACCGCCCGGGTCGGCGGCGGCTTCCCGCCGGTCGAGCCGCCCGCCCGACTGTGCAGCGAGGACGAGTGCCAGGGCACGGCGCCGGGCGTGCCGCCGGCCGGCCGGACGGCGAGCGAGACGACCACCGGCGCGGGCAACCTGACTCCGGACCCGGACCCGCCCGCGGCGGTCCGGATCGTGCTGCGCCGCATCGGCGAGGCCGCCAAGCGGCGCGCCGCGCGCACCGGCAGGCTGAGGATCGCGGTCACGGCGACGGGGGCCGGCCGGCTGACGGCGGCGCTGCGCGCGCGCGGCGTCACGGCCGCCCGCGCCGCCCGCACGCTGACGGGGGCGGGCACCGTGCGGCTGACGCTGAGGCTCAGCCGCACGGTCCGCCGCGCGCTGGCCCGCCGCGGCCGGCTCCGCGCGACCGTGGTCGTGCGCCACAGCGCCGTGGCCCGGCCGGCGACGCGCGACCTGACGTTGAGACGGCCGTCCGACCGGAGGGGAGGCGGGCGATGAGCGCGCTGAGGATCGCCACGCTCGCCGCGCTCGCCGGGCTGTCGCTCGGCGCCGCGGCGGCCCCCGCCCGCGCCGACTTCGGCGTCCAGCCCGGCGGCTTCTCGGTCGAGGTCCTCCAGGACGACGGCAGCACGCCCGAGACCCAGGCCGGCGCCCATCCCGGGTCGCTGCACGTCCACGTCGCCTTCAACGAGAAGACCGACCCGGCGTGGGGCCAGGTGCCCGACGGCGACGTGAAGGACATGATCGTCGACCTGCCGCGCGGCATCGTCGGCAACCCGGAGAGCATGCCCAAGTGCGAGTGGGGCGACTTCAACCCAAGCTCCAACGACGCGCCGCCGGAATGCCCGTCGTCGACCCAGGTCGGCATCGCCTACGTCAACCTCGCCGCGCTCGGGCCGACGCCGGCCGCGATCTTCAACCTCGTCCCGCGGCCGGGCCGTCCCGCCGAGTTCGGCATGTTCGTGTTCGGCGCCCGCGTGCTGATGGAGGGCAACGTCCGGTCGGGCGGCGACTACGGGCTGCGGACGACGCTGCGGAGCATCTCGCAGGTCATCCCGATGCTCGGGGCCGACATCCACCTGTGGGGCGTGCCCGCCGACCCGTCGCACGACCCCGAGCGCGCGAAGCCCGGCGACTTCTTCCCCTCCGGCGCGCCCGCGGGCGTCGAGGAGCGCCCGTTCCTGACGAACCCGACGGAGTGCGGGGGCGAGCAGACGGCGACGCTGACCTACCGGTCGTGGCAGGCGCCCGACGACTGGCTCACCGCCGAGTCGACGCTTCCGCCGATCACCGGCTGCGACCAGCTCGAGTTCGCGCCGAGCATCGCCGTCCGGCCGAGCGACCGGCGGGTCGACAGCCCGACCGGCCTGGACATCGAGCTGACGCTGCCCCAGAACGACGACCCCGACGGGCTCGCGACCGCGATGCTGCGCAGCGCGGTGACCCGGCTGCCCGAGGGCGTGACGATCTCGCCGTCGGCGGCCCACGGCCTCGCCACCTGCTCGCAGGCCGCGGCGGGGATCGGCACGACCGGTCCGGTCGCGTGCCCGTCCGCCTCCAAGGTCGGCGACGTGACGATCGACAGCCCGGCGCTTCCCGAGCCGCTCACGGGGCCGATCTACCTCGGCGAGCCCGCGCCCGGCGTGCCGTACCGGCTCTTCCTCGTCGCGCAGGGCGCCGGCGTCGACATCCGCCTGGCGGGCGCGCTGACCGCCGACCCGGCGACCGGCCGGCTGACCACCCGCTTCGACGACGCGCCGCAGCAGCCGTTCAGCCGGCTCCTGCTGCACCTCAAGGGCGGGCCGCAGGCCCTCGTCGCGACCCCGCCGGGCTGCGGCACCGCGACGACGACGACCGAGCTGGGCTCGTGGGGCGGCCAGTCGGCCGCGCCGGCGGACTCGTTCATGGTCGAGGGCTGCGACGGCGCGCCGTTCGCGCCCGAGCTCAGCGCCGGCGTGACCGACGCGACCGCGGGGCTCAGCAGCCCGTTCGTGCTGCGCGTCTCGCGGCGCGACGGGCAGCCGGGCATCGCCGGCGTCCGCAACGTCGAGCTGCCGCCCGGGCTGCTCGCCGACCTGCGCGCCATCCCGCTCTGCGGGCAGGACCGCGCCGCCGCGGGCACCTGCGGCGCCGAGAGCCAGATCGGCACGCTCGCCGTCGCGGCCGGGTCCGGCCCGTCGCCGCTGCGGCTCCCCGGCCGCGTGTACCTGACGACCGGCTTCGACGGCGCGCCGTTCGGGCTGTCGCTCGTCGTGCCCGCGGCCGCCGGCCCGTACGACCTCGGCACCGTCGTCGTCCGCTCCGCGCTGCGGCTGCGGCCCGACGGGTCGCTGACCGTCGACTCCGAGCCGTTCCCGGCGATCCTGGGCGGGATCCCGCTGCGCACGCGCGAGGTCGCGCTCGCGCTCGACCGGCCCGGGTTCATGCTCAACCCGACGAGCTGCGCCGAGCACCGGGTCGCCGCGACCGTCGTGTCGGTCGACGGCGCCGCCGCGCCGGCCGCGACGCGCTTCCAGCTCGCGGGCTGCGCGGGCCTGCCGTTCGCCCCGCGCGTGACGGCGTCGAGCGCCGGCGCCTCGCGCTCCGGCGGCGCGGCGCTGCGCGTCACCGTCCAGGGCCGCCGCGGCGACGCCAACCTGCGCACGGTGCGCATGGCGCTGCCGCGGGCGCTGAGCGCGCGGCTCAGCACGGCCGCCGCCGCCTGCACCGCGGAGCAGTACCGCGACGACGCGTGCCCGCGGGCCTCCCGCGTGGGGACCGCGAGCGTGACGACGGGGATCCTGCCCGAGCCGCTGAGCGGCCCGGCCTACCTCCTGCAGAGCCGCGGCGGGCTGCCGACGCCGGCCGCTCGCCTGGAGGGCAACGGGATCGTCTTCTCGGTGGGCGGGAGGATCGAGCTGACCGGCGGGCGCACCGTCGCGACGTTCGACGACCTGCCCGACGTGCCGATCGTCGACTTCACGCTCGACCTGCCGATGGGCTCGAGCTCGGCGCTGGAGGCGAGCCGGCGGTTCTGCGACCGGCCGCTCGTCGCCAGCACCCGCATCGTCGCCCAGAGCGGCCGGGTCAGCCGGCAGCGGACGCCGATCGCGGTCGCGGGCTGCCGGCCGAGGGTCGCCGGCACGGCCGTGCTCGGCCGCCGCGCGACGATCACCGTGGCGGGCGTCGGCCCCGGCGTGCTGCGGGCCGGCGGGCGCGGGCTGCGCGGCGCGTCGCGGACGATCACGAGGGCGAGCGTCGCGCGGATCGCGGTGACGCTGACCCGCCGCTCGGCCGAGCGCGTGCGCCGCGAGGGGCGGCTGCGACTGCCGGTGCGTCTCTCGTTCCAGCCCGCCGCGGGCTCCTCGGCGCGCGCGGCGACGCTGCGGACGGCGGTGACGTTCCGGAGGCGCTGAGCGGCTACGCGGCCGGCGGCGGCTCGGCGCGCCGCTCCTCCAGCCGCTGCGCGGCGTCCTCGCGGGCGCCCGCGGCGGCCTCCGGCCCGACGTAGGGCAGCAGCGCCGCGTACAGCAGGTCGGGCAGCAGCTCCGGCAGCTCGTGCGCGCGGTCGTCGGCGATCCGGGCGTAGACGACGTGGTGGATCGCGCCGACGACGGCCTCGCTCGTGAGCGGCGGCGGCCGCTCGGGCAGGATCCCCGCCGCGCGCTCGAACAGCTCCCTGAACGCGCCGATCACCCGGTTGCGCCGCTCGATCGCCGCCGGCCCCGCCGCCATCACCTCCACGATGCACATGTGCGCGAACGCCGGCTCGACGGCGAGGTAGTAGAGGAACGCCTCGAGGCAGCGCTCGACGCTCTCGGCGAACCCGCGAGCCGACCGCAGCGCGACGTCGATGTTGGCGAGCAGCCGGTCGCTGACCTCGTCGTACGCGGCGAGGAACGCCTCCTGCTTGTTGGCGAACTGGTCGTAGAAGGTGCGCCGCGAGACCCCCGCCCGGGCGATGACGTCCTCGACCGTCATCCCGGTGTAGCCGCGCGCCCTGACGCTCTCGGCCAGCGCCGCCATCATGCGCTCGCGCTGGTTGTGCGCGACGAAGCTCGGCGACAGCCCGTGCCGTCCAGGCGGCAGCTGGTGGCTCCCGCGTCGCCGGATCCCACGGGACGCGGACACGTCGCGAACATACCGCCTTCGGGAGCGCTGCGGCAACGCGCCGCGCCCGCCCGCCGGCAATGCGCTAGCGGTGTTGAGCGGTCTTCGCGGCGATCCGCGTCACGAATACGCGGCGGCGGGCTCCAGCGAAGCGAGGAACCGCTCCAGCGCGCGATTGAACGCGGCCGGCCGCTCCAGGTTCGGCAGGTGGCCCGCGCCGTCGATCACGACGAGCTCGGAGTGCGGCAGGCGCTCGTGCATCAGCTCGGCCTCCGCGACCGGCATCAGCTCGTCGTGGCGCCCGACGACGACCAGCACCGGCACCGTGACGTCGGCGAGCATGTCGACGTAGTCGAGCCGGTCGGCGCGCCCGCGCAGCCCCGCGGCGGCGCCGTCCGGGGACACGCCCCACATCATCAGCAGGACGTTCTCGGCGACCGCGGGGCCGGATACGATCGTCTCGGAGGCCAGCATCTTCGGCAGCAGCTCCCCGGCCACGGGGACCATCCCCTCGCGCAGCACCCGGTCGGCCGCGTCGCGGCGCTGGCGGCGGCAGGGCTCGCTGTCGGCGCGCGGCGTGGTGTCGGCCAGGATCAGGCCCGTGAGCCGCTCGGGGAACAGCCGGTGGAACTCCATCGCGACCTGGCCGCCCATCGCCAGCCCGCCGAGGACGACCTCTTCGAGCCCGAGCCGGTCGAGCAGCGCGGCGACGTCGCGCGCGAAGGCCTCCACCGGGGTCGCGCCCGGGACGACCGGGCTCTCGCCGTACCCGCGAAGGTCCGGCGCGATGACCCGCCGCCCGGCCGCGGCGAAGTGGCGGACCTGACGCCGCCACATCGTCCGGTCGAACGGGTGGCCGTGGAGCAGGACGAGCGGCTCGCCGCTCCCCACGTCGTCGTGCGCTAGCTCGACGGTGGAGAGGCAGAGGGACCCGTTGACGCTCATGGATCAACCCTCCGTCACAGGGACTACAGACGTCGTGGACTTGCTCAGGCGCCTCAACGGAACCGCTCCGGAGGCACGTATGGACGGCCGGCGACCCCGCCGACGCACAGGTAGCGGAGCGTGCTGTCACCGGCGATGGGCAGGCGGCGCACGCCGCTGGCGATGGAGACGAAGACGTCGGCGCCGAACGGCACCTCCTCGTCCTCGATGAGCAGCGTGCCCTCGCCCTCGAGCCCGACGTAGAGCTCCTCCTGCCCGCTGCGACCCTCGGTGTGCTCGAACCCCTGACGCCCGGGGCCCAGCTCGAAGAGCTGGACCCCGAACGCGTTGATGTCCATGTCGCGGCGGACGAATCGGATCGCGCCGCCGGGCGAGCGGGAGAGCTCGTCGGCCGTGCGGCGGATCCAACCCTGCGCTGGCATCAGCCGGCGGCCTCCGCGGCCGGCTCCGGCCCGCGCACCCCGCGCCGCCGCGAGATCGCCCACAGCATGGCGAGCGTCAGCGCGGCGCCGAACGAGCACGCCGCCATGTACCCGAAGCCGCGATCGAATCCGTCGAGCAGCCCCTCGCGCGTGGTCGGCGTGCCCATGATCGCGACCCACGCGGCGACGCCGAGCGCCGCCCCGATCTGGCGGAACGTGGTCTCGGCGCCGATGCCCGTCGACAGCCGCTCCGGCCGGACGGCCGACACGGCCGCCGTCGTGAACGACGGCAGGATCAGGCCGACGCCGGACCCGCCGACGATCATCGTCGGCAGGTAGGAGCCGACGTAGTCGGGCTCGGGCGGGAGGGCGATCATCCACGCCGTCCCGATCGCGAACAGCGTGCCGCCGACCGCGCCGACCGGCCCCGGGCCGATCCGCCCGGTGAGGCGGCCGCCGATGCCGGCGAACGCCGCCGCCATCGCCGGCCCGGGCGCGAACCCGAGGCCGGCCTCGAGCACCGAGTAGTCCCACATCCGGGTCAGGAACAGCACGCCGCCGAGGAGCAGCGCCGCGAACCCGGCGTAGAACAGGAGCGTGGCGGTGGCGGCCAGCGAGAACGACGGGTTGCGGAACAGCTCGAGGTCGAGCGCCGGCGAGCGGTGCCGCGCCGAGCGGGCGATGAAGCCGGCGGTCGCGATCGCCGCGACGACGAACGCACCGATGACGCGCCCGTCCCAGTCCCAGTCGGGGCCCTGCACGAGCCCGAGCGTCAGCAGCGCGACGCCGATGACGAACAGGGCGCTGCCGAACGCGTCCGGCGCGGTCGCGCGCTCGTCGCGGATCTCCGCGAACTTGCGGCCCACCGCGAGGACCGTGAACAGGCCGAGCGGGATGTTGACCACGAAGATCCAGCGCCAGCTGGCCTCGACGAGCAGGCCGCCGAGCGGCGGGCCCATCGCGGCGCCGACGCCGCCGAGCGCGGCCCACGCCCCGATCACCGCGGCGCGCTGCTGCGGCGGGAAGAGCGGCAGCAGGAGGCTGAGCGACGTCGGCGTCAGCGCGGCGGCGCCGACGCCCTGCAGGACGCGCGCCGCGATGAGGAGGTTCGGCGACTGAGCCGCGGCGCAGAGCGCCGACGACGCGACGAACAGCAGCAGCCCCGCCTGGAAGACGCGCTTGCGTCCCACCATGTCGCCGAGGCGGCCGAGCGGCACCAGCAGTGCGGCGAGCACGATCGCGTACGCGCTGAGGATCCACGAGAGGTGGGACAGGCTCGCGTCGGGCCACTCGCGCTCGATGTCGGCGAACGCGATGTTGACGATGAAGAGGTCAAGGATGGAGATGAAGACGGCGACGGAGAGGACGGCGAAGGCACGCCAACGCTCCTCCTGGCCGAACGTCTTCGAACGGGGTTGAGCTTGCGTCATGCAAGTCATCCTAGGCGATGGAGCTTGCTTGAAGCAAGTGCTAGCGTTTGGCTTGTGCTCAACCGCGCGTATCCGTCCCAGGACTGCTCGATCGCGCGCGCGCTCGAGGTCGTGGGCGAGCGCTGGACGCTGCTGATCCTGCGCGACGCGATCCTCGGGCTCGACCGGTTCGACGACTTCCAGCGCAGCCTCGGGATTGCCACGAACGTCCTGACGAACCGGCTCCGGCTGCTCGCGGACGAAGGCCTGCTCGAGCGGGTGCCCGACCCGCAGCGGGCCGACCGGCACCGCTACGTCCTGACCGACAAGGGGCGGGCGCTGGGCCCCGCGATCATCTCGCTCATGAAGTGGGGCGATCGCTTCTACGCCGGCCCGGAGGGGCCGCCGCGGCTGACGCTGCACCGCGGCTGCGGGGGCACGCTCGACGACGCGCTGGTGTGCGACCGCTGCGGGCAGCGGGCCGCCTCGGGCGAGATCGACCTGCCCGCCCGCGAAGAGGCCGCCGCCGCGCACGCCGCTGTATAACCTTGCTTCATGCAAGGAGAAGCGGATGCGGCTGCGTAGGCTCGGCTGGGCAGGGATCGAGCTCGAGAGCCAGGGCGAGCGGGTGGTGGTCGACCTGCTCGTCGACCCGGGCATCTTCGCGGGGTTCATGGGTGAGCCCCGCGACGAGCTGATCGAGCCGGAGCCGGGCGTCCGCGCCGCCCTGCTGACCCACCTGCACCGCGACCACGCCGACGTCGGCACGATCCGCCGGGTGCTCGCGCAGGACGGCGTCGTCCTGCGGCCGGAGCCGGCCGAGATCACCGAGCTGGACGAGGTCCCGCTCGGCGAGGCCGAGGCCGCGCTGGGCGGCGGCGACCTCGCGGTGCGGACCGCCAAGCCGGGCGACAGCGTCGAGCTCGGCCCGTTCACGGCGACGGCGGTCGACGCCGTCGACGGCCTCGGGTCCCCGCAGGTCTCGTGGGTCGTCCGCGCCGACGGGGAGGCCGTCCTCCACGGCGGCGACACGCTGTGGCACGGCCGCTGGTGGCACATCGCCCGCCAGCAGGGGCCGATCCACGTCGCCTGCCTGCCGGCCAACGGCGTCCAGCTCGACTACCCGCAGTACCAGCCGGCCGTCGACGAGCCGGCGGCGCTGACGCCCGAGCAGGCGGTCAAGGCCGCACGCGCGCTCGGGGCCGGCGCGCTCTGCCCGATCCACTACAACGCGACGTTCGACCGCGAGCCGTTCTACCGGCCGGTCGACGACCCCGAGGGCCGGCTCGCGGCGGCGTCCGAGAAGTACGAGGTCCCCGTCGCCATGCTGCGCCCCGGCGAGTGGACCGAGGTCTCGGCCGTGGCCGCGGCCGTCGCGAGCTGAGTCGCGACTTCCATAAACTCATCGATCGCTGATATCGTCCGGCCATGTGGCTGGATCGGTCCGCGCAGCACTACAAGGCGGTCTCGGTCCAGGTGACGCTGGCCGACGGGCGGACGGTCGTCGCCCTCGCCGGCGCGCTCGACATCGCGACGGCGCCTGAGGTCGCGGTCCGGCTGCGCTCCCTGGCCCAGCAGGGCCCGGTCGAGCTCGACCTCGGCGGCGTCGGCTTCATGGACGCGGCCGCGCTGCGCTCGCTGCGGCGCGTCGCCGCGGTGGCTGCCGAGCACGGGCACCGCGTGCGGGTCCGCTCGCCGGTGAGCCCCGCCGTCGAGGCGCTGCTGGGCGCGCTCAAGCTCGACGTCGACGGGCTGCTCGGCGCCTGACGCGCTACAGCTTGCCGGTCAGGTAGCGCTGGAAGACCGGCGCGACCAGGTCGACGAGGCCCTCGGTGTCGAGGCTCGCCATCGGCTCCATGCGCAGGATGTAGCGGGCGAGCCCGACGCCGACGAGCTGGGCGCCGACCAGGCTCATGCGCAGGTCCGCGTCCGGCAGGGCGAGGCGCTCGGCGACCGGCCCCAGGACGTGCTGCTGCAGCGACTCGCGCAGGAGGCGGGCGGCCAGCTCGCTGGTGGTGGCGGCGCGCATCATCCCGAGGACCGGGGCGCGCCGCTCGGGGTCGTCCCACACCACGGTGAAGAAGGTCGCCAGCCGGCGCCCCATCTGCGAGCGCGGCCCGTCGGCGATCGCCGCCACCGCCTCGTCGGGCGTGAACGGCCACGCCACGGCCGCGGTGAACAGGCCCTCCTTCGACCCGTAGAACTGGAAGATCAGCGCGGGGTCGACCCCGGCCCGGCGGGCGATCGCGCGCACGGTCGTGCGCTCGTACCCCGTCTCGGCGAACTGCTCGCGCGCGGCGGCCAGCAGCGCCTCCCGGGTGTTGCTCTCGCCGGGCCTCCTGCCTCGCTTCTTCGTCGTCGCGCGCGCGATCGAAGGATCGTAAGCCACCCGCTGCTCGCCCTCCTCGCGCACGATCGAAGTCATCACGCGATGGTATACACGGAGAGCCGTGAACGCAAAGAACCGTTACCAGTGGGGTCCGGTGGTGCCGCGACCCCGCGGCGGCTAGCGGTCCACGTACGAGCGCGTGTCAACGACCGTCGCGAACTCGCCGTGCAGGTTCGCGGCGGTCACGCGGGCCAGCAGGTCGGCCGGGATCACGGAGCCGTCCGGCGCCGGCAGGTCGAAGGTGTGCGTCGCGTCGAGCACGAAGCGCACGTCGAAGCCCAGGTTCCCGCCCATGCGGGCGGTCGTCTCGCAGCAGAAGTTCGTCTGGATGCCGCACACCGCGATCCGGTCGATGCCCTCGCCGCGCAGCCACGCGCCGAGGTCCGGCGTGCCGAGGAAGGCCGAGTTGACGTGCTTGGCGACGAGCAGGTCGGGCTCGCCGGCGACGACGTCCTGGAACTCGTTCCCCGGCTGGTCGGGCCGCAGCGGGGAGTTCGGCTCGCGCGAGTCGTGCCGCACGAAGACGACGGGCTCGCCGCGGCGGCGGAAGTCCTCGATCAGCGCGGCGACGTTGTCCTCGCAGGCGGGGTTGTTGCGCTGACCCCAGCGCGGGTCGGCGAATGCCTTCTGGACGTCGACGACGATCAGTGCCTCGGCTGACATGCCGGCCATCCTTCCTGCCGCGCGGCGGCGGCGCCAGTCGATCTGCTTGTGGTGCCGTCAAGCACGGCTTCAGCCGCCGCGCTGGACGCGCTCGAGCGCCGCGAGCGCGTCGTCGACGAGGTCGCTCGGCTCCTCGATGCCGGTCGAGAACCGAACGAGCCCCGGCGGCACGCCCGCCTCCTCGAGCTCGGCGGGCGTCATGTTCTTCGCCCACAGCGCGGCGGGGTGCACGACCAGCGACCGCACGTCGCCCAGGCTCGACGCGCGCTTGGCGAGCCGGAGGCTGGCAATGAAGGCGTCGGCCGCCTCGAACCCGCCGGCCAGCTCGATCGCGACCATGCCGCCGAAGCCCGACATCTGGCGCGCGGCCACTTCGTGGCCGGGGTGGTCGGGCAGGCCGGGGTAGTCGACGCGGCGGACGGCCGGGTGGCCGGAGAGCGCCCGGGCGAGCGCCATGCCGTTCGCGTTGTGGCGCTCCATCCGCAGCGACAGCGTCCGCAGGCCGCGCAGCAGCAGCCAGGCGTTGAAGGGCGCGAGCACCGCCCCGGTGATCTGGGCGGTCTGCCAGATCCGGTCGACCCACTCCTCCGAGCCCGCCACGACGCCGGCCATCAGGTCGCCGTGGCCGCCCATGTATTTCGTCCCGCTGTGCCAGACGAGGTCGATCCCGTGGTCGATCGGGCGCTGGTTGACCGGCGTGGCGAACGTGTTGTCGGCCATCGTCAGCGCGCCGTGGGCCCGCGCGAGCTCGGCGACCGCCGCCAGGTCGGTGACCTTCAGGCGCGGGTTGCTCGGCGTCTCCACCAGCACCAGCGTCGTGTTCGGGCGCAGCGCCGCCTCGAACGCCCCGACGTCGTCCTGCTCGACCTGGGTGCACTCGACGCCGAAGCGCGGCAGCAGGCGGCTCAGCATGCTCGTCGTGCCGCCGTACGTGCTGCGCTGGCCGATGACGTGGTCGCCGGCCTTCGCGACGGTCAGCACCGCGGTGGTGAGCGCGCCCATCCCGGCCGCCGTCATCAGCGCCGCCTCCGCGCCCTCCAGCTCGGCGATCAGCGCCGCGACCTGGGTGTGGTTCGGGTTGCCGTGCCGGTTGTAGAGGAACGGGTGGCGCGGCTCGCGGGCGACGGCGTCGAACGCCTCGGCCGAGTCGACCGCCCAGTTGACGCCCTGGGCGATGGAGGGCGTGATCGACGCGTCCCAGCGGAAGTCGTCGTCGCCGTGGACGAGGGTGGTGGACAGGCCCATGGCCTCGAAGATACAGGTCCGTAGCGAGGCCCTCCCGGGGGGACCGGCGACCCGAAGGCCGCCGGTCCACCGGGGGTTGGAGGGAGGATCGCCGCCGGTCGCCCCGAGCGGCCCCTCCCTGCATAAGATACACATCTGTAACGGCCATGCCTAGACCCGTCACCCACGTGCGCCACGAGGCCGCCTCGAGCCGCGGTAGAGTCCCCGCGATGAGCAGCCAGAGCGCACCGGCGCCGCGGCTGCCTCGGAGCGAACGGCGCGAGGCGATCCTCCAGGCCGCCGGCCCCCTGTTCGCCGAGCGCGCGTTCGACGCCATCTCGATGACCGACGTGATCCGCGTCGCCGGGGTCAGCCGGCCGATCGTCTACCGGCACTTCCCGACGACGCGCGACCTGGTCGTCGGGCTGATCGAGCGCCACCGCACCGCGATCCGCGACGCGCTGGCGGCGCACGTCGACCAGCACGGGCCGGTCGCCGACGAGGCGTCGCTGCGCAGGCTGATCGAGGTGCTGTTCGCGCGCTTCGACGAGGACCCGGCCGGCTGGCGCCTGCTCGCGCAGGACCCGTCGAGCGATCCGCGCGTCGCGGAGGTCCAGCGGCTGGGGCGCGACGAGATCGACAAGGCGCTGGCCCGGGCGCTCGGGCTGCCCGGGCGGGGGCGCCCGCGGATGCTGATCGCCGAGGCGATCCGCACCGCGGCGAACGGCGTCTACAGCTGGAGTCAGGAGCACCCGGCGGCGCGCCGCGCCGAGCGGGCCGACGCGCTGGTGGCCGTGATCTGGAACGGAATCGGCTCGCCCGCGGGAGGCACCTGATGAGCACGGCACGGATCGGCGGCACAGCCGTCGGCTACGACGACGAGGGCAGCGGCGACCCGCTCGTCCTCGTCCACGGCCACCCCTTCGACCGCACGATGTGGCGCCCGCAGGTCGAGCGCTTCTCGCAGGCTGGCTGGCGGGTGATCGCCCCCGACCTGCGCGGCTACGGCGAGACGCCGGTCAGCGGCGACAAGACGCCGCTCGAGACGTTCGCCCGCGACGTCGCCGGCCTGCTGGACCACCTCGGCGTGGGCGAGGTCGTGCTCGCCGGCCTGTCGATGGGCGGCCAGATCGCGATGGAGTTCCACCGGCTGTTCCCCGAGCGCCTGCGCGGGCTGGTCCTGGCGGACACCTCGCCGCGCGCGGAGACCGAGGAGGGCCGGCGCGCGCGCAACGAGGCGGCCGACCGGCTGCTGCGCGAGGGGATGGGGCCGTCCGCCGAGGAGCTGCTCCCGAGGATGGTCGCACCGCGCACCATCGCCGAGCTGCCGGAGGTCGCCGAGCACGTCATGCGGATGATGCGCGGCACGTCGCCGCAGGGCGCCGCGGCAGCGCTGCGCGGGCGCGCCGAGCGGCCCGACTACGTCGAGATGCTGACGCGCGTCGCCGTCCCGGTGCTGGTGGTCGTCGGCACCGAGGACGACTTCACGCCGGTGTCCGAGGCGGAGCTGATCCGCGACCAGGTGCCGGACGCGACGCTCGCGGTGGTCGAGGGCGCCGGGCACATGCCGAACCTCGAGCGCACGGCCGAGTTCGACGCCGCGCTCGACGGGTTCCTCGCGCGGCTGCAGCGGGTGGCGGCGTGATCGTCCTGGTGACCGGCGCCAGCGCCGGGTTCGGCGAGGCGATCGTGCGGCGCTTCGCCGCGGACGGCGCGCGGGTGATCGCCGCGGCGCGCCGGCGCGAGGCGCTCGAGGCGCTGGCCGGCGAGCTGGGCGACGGCGTGCTGCCGGTCGAGCTCGACGTGCGCGACCGCGACGGGGTCGAGGGCGCCCTCGGGGCGCTGCCCCCGGAGTTCGCCGAGGTCGACGTGCTCGTCAACAACGCCGGGCTCGCGCTCGGCCTCGAGCCGGCGCACCGGGCGGACCTCGACGACTGGCAGCGGATGCTCGACACGAACTGCACGGGCCTGCTGCACTGCACCCGCGCCGTCCTGCCCGGGATGGTCGCCCGCAACCGCGGGCACGTCGTCAACCTCGGCTCGATCGCGGCGACGTACCCCTATCCCGGCGGCAACGTGTACGGCGCGACCAAGGCGTTCGTGCGGCAGCTGAGCCTCAACCTGCGCGCCGACCTGCACGGCACGGGGGTGCGCGTGACCTGCATCGAGCCCGGGATGTGCGGCGGCACGGAGTTCTCGATGGTGCGCTTCCGCGGCGACCGCGAGAAGGCCGACGCCGTCTACCAGGGCGTGCAGCCGCTGACCCCCGACGACGTCGCCGAGACCGTCCACTGGTCGGTCTCGCTGCCGGCCCACGTGAACGTCAACACGATCGAGGTCATGCCGGTCGCGCAGAGCTTCGGGCCGCTGCCCGTGCACCGCGAGCCGGCCTGAGTCACGCGGCCGCGCGGCTGTCCCAGCTCGCCGACGACGCGCGCCAGTCCGACAGCCAGAGGGCGATCTCGTCGCCGGGCATCGGCCGCCCGATGAGGTAGCCCTGCATCAGCAGGCAGCCGTAGCTGCGCAGCGCGCGCTGGCACTCGACGGTCTCGACGCCCTCGGCGACGACCGTCAGCCCCAGCCTGCGCGCGAGGTCGATCGTCGAGCGCACGATGGCGGCGTCGCCGGCGTCGTGGTGGACGTTCTTGACGAACGAGCGGTCGATCTTCAGCTCGTCCACGACGAGGTGCTTGAGGTGGGCGAGCGAGGAGTGGCCGGTGCCGAAGTCGTCGAGCGACATCGCGATCCCCAGCGAGCGCAGCTCGGCGAGCGTCGCGCCCGCGCGCTCGGGGTCGCTCATGACCGCCGTCTCGGTGAACTCCAGGCGCAGGCTGGAGCCCGACAGGCCGCGCGCCGCGAGCTTCTCCGACAGCGTCGCGGCCAGGCCGGCGTCGAGCAGGCTGTTCGGCGCGATGTTGACGGCGACCTGGGTGCGGAAGCCCTCCTGGTCCCAGCGCACGAGCTGGTCGAGCGCCTTGTCGAGCACGACGTCGGTGAGCGGCGCCATCAGCCCGGTGCGCTCGGCGAGCGGGACGAACGCGCCGGGCGGGATGAGGTCGCCGCTCGGGTGGCGCCAGCGCACGAGCGCCTCGACGCCCTGCAGGACGCCGGCGAGGTCGACCTTCGGCTGGTAGTGGAGGAGCAGCTCATCCGCGTGCAGCGCGCGCTGCAGGTCGGCGAGCAGCCGCAGGCGCTCGGGCTTGTTGGGGTCGCGCGAGTGCGAGTAGACCTCGAGCCGCGAGCCGTCGTGCTTGGCCTGGTACATCGCGACGTCGGCGTGCCGGAACAGGCTCTCGGCGTCGGCGCCGTGGGCGGGGAACAGCGCGATGCCGGCGCTGAGGTGCATCGCGAGCGAGATCCCCTCGACCGCGAACGGGTTGTGCATCGCCTCGTCGAGACGGTCCGCGACCCGGGTCGCCTGGTCGGCCGCGGTGACGTTCGACAGCACCGCTCCGAACTCGTCGCCGCCGAGGCGGTAGACGACGTCGCCGCGGCGCAGCGAGCGCTGCAGCCGCGCGCCGGCCTCGCACAGCAGCGAGTCGCCGGCCGGGTGCCCGAGCGTGTCGTTGATCTCCTTGAAGCCGTCCATGTCGAGCACGAGGACGGCGAACCGGTCGTGGGGGCCCGCCGCGCGGATGCGCTCGGCGAGGTGCTCGTAGAACGCGCGCCGGTTCGGCAGGCCGGTGAGCGCGTCGGTGCGGGCCTCGTGCTCGGTGCGCACGAGCCCGCGGACCTCGCGGATCGTCAGCAGCATCCGCCCGGCCGCGGCGATGAGCGCCAGCGCGGCGAGCAGGATGGCGCCGCGGCCGATCTCGGCGTGGTTGCCGTAGATGAGCAGGCCGATCGCCGACAGCGCGCCGGCCAGCGGGAGGACGACCGCCGCCTTGCCCTGGGTCGGCTGGTGCGCGCGCAGGCCGGCGGCGCGGCGGGACGCGTGCGCCATCAGCACCATCCCGGCCGCCCACGTCAGGTCGAGCGGCGTGCCGCTCTCGTACGACGAGGTCGCCGAGATGTGCGCGTAGATCGCGTCGCCGAGCGCGAAGAGCGCCAGCCCGGCGCCGATCAGCCGCCACGCGCCGCTGCCGTGGCGGCCCATCACGGTCAGCGCGCCGGCGACGAGCGACAGCAGGATGATGTCGCCGACCGGGTAGGCGACGGTGACGGCGGCGCCCAGCGACTCGTCCGGGCGCTCGCTGATGACCGGGCCCATGATGAACACGGTCGCCAGCGCGGCGACGGCGAGCGCGGTGATCAGGCCGTCGAGCAGGAGCGTCGGGCGGACGCTGCCGACCGAGTTGCCGACGAGCCGGACGAGCCCGAAGTAGGCGGCCGGGTAGAACGCGAGCCAGCCGGCGTCCGCCATCGACGGCCACGGCGCGTCCTCCAGCGGGCGCACGAAGATCGTCCACGAGACGTTCGCGGCCGACCACAGCAGCATCCCGGTGCCGAGGGCGAGGATCGCGCCGCGGTTGCGCCCGCTGCGCCGCGCGCCGAGCAGGCACATCGCCGTCGCGCAGACGTACGTCGTGTTGTGGACGACGTCCACGAAGAACGCGTCCGGCAGCAGGCCGCGACCGAGCCCGAACGTCACGAAGCCGGCGTGGACCGCGAAGCTGCCCCAGGCGACGAACGTCAGGGCCGCGCCGACGCTCGCGCCGACCTGCCTGGGAACGGGCGCGATCATCTCGCGCTGTCATCGGCACCGAGGCTACAAACCTGTAGCTAGTGCAACGCGGGCCGGCCGGGCCGCGAGCCGTTCGACCGCCCGACGTCCGCGAGGCCGCGCCAGACGCCCGCGACGAAGACGTCGACGAGCTCGTCGAGCTCGAGCGACGGGTCGTCCTGCCACGCGGCCACGAGGCCGTCGAAGTACCCGCGCACGGCGTGCGCGGTCGCGATGCGCGCCGCCGCGTCGCCGGTCAGCCGGAGCCCGCGGACGAGCGCGTCGGCGTGCGGGTGCGGCGCCCCGCCGGCGCGTCGAGGCGCCGCGGCAGCGCGCGTGAGCGCCGTGGCCACGACCGCCCGCAGCGCCTGCTCGTCGCGCACGGCGCCGTGGGAGGCGAGGTGCTCGTCGAGCGCGCGCTCGAGCGCTCCGGCGTCGAGGTGTGCGGTTCCTCCGGCTGTCATGCGATCACGGCACCAGGCTCCGAAATCACCCCACGATGATATAGCACCCGGGAGAAGTCGTCGGCGGATTCGCCTCAGCGGGCCTGCGCGGGCGCGAGGACGAGGCGGCTGGCCGGCACGGCCACCGCCAGGCCCGCCAGCGCGCACGCGAGGTAGACCGACCGGAACTCCTCGACGCCCGCCTGGTCGTGCAGGAGGACCGCGATGCCGGCGACCCCGACGGCGCCGCCGACCTGACGGGCGGCGACGTTCAGACCGGTCGCCGTGGCGAACCGCTGCGGCCCCACGGACAGCGCGGCGGCGGTGGAGACGCCGACGCTGACGGCGCCGACGCCGACGCCGAGGAGCAGCGCGGCCGGCAGCCAGACCGTGACGAAGCGCGGGTGCGACGAGACCTCCGCGGCCATCAGCGCCGCCGAGGCGGCCATGAGCAGGGTCCCGCCGACGACCAGCGCGCGGGCCGACGGCCGGCGGGCGCTGCGACCGACGGCGATGCCGACCGTGGCGGAGGCCAGCGCGCCCGGCGTCATCGCCAGCCCCGCCTCGAGCGGCGTGTAGCCCCACAACGCCGTGAGGAACAGCACCGCGGCGAACATCGACCCGAGCAGCCCGGCGCCGAAGAGCAGCGAGACGACGTTCGCCGCCGCGTAGGTGCGGCTGCGCCACAGGGCGACCTCGACCGCCGGCGCCTCGTGCCGGCGCGACCGCGCGAGCGCTGCGGCGAGGGCCGCGGCGGCAATCGCGAACGCGGCGAGGGTCGCCGCCGACGCCCAGCCCCACTCCGCGCCCTCGGTGAGCGCCAGCACGGCGAGGCCGATCCCGCCGGCGAGCAGGACGGTGCCCGCGACGTCGGGGACGCGAGCGCCCGCGCCGGCGCCGCCGGTCGCGCGCGCGGCGCCCGCGGCCAGCGCCGCGCCGATCGGCACGGTGACCAGGAACAGCGAGCGCCAGCCGGCGGCGCCGACCAGCACGCCGCCGATCGCCGGGCCGGTCGCCGCGGCCAGCGAGGCGGCCGCGCTCCAGAGCCCGATCGCGGCGGCGCGCCGGGCGGGGGGCGTGTCCGCGAGCACGAAGGCGAGCGAGGCCGGGAGGAGCAGCGCCGCGCCGGCGCCCTGGACCGCGCGCGCCGCCACCAGGACCCCGAACGACGGCGCGGCGGCCGCGACCGCCGACCCGGCCGTGAACGCGAGCGCGCCGGCGAGGAACAGCCGGCGGCGGCCGACGACGTCCGCCAGGCGCCCGGCGGGGGCCAGGAGCGCGGCGAACGGCACCGTGTACGCCGTGACGACCCACGACAGGCCGGCGACGCCCTGCCCCTCGAACTCGCGCGCGAGGTCGGGGATCGCGAGGTTGGCGAGCGTGACGTCGAGGAGCGCGACGAACGACGCGCCGCACGCGAGGGCGAGCGGGAGCCGGGCGGCGGTGGCTGAGGGCATGGGGCCTCCTGCGCCGGCGGGGCCGGCGGATCGGGGGACGAGGTCGGGACGGGGACTTGCGGGCTGTCAGGCGGCGAGGGCCGCCGGCGCCGCGCGGGCCGCGACGTGGGCGGCGGACGCCGCCCACAGGTGCTGGTTGGCGTACGCGCGGTACGGCCGCCAGCGCTCGGACAGCCGCTCGACGGACCGCGGGTCGCCGGGGTGGCCGAGGCGCTCGACGGCGCGGCGCACGCCGAGGTCCGCGGCGAGGAACGCGTCGGGACAGCGCAGCGCGCGCATCGCGACGTAGTTGACCGTCCACGGGCCGATGCCGGGCAGCGCGCCGAGGCGCCGCTCCGCCTCGTGCGGGTCGGCGCCGGGGCCGAGCGCCAGCTCGCCCGCGGCGAGCGCGGAGCACAGCCCGCGCAGCGTGCGCGACTGCGCGCCGGGCAGCGCCAGCGGCGCGTCGAGCAGCGCCTCCGGAACGGGGAAGAGGTGCGTCACCCCGCCGACGGGGTGGCGGAGCGGCTCGCCGAAGGCGGCCGCGAGGCGGGCGGCGTTCGTCGTCGCGCCGGCGACCGACACCTGCTGCCCGAGGACGGCGCGGATCGCCAGCTCCGCGCCGTCGACGTGGCCCGGGACGCGCAGGCCCGGCGCCTCGCGGACGAGGTGGCCGATGACGGCGTCGCCCTCGAGCGCCTCGCGCACGGCGTGCGGGTCGGAGTCGAGGTCGAGCAGGCGCCGGCAGCGCTCGAGCGCCGTGGCGAGGTCGCGGACGTCGTCGAGCCACAGCCGCGCGCGCACGTCGTCGCCGTCGGCGGCCAGCTCGACGACGCCGGCCCCGTTCGGGAGGCGCAGGCTGCGCCGGTAGGCGCCCTCCTCGGTCATCTCCTCGACGCCGGGCACCGCGCGCGCGGCGAGGAACCGCAGGACGCCGGCGGTGCCGGTGGGCGCCCGCGAGGGCAGGCGCACGACGATGGCGCCGTCCTCCCCGGACGCGCCCCGCGCGCCGCGCCGCTCGCGCAGGGCGCGCGGCGTCTCCGCGTACACCTCGCGGATCGTGAGGTTGAACTGCCGGATGCTGCGGAAGCCCGCGGCGAACGCCACGTCGGTGATCGACAGGTCCGTGCTCTCCAGCAGCAGCCGCGCCGTCCGCGCCCGGCGGGCGCGCGCCAGGGCGAGCGGCCCGACGCCGACGGTCTCGACGAGCTGGCGGTGCAGGTGGCGCTCGGAGTACCCGAGCCGCCGCGAGAGCCCGGCGACGCCCTCGCGGTCGACCACGCCGTCGGCGATCAGCCGCATGGCCCGGCCGGCGACGTCGGCGCGGGCGTCCCACTCCGGGGACCCCGGGACGGCGTCGGGCCGGCAGCGCTTGCACGCGCGGAACCCGGCGGCCTGCGCCGCCGCCGCCGTCGCGTAGAACCGCAGGTTCTCCCGCTTCGGGGTGCGCGCGGGGCAGCTCGGACGGCAGTAGATCCCCGTCGACGTGACGCCGCAGTACAGCCAGCCGTCGAAGCGGGGGTCCTGCGCCTCGGTGATGCGGTAGCAGTGCTCGAGCTCCAGCGGCACGCGCTGGAGCGTGTCAGCTCGGGCGCTCGCCGTCTCGCGGGATTCGGACGTGGTCATGCCAGCGCCGGTGATGCTCGCGGATCGCCGGCGTGACGAGGCCCGGGCGGTAGTGCCGGTCGTAGAACGCGGTGTCGACGTGGTGCACGGTGACGCCGAACCCGGCCTGCATCGGGTTGAACGACACCGGCCACTGCCCGTAGCGCTCGACGCAGTAGGCGATGTGGCGCTCGGCGGCCCGCCAGGCCCACGACGGCGGCTCGGCGAGCGGGTGGCCGGCGATCTGCTCCGCGCGGTCCTCGCGCCAGGCGGTCCGCCCGGCGGCGATCGGGTTGTCCGCGCCCGGGCTGGCCCACGCGCCGCGCCCGTGGCGCTGGTCGTACCAGTGGCTGACGAGCGCGGCGGGGGAGCGGAACCGCGGGCTCGGGACGAACGTCGCCTCCTTCACCCCCGGCTTGCCGAACACCTTGAGCGCGCCGGCGGCGACCGGCGCGCGCGGGTTGCGCTCGGCGACCTCGAACCCGAGCCCGCGCGCGAGCTCGGGGCGCGCGCCGAACAGGATCGCCGCGTCGTGGCCCGAGAACGCCCACGTGCCGAGCCCCAGCGCCTCCGCGGCCAGCCGGACGTTCTGCACGACGCACCCGGCGGGGTAGATCTCGTTCGTCAGCACGCCCTGCTCGTAGGCGCTGAGCGGGACCGGCCGCTCGAGCTGCCCCTCGCCGACGAACTCCTCCAGCCCTGCGGGCCGGCCGTCGGCGAAGTCGTCGACGAGGTACGCGTGCCGCGTGGCGAACAGGTCGACCATGCCGCTGCCGAGGGAGCCCGCGTCGGTGACCGGCAGCAGCCACACCGAGCCCGGCCGGTTCATGTTGAACTGGTGCGGGCCGTGGAGGGGAGCGTTGGGCGCGCCCGGCTCGCGCATCGCCCAGTCGACGTCGGGCCGGCCGTCGAGGAGCCGCGTGCGGCCGTCGCGGTACCACTCGAGGACCTGCTCGGCCAGGCGGGCGGGGTCCGTGCCGGCGATCGCGGGGCCGGTCAGCTCGGGGGCCGGCCGGTACAGCCACGTCCCGCCGTCCGAGACGATCACCAGGTCGGTCGCGAGCGTGTTGTTCGGCTCGGGCGCGGTGCGGCCGAGCGCGCTGACGATCTGGTTGAAGCCCCCGTCCATCGAGACGTCCCAGGCGACGAGGCCGTTCGGCCCGCAGGCCGCCCACGCGAGCAGCGCCTCCTCCCACAGCGCGAGCGGCTGCGGCTCGAGCTCGGAGACGAACGCGTGCGGCCCCGCGCCCTGGCGCATCGCCCGGCCGGTGACCGGGTGCGCCTCCTCGGCGCCCGAGTCGACGCGGTACCCCGCGCCGACGCGGCGGCTGCGCACCGTCGCGAGCGTTCCGAACACGCCCGGCGCGGCCTCGATCGCGCGCTGCAGGACCGCGGCGTCGCCGGCACCGGCCTCGGCGGCGCCCCGCTCCGTCACCTCGCCCGCCATCAGCGCCGGAAGAGCGGCTCTTCGTCGAGCCCGAGGCCGGCGAGCAGGTGCTCGACCGCCGGGCTGCGGTCGCGGCGGATGCGGAACGCGCGGCCGCGCTCGGACGCGACGGCCTCGGCGTCGAACAGCATCCGCAGGCCCGAGGCGTCGATGTCGTCGACGTGCCACAGGTCGATCTCGACGGCGGCGTGGTCGCGGAGGAGGTCGCGCACCGCCTTCAGCACCTCCGGCGCGCTCGTGCCGTCGAGCGCTCCGCCGACCGAGAGGACGACCGCGTCGGCGGCTCGGAAGAAGACCATCGTGGTGCGAGCGGTCCGCTCGACGCGGCGGCCGTCATAGTGCGGCCCACTGCGAACGACGGCCAGGCCCAGGGCCGCGAGGGGCCGGGCGACGACGTCGAACAAGCCCATGACCGGACGATATCATCGCGTGCTGACTTCGTTGTGACGCGTTTGCGCCAAACGTTCGTGCAGCTCTCCGACCTGCACCACGACGCGCAGGCGCCGCTGTTCGGCCGCGTCGCGACGCTCGACCGCCTGCGCGCGGCGCTCGCGCTGGTCGACGCGATGGAGCGCCGCCCCGACGCGATCGTGCTCACCGGGGACGTCGCGGATCGCGCGGCGCCCGAGGAGTACCGCGCCGTGCGCGCGCTCCTCGACCCGGCGGTGCGCGCGCTCGGCGTCCCGCTCGTCGTCGTGCCCGGCAACCACGACGCGCGCGCGCCCCTGCGCGAGCACCTGCTGGGCGAGCCGCCGGCGAGCGGGCCGCTCGACGCGGCGGTGCGGGTGGGCGACGCGCGCGTGGTCGCGCTCGACACGAGCGTCGAGGGCGAGGAGCACGGCGAGCTGACGGACGCCCAGCTGGCGTGGTTGCGGGCCGAGCTGGCCGGGCCGGCGCCCGCCGGCACCGTGCTCGCGCTCCACCACCCGCCGCTGCCGTCGCCGGTCGGCCTCGTGTCGGACAGCGGCCTGCGCGAGCCCGGCCGGCTGGCCGCTGCGATCGCGGGGACCGACGTGCGGATGATCCTCGCCGGGCACGCGCACCACGCGGGGTGCGGTGCGCTGGGCGGCGTGCCCGTGTGGGGCGCGCCGTCGCTGGCCTACGCGACGGACGTCGGGGCGCCGCGGGAGGTCTTCCGCGGCCTGCGGGGAGGCACCGGCGTCACGCGGGTGGACGTGTTCGACGACGCCGTCGTGGCCACGTTCATGCCGCTCGACGGGCGCGAGACGCTCCTCGAGGTGGACTTTCGGTCCGCCGAGCATGCCGATATCATCGAGCGATGACCACGAACGGCACCGCCCCTGTCGCCAAGGACCTCGCGGTCGAGTCTCCGCGCCCGATGGACGAGACGCTCGAGGGCTACGCGTGGGTGCCCCGCATGCTCGACAAGGCGCGCGCCTCGCGCGCGGGCACGCTCGGCGACTACATGTACCCCTGCCCGATCGACCAGACCTGCCAGGCGCGGCTCGGCGTCGACGCCGAGACCGTGGCCGACCTCGCGACGACGCTGGACGACGCCGGCGTGCTCGCCGCGCTGCGCGAGCGCGGGATCCCCTCGGCCGAGGAGGCGTGGTTCGACGCCGTCGCCCTCGAGGAAGAGCTGCAGGCAGGATCAGTGTGAGCGAGCAGGCCGAGCGGGCCCGCAGGTTCCTGGCGCTGCACCGGCCAGGCGACCCGGTGCTCCTGCCGAACGCGTGGGACGTCGGCTCGGCCAAGCTCTTCCAGTCGCTCGGCGCCCAGGCGCTGGCGACCACCAGCTCGGGGCATGCCGCGGCGCTCGGCCGCCTGGACGGCGGCGTCTCGCGCGACGAGGCGATCGAGCACGCCGCCGCGCTGACCGAGGCGACCGGGCTCCCGGTCACCGGGGACTTCGAGGACTGCTTCGCCCGCGAGCCCGAGGGCGTCGCGGAGACGGTGCGCCATGCGATCGAGGCGGGGCTCGCCGGCTGCTCGGTGGAGGACTTCACGCGCGACGCCGCCGACCCGATCTACGAGCTCGGGCCGGCAACCGAGCGCGTCGCCGCCGCGGTCGAGGCGATCAGGTCGAGCGGCGCGCCGTTCGTGCTGACCGCCCGGTGCGACAACCACCTGCGCGGGCGCGACGACCTCGACGACACGATCGCCCGGCTGCGCGCCTACCGGGAGGCCGGGGCGCACGCGCTCTACGCGCCCGGGCTGCGGCGGATCGAGGACGTCCGCCGGCTCATCGACGCCGTCGACGGGCCCGTGAACGTGCTGGCCGGCCGCGGCGTGCCGCCGGTCGCCGAGCTGGCCGAGGCCGGCGCCGCGCGGGTCTCCGTCGGCGGCAGCTTCGCCTTCGTCGCCTACGGCGCGGCAGTGCGGGCCGCGCGCGAGCTGCTCGAGAGCGGCACGTACGAGGGCTGGGCCGAGCAGAAGCGCACCGGTGTCGACGCGGCCCGCGACGCCTTCGGCCCATGAGCGCGGCGGCCGCCAAGCGCCCGGTGGACGACGGGGGGGCGGCTCACCTGCGCGGCCAGCGACTGCCGGCGGTCTGGCTGCCCGCGACCGACGGCACGGCGGTGCAGCTCGACGCGCTCCGCGGATGGGCGGCGATCTTCGCCCACCCGCGCATCGCCCGCCCGGGCGAGCAGGCCCCGGGCGGCGACGCCGCGTGGGACGCCCTGCCCGGCGCGCGCGGATGCACGGCGCAGGCGTGCGCGCTGCGCGACGCGCACCGCGAGCTCGCCGAGGCGGGCGCGACGGTCCTCGGGCTGTCGACGCAGTCGACGCGCGAGCAGGTCGAGGCCGCGACCCGGCTGCGGCTGCCGTACCTGCTGCTCTCCGACGCGGCCCTGCGCCTCGCCACGGCGATCGACCTGCCGACGTTCACCGTCGCCGGCGTCACGCTGCTCCGGCGCCTGACCCTGATCGTCCACGACGGCTGGATCGAGGAGGTGCTCTACCCGGTCTTCCCGGCCGAGGCCGCCGCCGCCGACGCGCTCGAACGCCTTCGCGCGCTCGCCGCCTGACGCTGCGCCAGCGGCTGATGGCGACCCGGCCGGGTACTGCTTCCGGCGCCGGAGGGGGAGGTGCGAGGAGAGGCAGCTCCGGCGCCGGAAGACAGCTCGTGAACCCGGGACTCAGACCGACGCGAGGCCCGGTGGGCCCCACCTGCCCACCGGACCATCGCGTCTTGTCCGTGACCTTCTTCGGTCACCATCGCCCCGGGCGGGTTGGGGAAATCACCAGGTGACGATATCTCTGCCCCGGGCGGCCGTCAACCGCGCCGCCGGGGTGGTCAGGCCTTCGTGGCGCCGAGGCGCTCGAAGCCCTCCCGCCACGTCGGCCAGCGCGGCGTCCAGTCGAGCTTCGTGCGCGCCTTGCCGTTCGACGCGCCGCGCACCTCGCACATCATCACGACGAGGTGGGCGCCCATCGGGCGGGCCATCCACCGCGGGATCCGGCGCGGCGGCTTGGCGCCGATCGCCGCCGCGAGCGCCGGGAGCCACTCGCTCACGCGCGCGGGCTCGTCGTCGACGGCGTTGTAGACCTCGCCCGGCGTCCAGCGCTCCAGGGCCGCGACGGTCGCCGTGGCGGCGTCCTCGACGTGGGTGAACGACCACACGCCGCCGCCGTCGCCGACGACCGGGAACTTGCGGGCGCGGACCGTCTCCCACTGGCTGCCGCCGGGCGCCATGCCGGTGCCCGGCCCGTAGAAGCCGCCGTAGCGCAGGACGACGCCGCCAGCCCCGGTGACCGACTGCTCGAGGTGTCGGATCGCGTCGAGCGTCGTGCGCATCTGCTTCGGCGGGTCGGAGTCGAGCGGGTCGTTCTCGGTCTTCACCGGGCCGCCGGTGCGGGCGTAGGGCCAGCCGGCGTAGCTCTGGGCGATGACGCGCTCGACGCCGGACGCCTTCGCCGCCGCGAGCAGGTTGTCGGTGCCCTCGGTCCGCAGGCGGTTGGTCATGGCGAACTCGCGCTCGAACTTCCGGAAGTCGGACAGGTTCGAGAGCGCCGTCATCTGGTGGACGATCGCGTCGGGCTCCGCCGCCGCGACCGCGCGCAGCACGGCGCTGCGGTCCAGCGCGTCGAGCACGACCGGCTCGGCGCCCAGCTTGCGCAGCGCGTCGGCCTTCTGCGGCGTGCGGGTGGTGCCCACGACCTCGTGTCCATGTTCGCGAAGCATCGGGATGAGCGAGCGGCCGACCGCGCCGCTGGCTCCTGCGAGGAAGATCTTCATGCCCCTTCGACGGCGGACGCTGCCAAGCTGTGACAGGTGCCCGCCACCGAGCTCGCCCCGCTGTCGCCGCTCGCGTTCGGCATCGCCTACCGGATGCTCGGCAGCGCGGCCGAGGCCGAGGACGTGGCCCAGGAGGCGCTCGTGCGCCTGCACCGCGCGGGCGGGGTGGAGAACCCGGAGGCGTTCGTCACCACCGTGACGACGCGGCTGGCGATCGACGCCCTGCGCTCGGCCCGGCGGCGGCGCGAGGTGTACGTCGGCTCGTGGCTGCCCGAGCCGCTGGTCGACGACGAGCGGCTGCGCGACGTCGAGGACGAGGAGACGATCTCGATCGCGTTCCTGGTGCTGCTCGAGCGCCTGAGCCCGGAGGAGCGCGCCGTGCTCGTGCTGCGGGAGGCGTTCGACTACCCGTTCTCCGAGATCGCGGAGATCCTGGGCAAGACGGAGGCGAACTGCCGGCAGATCCTCAGCCGGGCGCGGCGGCGGATCGAGGAGGAGCGCCCGCGGTTCGACCCCGACTTCGCGCAGCGCGAGGCGCTCGCGTCGCGCTTCCTGGCGGCGGCGCGCGACGGCGACCTCGACGGGCTCGTCGAGCTGCTCGCGCCGGACGCGGTGCTCGTCGGCGACGGCGGCGGCAAGGCGCGCTCGCTGCCGAGGCCGATGGTCGGCGCGCCCAGCGTCGCGCAGGCGCTCGTGACGTTCCACCGCATGGCGGAGCGCTCCGGGGTGGAGCTGCGGCCCGCCTGCGTCAACGGCCAGCCCGGGTTCCGGTCCCACGACGGCGAGGGCCGGCTGGTCAACGTCGTGTCGCTCGACGTCGCGGGCGGCCGGGTCCAGCGCGTCCACTCGATGCTCAACCCGGACAAGCTCGGCCACCTCGGCCCGGTGTCGGACGTCGCGCTGCGGCCCAACGCGCGGCGGTAGGCGGCTGGGGCGGCTGGCGCGGACGCGGCGGCGCGCGTCACGAACGGGCCCTGCCGCACATCTGGTCTGCGATGGACGATGCCGACACCTTCCGCGCGCTGTACCGCGCGCACTACCGGGCCGTGTGCCGCTACCTGGCGGCGCGCACGGACGCCGACGCCGTCGAGGACGTCGCCGCGGAGACGTTCGTCGTGGCGTGGCGGCGGCTCGGCGACGTGCCGGAGCACGAGCGGCCGTGGCTGCTGGCCACCGCCGCGAAGTGCCTGGCCAACCACCGCCGCTCCCGCGAGCGCTCGGGCCGGCTCGCCGAGCGCCTCGGGGCGGTCGCCGCGACGCCCGCCGCCGACGCGGTCGGCGACGCGCTCGAGCGCGCCGGCCAGCGGCGCGCGCTGCTGATCGCGCTCGCGTCGCTCGGCGAGCGCGACCGCGAGCTGCTGCTGCTCGCGCACTGGGACGGGCTGGCGCCGCGCGACGTCGCGGTCGTCGCCGGCTGCAGCCCGGTCGCGGCGCGCGCCCGCCTGCACCGCGCGAGCCGCCGGCTCCAGCGCGCGCTGACCGCCGCGCTCGCCGACCCCGAGCCCCGGCGCGGCACCGCCGGACTGACCCATGTCGCCTGAGAGGACAACGACCATGACCACCGAGACCGACACCCGCCCCGACGCCGTCGCGCTGCTGCGCGCGACGCGGCCGGACGCCGACCCCTTCGACCCCGACGCGCCCGCCGCGCGCGCGGCGCTGGAGCGGATCCTCGCCGCGCCGCGGGAGGCCGAGCGGCCGGTCGCCGCGCCCGCGCGCCGCCGCCGCCGCTCCCGGCTCGTCGTCGCCGCCGGCGCGG